>CANIHR010000057.1 GCA_947467185.1 Bryobacterales bacterium
CATGAACCCGGCCTGAAGCTAGTACTTCGAAACGCTGGGATCGACCGTATCGCTCCACTTGGTGATCCCGCCCGTCATGTTGAGGACCTTCGTGAAGCCGTTCGCCCGCAGGATGTCGCACGCCTTCGCGCTGCGTCCGCCCATTTTGCAATGCATCACTATTTCATCGGCCGGATTGAGTTCACCCAACCGCTTCGCAACATCACCCACAGGGATCAGAATCGAACCCGGAATGCGTGCGATCTGGTATTCGTGTGGTTCGCGAACGTCAACCAAAACGAACTTGTCGCCCCGGTCCTGCATCGCTTTCACTTCGGTCGGTTGAATTTCACCGGATGTATTCACAGGAGTCTCCACTGCGGCCTGTTGGGGTACGCCACAGAATTGATGGTAGTCAATAAGTTCAGTGATGGTGCGATGGTCACCGCAGATCGGGCACTCGGGGTTCTTCCGGAGCTTCAGTTCGCGGAACTTCATGCCGAGAGCATCGTAGAGCAGCAGACGGCCGACAAGCGGCTGGCCGGCGCCCAGAATCAGCTTCACGGTTTCCGTCGCCTGAATCAGGCCAATCACGCCCGGCAGGATACCGAGAACGCCACCTTCGGCGCAGCTGGGAACCAGACCCGGGGGAGGCGGCTCGGGATAGAGGCAGCGATAGCAGGGTCCACCCTCGTATGCGAACACAGTGGACTGACCCTCAAAACGGAAGATCGAGCCATAGATATTCGGCTTGCCGAGCAGCACGCAGGCATCGTTCACCAAATAACGCGTGGGGAAGTTGTCGGTGCCATCGACCACGTAATCGTAGTCCTTGATAATGTCGAGAGCGTTCTCGCTGGTGAGCGCCACTTCGTGACGGTCCAGCTGCACAAAGGGGTTGATGTCCTTCATGCTCTCGATAGCCGAGTCGATCTTGGGACGGCCCACGTCCTTCGTGCCGTGGATCACCTGACGCTGCAGGTTGGTGTAGTCGACCACGTCGAAATCGACGAGGCCAATCCGGCCAATCCCCGCCGCGGCAAGGTACAGTGCGAGCGGAGCGCCCAGTCCACCGGTACCAACGAGCAACACGCTCGCCTGCTTCAGTTTCAACTGACCTTCCATGCCCACTTCGGGCATGATCAGGTGGCGGCTATAGCGGAGAATCTCGTCTTTTGAAAGAGATACTTCAGCGGACATTCTTTCCACCTGCAATGCTGGGCACGATGGAGAGGACGTCGCTGTCAACAACCGCCGTCGCATCCTTGCCCGTGTAACGGATATCTTCGTCGTTGAGATACACGTTCACGAAGCTGCGCAGTTTGCCTTCGTCGTTGTAGAGATTCTTCTTCAGGTCGGGGTATTTCGCGGTGAGCGCCCCCAGGACTTCGCCAACGGTCGCGCCGGGCAGTTCAACAGTGTCGTTTTTCTCCGCAAACTGCCGCAGGGGAGTCGGGATTAAGATTCGGGCCATGTAAGTTCCTCTTTTTCAGCGTGTGTCTGTTCTGCGTTCGGCAGCCAGCTGTTCGCGTGATCGAACGATCCATTCTGGACCGACAATACGACGAACGAATACCAGGGGCAGGAATTTTTCAGATCGGTTTCTGAAAAATACGCGCCGCAATCAGGGTGTGAGTGATAGATACCGATCAGGTCGAGACCGCGCGTGCGGGCCTCGCGATCAGCCTTCAGTAAGTCTTCCGGGCGAAGCTCGTAACGAGCCGCCTGTGAACCCTGCGAGACGTTGTCGAGCATCATAGCAACGGTTACGACCTTCTTATCACCGTCGATGGTGCCGATCATGGCGCCACAGCATTCATTCGGATAAACAGCCTGCGCGTGATTAACCATCTCGCGCCACGGCGCGCGTTCTATATGGACCATGAGTCAACATCCATTTCGGGATCATCCCAGAAGTGTTCGCTCAAATACTTATCCGCGCCATCGCAGAGCACGGTCACGATGACGCCGGTTTTGCCTTGCGCGTGCAGTTCGCGCGCCACGGTGAGCGCCGCGCAGACATTGCCACCCGCCGAAATGCCAACGAGCACGCCCTCTTCGCGCGCCAGTCGCCTCACCATTTTATAGGCATCTTCGGTATCGATCCAGAGGTTCCGGCTGGCAATCTGGTCGTCGTAAATCTTCGGCACGATGGCGGTCGGCATGTGCTTCGTGCCTTCCAGGCCGTGGAAGCCCGTCGCTGGCTGAGCGGAGATGCATTCGACGCCCGGGACATCCTGCTGCAATCGCCGCGAGGTACCCACGAAGGTGCCGCTGGTGCCCAACAGCGCCACAAAGTGCGTGATGCGGCCTTCGGTCTGCGCGATGATTTCGGGGCCTGTGGTGTTGAAGTGCGCGCGCCAGTTGGCATCGTTGCTGTACTGATCGGGGTAGAAGTAGCGGTCGGGGTCGGCGTTGTAAATCTCCCGGACCCGGCGGATGGCACCGTCTGAACCCTCTTCGGCGGCTGTGAGAACCAGTTCCGCACCGTAGGCCTTGAGGATGCGCTTGCGTTCCGGGGAAGCGTTCTTCGGCAGGCAGAGCTTCACCTTGTAGCCTCGCGCCGCGCCGATCATGGCATAAGCGATACCGGTGTTGCCGCTGGTGGAATCGATCAGAACCTTGCCCGAAGTCATTGCGCCCGACCGTTCGCCTTCGAGGATCATGTTGAGCGCCGGGCGGTCTTTCACAGAGCCCCCAGGGTTGAAATACTCGGCCTTGCCGTAGATCTCAATACCCGGCAATCCGACCGCAATCTTGTTGAGACGCAGCAGTGGCGTATTGCCGATATTGCCGATTAGGTCATGTGACATGGGGAATCCCAACAAAATCTATCTTACAATTAGAGATTCAATCCAGTTGCCCAACGATGCGTCGACTTTTGATCCGCCCAGGCGCCATCGGCGATTTTGTCCTGAGTTTGCCCGCGCTGGAAGGGCTCCGTGGCGACTACACAGAGGTTTGGTGCGCGGAACAGAATGTTCCTCTGGCACGTTTTGCGGATCGGGCAATTTCGCTGGGGAACTCCGGGCTGAGCCGCCTGGGTTTCCTGCCTGCAGATGATGTTGTGGCGCGGTTAAGTGGCTTTGATTCCATCATTTCGTGGTCGGGGACCGGGCGAGAAGTGATGGAGCGGCTGGGTCTCCCTGTCACGTTTTTGAAGGCGCTGCCGGACGCCGGAATCCATGCCACTGCGTTCTACAACCAGCAGGCTCGGCAGTTGGGGGCAGACAACCTTCCGTGGAATCCCTCGATTCCCTGCCCTGCGGTCTCCCGGACATTTGCGACTATCCACCCGTTTGCCAGCAGTCCGGCCAAACGCCTGCCCCTTGCCTTGTTTCGGCAACATGCGGACCGCCTGGCGCGGCACATGCCCGTCCATTGGCTTGCCGGACCCGAGGAGGAGCTCGACGGGGCGATCCGTATCCCGGACCTGTACGACCTCGCGTGCTGGCTGGCTGGTGCGAAGGTTTACATGGGCAACGATTCCGGGATTTCGCACCTGGCGGCAGCGGTCGGAACACCGACCTTAGCCCTGTTTTGCGCCACCAGGATCCGCGAATGGTCACCGCGCGGCTCGGTCCACGCAGTTTCCCTTGTGCAGGCCGGGTGAACCGTGCGAGAATCCCTCGCATGCGCCTCACGCCCTTCCTGATCGCCGCAACCGCCTGCGGATTCCTGTTCGCCACCGAGACGGTGAAAACGCCCATTGATAACGACGATGTCCGCGTGTTGGACGTGGTGGTGCAGCCCCATGAAAAGGGGCATATGCATGAGCACAAGCCCAACCGGGTGATTCTCTACCGCAATGCGGGCGCACTGGACGTCGAATTCGAGGGCGGGAAGAAATCCGTCCTGAAATTCAAAGACAACCAGGTCATCTGGACACCGGGCGGGGGCGCCCATTCCTCCACAGTTTCCACGGACAAGCCCGTTGGCATTGTCGAGATTGAACTCAAGAAGCCGGGGGCGGGAAAGAAGGTAACGACCGAACTCGATACCTTGAAGGTGGACCCGAAGCACTACAAGCTGGAGTTCGAGAACGACCAGGTCCGGGTTATCCGCGTCCGATTCGGAGCTCACGATGGCGCACCGCTTCATGAGCACCAGCTAAACCGCATCATGCTGTACCTGACGAACTCGAAGACCCGGGTTACCAGCGCTGACGGCAAGGTGGATGAGACACCGCACAAGGCCGGGGAAATCCTGCAGGGCGGCCCCGCGAGGCACAGCGAAATCAACACGCTGGATCACGCGATCGAGGTGATTGTGGTCGAACTGAAGTACTAGGCATCAGATGAACCTGGCCCCGACAGAATATGAACTTCGAGGAACGTGGATCTTTGACGGTAGAATCATGCTCGCCGATCAAGTCTGCGAACGGATCGACAAACTAACGTCAACGTACCTGGAATTGATCGCCAGCGAAAATTGGAGAGTCCTCTACCTTGATCCAGCGGACGGGCGCTACTGGGAACTGTCGTGGCCTCAAGGCGAGATGCATGGGGGCGGGTCACCAAGACTCAGCGTGATCAGTTCCGCTGATGCCATCGCGGGATACCCGCGTGGCTGAAGTGGCTGAAAAGGCTCGGTTCTGATCTACTTCCCGATACAGAACGTCGAGAAAATGCGATTCAGGATGTCATCAGCGCTGGTAGCTCCGGCAATCGCGCCCAGTGACTGCAGCGCCCCATCGAGGTGAATCATGATCACCTCGTGCGGCAGGGCATCGACAATTGCCTCCCGCGCACTGGCAAGCAGCATGGCAGCATCCCGCAACAGTTGCTGCTGCCGCAGACTGGTGATGAAGCCGCCCGACAGCTCCAGCTCCCCACGCGGGGCCAGGGTATCCACAATGGCCTCCCGCAGTTCCGCGATTCCCTGCCCCGTGACCGCCGATACCGCCAGTTCCCCATCATGCGTCCGGAAACCCGGCAGATCGCACTTGTTCGCCGCGATCAGGTACCGCCCCTGTGAACGCGCTTTGTCGATTAGCTCCGTATCCCGGTCAAGCGTGCCATCGACCACCACCAGGGTTAAGTCGGCATCGGCCATCGCCTCGTAGCTCTTCTCGATGCCCAGCTTTTCGACGCGCTCTTCCGACTCCCGAATCCCTGCCGTATCCACCAGGCGCACCGGAATCCCGCAGATCTCAGCCGTCTCGGAAACCAGATCACGGGTCGTACCTGCGATCTCGGTCACAATCGCCCGATCCTGTTCCAGCAGGGCGTTAAACAGGCTGCTCTTCCCCGCATTCGGCACCCCAACAATCGCCAGTGAGAAGCCTTCGCGCACCAGGTTGCCGTAGATGAAGCTACGGGCCAGGGCGCCGGTCTGCGAGAGGATCGGGTCCAGACGACGCAGTAATTCCGCAGACGGGGCCACGCTGATATCGTCTTCAGCGAAGTCAATGCCGGCTTCCATCAGGGCGATGAGTTCAATGAGCTGCGCCTTGACCGGAGCGAGTCGACGCGACACCGCGCCCTGGGTCTGTTGCGCCGCAATCCGCGCCTGATACAGCGTGGTGGCTGCGATCAGGTCACGCACACCTTCCGCCTGTGGCAGATCGATGCGGCCATTCACCACCGCACGCAGCGTGAACTCACCCGGTTCCGCCAGACGCGCACCTGCGGAGACCGCACGATCCAGGCAATGCCGCAGAATCACCGGTGCGCCGTGGCAGGCGATTTCAATCACGTCTTCTGCCGTGTAAGAACGGGGCTTTGCGAAGTACGTGACCACGACTTCGTCCACCACCTGCCCGCCAACATCCAGCAGACTACCCAGCGTTGCGGACCATGGCCGCAGATCTCCCGTCAAACGGCAAATCGATCGCGCCACCTCCGCAGCCAAAGGCCCGGAAACACGCACGATGCCGATTCCGCCATGACCGGGCGGAGTCGAGATTGCAGCTATTGTGTCTTGTAAATTCAAGCCGAAAGGCTAGCGGGGACCACGCGGACCACGGTCGCGTCCACCACCACCGGGACGACCACCGCCACCCGGACGACCGCCAGGGCGTCCACCGCCGCCGGGACGACCGCCACCCGGGCGACCACCACCACGGCGATCATCGCGCCGATCACCACCGGGGCGTTCCGGACGCGGACCATCCGCAAAACCATGGGTCACCGGACGCGGCAGAGGCGGCAGGTCCGGAATGGAAGCCATGCTGGCCGGATAAATCACCACACCACGCTGCGGCCCCGTGCCACAGCTTTCGCTGCGAACGGCGGGTTCGTTCCGAAGAGCAATATGGATCAGACGCCGTTCCCGGCTGTTCATCGGGTTAAACCGGAAGTAGTTCCCGGTATGCTTCACGCGTTCGGCAGCATCGATAGCACTGCTGCGCAATTCTTCAAACCGCAGGGCCCGGTAGTCGTTCGCATCGAAGGAAATCCGCGAATGATCGTCGGAGTGCATACGGAGCAACTCCATGGTGACCAGTTCCAAAGCCAGCAACAGTTCAGCCTTGTTGGCCAGCAGCATGTCGATATCGCCGCCGTGGAACTGCACCACCAGATCCGGGTTCTCAAACTCGGGGTTGCTCTGGTCGCCCGGTCCGATCTTAAACGTAAGATCAAAACCTGCGCTGGTGATGATTTGATTGAGGAACGCTTCGATGCGCGGTCCGGTTTCGTGAACCGAATACTTTGTCGTCAAGCCTTTTTCTTCCCGTCCCTCGAAGTAATTGCTGGGGTTTTCAATACCGTGTTCAGCGGGGCCGTTTTGTTGAAAAACCACTGCTGGGCGATGCCAACCACGTTGCTGGTTAGCCAGTATAACACCAGTCCGGAGGAAGCCGACCAGAAGAAGTAGCCCCACATCAGAGGCATAAACTGCATCACTTTTTGCTGCGCCGGGTCACCGCCCGCCATGGGCGTCATCTTCTGCATCAGGAAGCTGGACGCCACCATGATGATGGGCAGCATGCGGATAGCCAGTTGTTCGGGCTGCGAAAGATCGTGTACCCAGAGCCACTCGGCGTGCCGCAGTTCCACCGTCACTGACAGTACCTTGTAGAACGCGTACAGGAAGGGCAACTGGATCAGCATCGGCAGGCAACCACCCATCGGGTTCACGCCATGCTTCTTGTACAGATCCATCGTTTCCTGCTGCTTGTTCTGAGCCTTCGGGTCCGTCATCGAAAGACCCTTATAGCGTTCGTTGATCTTGTTGAGTTCCGGCTGCAGAGCCTGCATTTTCCGCATGGACTTCAGGTTCGCCAGCTTGAGCGGGAACATGGCCACGTTGATGCCTACGGTCAGCAGGATAATGGCCCAGCCGTAGTTGTGAACGTAACCGGCATTCATCCACTGAAGCACCAGGAAGAGCGGCTTCGCGATCAGACCAAACCAGCCCCAGTCAATCACGTTCGCCAGCTTCGGATTGACCGCCTGCAGTTCGCTCAGCTGCTTCGGCCCCACAAACAAGCCCAGCTGATTCCGGCCTTCACCACCCACCGCGATACCCGGGAACGGAAGTTCCTCCGCCTTTACGTAGGTGCCGACGTTATCGCTGAACATCGTCGTCTGCAATTGATTGCTGAGAGGCGACAGGAAAACAGCGGTAAAATAAGCGTCTTCAATACCCGCGAACGAGAAGTTCCCATCAACCGGCAGCGGACCATTCTTGGCCGTCTTGGCCGGTTCGGAAACCAGTTTGTTGCTGCTCAGGTCGTAATGGATCATCGCCTGATGCGCTTCCGGCGAGTCGACTGCCATGTCGCCGAAACCACCACGCCACTGCACCAGGTGAGGCAGGCCCGCGCCGTTGACTTTCACTTCGTCCGCGAACTGCACCAGATAGCCATCTTTGGTGAAGGCAAAAGTCTTGGACGCCAGCGTCTGGCCGTCGGAGAATTCGTAAGTGATACCCAGACCGTCGGCTGCCGGATGCGCCACCCAGAGGGCCGCATTCAAGTCCGACGTAGGACCAGTCTGGCGGAAACGCACTGTAAAGGGCAGCCCGACTTTCGAAGCCGCCTTGCTGTTCACCAGTTCCAGAGGATTGCCATGGCTGTCGTCGAAGCGCCGCAGCGTCCAGCTCTTGACCGCCGCGCCACGGTTCGTGAACACAATGTGATAGACGGCAGTGTCGAGAACAAACTCCGACTCGTTCTGCGCCACCACAGGCTGCGAGACCGCATCCGGGCCACCCGCCGCGAGCGATGCGTCAATGGTGGGTTTTGAATCCGATGGCTTCTTCGCCGCAGCCGGAGCCTTGGTCTGCGCCTTCGTCTCGGTCGCCCCAGGCGTCGCATAGCCCAGTTTTTTATACAGATACTGGGTACCGAACAGAATGATGCCCATCAGCGCGAACGCAAGGACCATGCGTATTTCGCTGGATAGTTCTTTTTTAGGTGGTGTGGGTGAGCTCATTGATTAATTGCGATTCCCTCAGCGCGGGACGGGGTCAGACCCGCCTTCATGAAATGGATGACAGCGGCCGAGCCGCTTCAGGCCGAGCCAGACACCTTGCGCCGGCCCATGGATTTCGACTGCCTGACGCATGTATTCCGAACAGGTCGGATGGAAACGGCAGGCGGATGGAAGGAGGGGAGAGATCAGGAGTTTGTAGCCCCTGAGGAGGATTCCAATTGCTTTTCCGGTGGCGTGGGAGACTTTTTGCTGCACCTGACGAAAAGACGTTTTACTTCCGCCCGGAGTTCGGGCAGAGTGCATTCCAGCGTTCGTTTGCGGGGATTGAAGACGATTGACCACTCGGCACTCAACCCAGCCAATTCGAGGCGAACAGCTTCACGGACGCGTCGCCGGATGCGGTTGCGGACAACCGCTTTACCAAGTGCCCGGGGTGTCGTGAAACCAATAGAAATGCCCGACCCTTCGGAGCCAGCAACGCAGAACGCTGCGAAAAAGGGACAAGTGTGACGCGTCCCGTTATCGTAGACTTTGCGGAAATCGCTGGATCGAAGCAGCCGGACACTTTTGGGAAAGCCGTATTGTGGAGGGGTAGAAATATGGGTTCCCCGTGTGGCTGGGTGTGAACCCGAAAGATGCTTCACCCCGGAAGCCGGATTACATTTCCGAGCTAACGGTCAGTTTCTTGCGGCCAATGGCGCGACGGCGCGAAATCACAGCGCGGCCATCAGCAGTCTTCATGCGGGTCCGAAAACCGTGGGTTTTCGCGCGACGACGGTTGTTCGGTTGGAAAGTACGTTTAGGCATTCGTGTCTCTTAATTCCTGGGGGAGTAAACTTACAGTGTACAACATCCGCCCTCATTTTCACCATCAAAGGTTACTCCCTTGAAAAGGCGGCACTTCGGCGACAGCTTTATGATCTGGGAGCGTGGGGCAGCAGGCGCTTTCGTTTGGCAAAGCTAAGACGCCAGAAGATCGCCTGGGAGACGCCGGTCAGGATGTAGACCAGACCCGCCAGGCCCGCCGAACCAGTCACTTCCAGAACTAAAATCGACAAAATCGCGACACCGACCATCAGCGCGTAGCCCCAAAGGCTGGCTTTCGCGTCGAAAACTTCCACGTCGCTCAGCCCAAGATCATCACTCATTTTCAGTGCATGAGCATAAAGCAGGACGAAGACGCCAAAGATTGCACCGAACCCGAGGGCGTAGATCAGCATCATGGTGTGGGCTTCGCCGGCGTTCGCCAGCATCCGCTCGGTTCGACCGTCGGCCAGATGGACGACCGCGCCGCCCCCGAAAACCTCGCCGACCAGCATGGCGAACAGGAACTTCAGGGGATACATATAGAACAGAACCAGGAAGAGCAGGACTCCGTTGAGGGCGAGAGTCATCACGTCCTGCAGGCCATAGCGACGGAAAAAGACGTGTTGGGAATACCAGACCTGGAACAGGAGAGCGAAGCTGATGGCGAAGGCGAGGAAGCCGTGCATCTTCTCCCAAAGCTCGGAAAATGTCTGCGGGACTTCGAGCGCGACCACCAGCAAGGTGACTGCGAATGCGAAGATCGCATCGCTCAACGCCTCAATACGGCTGATTTCATGACTCCGCCACGGAACCCCATTGTGCCCGCCAGCCAGTTTCTTCATAGGAATCAGTCTACAAAGCTGATGTGGTTCGCGTGGACAAGCAGCTACTCCCAGTAGCTCCGACTTCGTTTGAGAGTGATCGGATTGCCGTTAAACTTCCCGGTCAAGCCAACGCCGGTCACTCTCCCTTCAAAAACGAGCATAAGGTCGGGCGCGCGCGACCCATCACCATAATTAACCTCCATCGGAACAACGAACCGGATTCTGGAACCAGTCACCTCTACCGGAACAACAACTGGTCGCTCAGGGGAACCCTCAGCCATTTGGACAGTTGCCCAGTAGCGATTTCGAGCATAAACTATCCAGATTTCGGTCCCCAGCACATCACCCGTTTCCCCGTTCAACCGCATGTCACTGAAAAAGCCGGTGATCCGGGGACGCACCTGCGCGATTGAGCTTGAAGAAACCAGCACGCAAAGGAGACAAACGGCGAGAGCGATCCTGCGCATAGTTACGCCTACCGAGGAGTAATCAAACCGCCCAGTTTCCCGGTTTCACCCTCAGCATCGCGGGGGAACCGGGTCGAATACGCTTCCAGATACTTGAGGCCCGACCCCGTGTTGTAGATCACGATCCGGTCATCAGCCTTCAGGAAGCCTTCGGCGATCAGCCGTTCCGCAGCCGCGATACAAGCCGCGCCTTCCGGGGCCGCGAACATGCCTTCTTCGCTGGCAAAGCGGATTCCGGCCTCAATCGTGTCGCGATCCGACACCGCAATCGCCGTCCCGCCGCTCTCGCGCACAGCCCGCAGAGTCAAACGGTCGCCCAGGGGCTTCGGCACGCGCAAACCGGCCGATACGGTCGAAGCATCCTCCCAGAACCGGCTGACTTCAGCACCTTCCTGCAGCGCGCGCACCACCGGCTGGCAACCTTCCGCCTGAACCGCGATCATCTTCGGGCGTTTGCTCCCGATCCAGCCCATCGCCTCCATCTCAGCGAAGGCCTTCCACATGCCGATCATGCCGACGCCACCACCAGTCGGGTAGAAAATCACGTCCGGCAGTTCCCAACCCAATTGCTCAGCCACTTCGTACCCCATCGTCTTCTTGCCTTCGATGCGGTACGGTTCTTTCAGGGTCGAAATCTCAAACCAGCCCTCGGCGGCCTTGCGTTCGCCGACAATCCGGCCGCAATCGCTGATCAGACCATCCACCAGCGTCACGTTCGCGCCGTAGGCCTTGCATTCAATAAAGTTCGACTGGGGAACATCCTGCGGCATGAAAATGTTAGCTTCCACACCGGCTGCCGCCGCATACGCCGCCAGCGCGCTCGCCGCATTGCCCGCCGAAGGAATCGCCAGACGGCGCAGTCCCAGTTCCACACACATGGAAACCGCGCAGGAGAGGCCGCGAGCCTTGAACGAGCCCGTAGGATTCAGGCCCTCGTCCTTCACCATCAGGTGATTGGCGCCGATTCGCTTGCCCGTCCGCGAGGTGGTCAGCAGTGGCGTCATACCCTCGCCCAGTGAGACAATATTGGCTGTAGAGGCAACCGGCAGCACCGGGGCGTAACGCCACATGCTGTTGGGAGCCGAAGCGGGAATGTCTCGTGACCAGGACTCCTTCACCTGATCCAGGTTGTAGCGGACCAGCAGGGGGCCACCGCAATCGCAAAGATTGTGCGCCACGCCGGCGGGAAAGATTTTGGTGCACACACTGCACTCGAGATACGTCACTGAATATTGGGGCATGAGAACGTCTCTCCATATTATCGGCGTCCTTGTCGCGTTCGCGACCTTGCCCCTGCACGCCGGTGAGTTCGCGATTCTGACCAACGGCTCCCAGTTACCCGCCGACCGCCACGAGACCGACGGAGCCCGCATTCGCCTCATCCATAAAGGTGGCGAGACGACGCTTCCTGCAGCTTTGATCGTTCGCTTTGAAGACGACGGAATCCCCGCGTCCACGCCGGAACCGTCTGCCAAACCGCAGGCCCCCGCCCCTGTACCGCCCCCAGCCGCACCCAAAACGCCTCTCGAGATGGCCTCGGCGGCAGCCCACGCTTTCGCCCTCCCCGAAGCTTTTGTCCGGTCCGTGATGCGTGCCGAATCCGGTTTCCAGCCCCACGCGCTCTCCCCGAAGGGCGCTATCGGCCTGATGCAGCTGATGCCGGATACCGCTCGCTTCCTGGGCGTAAACCCGCATGACCCCGAACAAAACGCGCTGGGAGGAGCTAAATACCTCCACGACCTGCTCGCCCGCTACGAAGGCAATCCCGACCAGGTCCTGCTGGCCCTCGCCGCCTATAACGCCGGCCCGGCAGCGGTGGAGAAATACCATGGTGTCCCGCCCTACGCCGAGACCCGCCAGTACATCTGGCGAGTGGTAAACCAGTGGGCCAAAGAGAATTCGCCCCGCTAGTCGAATCTTTTGATAGAGATCCGCATCCATAGAGCGGTATGGTATTTCAGGCCACAGCAAATGGCTTCGGGTTCGGCATGTTCGCCAGCGCTTTTGGCGACGGCGGGCGGGCATCAAGATCTTCCGCCCCGGTTGCACGGACAGCAGCCCTCAATTCGTGGGAGAATGAGTCTTCGCAGACGATGTCACCCGAAAGTGCAGCAGCGGTCGAACCGGCAGTTCTTGAACCGGCCGCAATTGAACCGATAGCAGAGATCTCCGAGGAAGTTCGTCAGGAGCTCGCGCTGGTGGAACGCGCCCGTACCGGTGACGGTGGGGCCTTCTCCGCCCTGATCCGCCGCTACGAAGGCAAGGTCTTCCGCCTCGCCATGAACATCACGCAGAACCGGGAAGACGCGGAAGACGTTCTGCAGGAAGCCTTCCTCAAGGCCTACGAACACCTCGACCAGTTTCAGGGCAATTCCCGTTTTTACACCTGGATCGTCCGTATCGCTGTCAATCAGTCACTGATGAAGCTGAGGAAGCGTAAGAGCGACCGTACCGTCTCCCTCGACGAACAGATTGACACCGGCGAAGACACAGTTGTCCGCGAAATCGCCACCTGGGACCCCGACCCGGAAGTCCAGTTCTCCCGCGAAGAGCTCAACAAGATCCTGAGCGGCGCGGTCGAGGAACTCGAGCCCATTTACCGGACCGTTTTCACGCTTCGCGACGTGGACGGCCTTTCTACCGAAGAAACTGCTGAAGCGCTGGAACTCAGCGTACCGGCCGTGAAGAGCCGTCTGCTGCGGGCCCGCCTGCAACTTCGCGAAAAACTCACCCGTTTCTTCAAGCGCAAAGGAGATGACGCCTTTGCTTACATGTAAACAGTTTCTCGGCGAGCTGACTGACTTCCTCGACGAGCGCACTCACGAAGAGATCCGGGCCAAGCTGGAACGGCATCTCGCCGAATGCCCGAACTGCTGGGTGATTTGCGACACCACGCGTAAAACTATCAACGTCTACAAAGGCATGAAGGAATGCACCATCCCGGAGGATGTGCATTCCCGCCTGATGGCCGCCGTTGAGCGTAAGATGCACTCCGAAGGTAAGTCTTAAACCGACAATACCCGGCGTAAATCGCTTCACGCTATCCTCGAAGCGGTATCCCACGCATGAATCTATTACCTATCCAGCAGGTCGCCGCGAAGCTTGGTCTTGCCGACGAACACCTGGAGCCCATGGGCCGTGTCACCGGCAAAATCCGTCTTGAACTCCTGAACGACCCCAGCTATACCCGCCGTGGCAAGCTTGTCCTCGTCACCGGCACTACTCCTACCACCGCGGGCGAAGGCAAAACCGTCACCGGCATTGGCCTCACCCAGGGTCTGGAACGCATCGGTAAACGCGTTGTCATTACCTCTCGCGAACCATCCATCGGCCCGGTTTTCGGCATGAAGGGTGGCGGTGCCGGCGGCGGACTGGCCCGCATCGAACCCGCCGAAAAGATTAACCTCCACTTCCACGGCGACTTCCACGCCATCGCTGCAGCGCACAATCTGCTGGCGGCGGTCCTCGACACCCACCTCCACGACGGCAACGCGCTGAATTTCGATCCCGAACAGATTGTCTGGCCCCGAACCATCGACATCTGCGACCGTGCCCTCCGTCAGGTTACGACCGGTATGGGCAAAGGAAATGGCCCCGAACGCCGTGGACGCTACGTCATAACGGCAGCGTCCGAAATCATGGCGATCATGGGCCTGGCCCGCAGCCGCGAAGACCTCCGCGAGCGCCTCAGCCGCATCGTCCTCGGCTTTACACCGGAAGGGAAACCGATTCACGCGGGAAGCCTCGGCGTGACTGGTGCCCTGCTCGCGCTGCTGAATGAAGCCATTATGCCCAACCTGGCGCAGACCAGCGAAGGCACCCCAGCTATGGTGCACATCGGCCCGTTCGCCAACATCGCCACGGGCACCAGCAGCGTCCTTTCCCAGACTATGGGCCTGCGCCTGGCCGATTACGTCGTGAACGAAGTCGGCTTTGCCAGTGACCTGGGCGCGGAAAAGTACATCGATCTGGTGATGCGCACGTCAGGCATCGAACCGGCGGCAGCAGTCCTGGTCACCAGTGCCCGCTCGCTCCGGGAACAGAGCCTCGCCAACCTGGAAAAGCACATCGGTATCCTGCGGGCGTTCGGCGTCCGCGCCGTCGTCGCCATCAACCACTTCCCCGGCGATGAGGAGAGTGAAATTCAGGCCATCGCCGCAAAATGTGCTGCGCTTGATACTCCCAGCGCAGTCGCGGAACCCTTCAGTAAAGGGGGCGCGGGTTGCATCGAACTGGCCAACCGCGTATGTGAGGTGGCGGACCGCAATCTCTCCGCGCCGCGTTCGGTCTATCCGCTCGACCTGTCGCTGGAAGACAAGATCCGCGCGGTGGCAGACAAAGTTTACGGGGCCGATGGCGTGGATTTCAGCGAACTGGCCGCGAAAAAGCTCGCGCTCTTCACGGAAAACGGCTTCGCCGGACTGCCGATCTGTATCGCCAAGACGCAGTATTCGATCTCCGATACCCGAAGCTTCCCGGCGCACCCACCGGCTGGAGGCTGCAGGTGACCGATGTCGCACTCAGCGCTGGTGCAGGTTTCGTCGTCATCCTGGCCGGCAAAATTATGCTGATGCCCGGGATGCCAGCCGCCTCCCGCGCGCACGATATCGACGTGGACGCGGACGGCAATGTTATCGGCGTTTACTAGCTACTTCACAGTCGGGTATTTGATGCCCAGCTGCTCCAGATAGGTATCGAACTTCGAAGAATCGTAATACAGTTCCTTCATTTTCGGGCGGTACTCGTCCATGATCTTCTTGTTCAACCAGATCGCGGGTTTGTCGTCGGGCCGGAGCAGACTCTGGTACTTCGTGGTCTTCGTCTGCACATTGTTGAAGTAATCCCAGCTTTTCTTCACCAGGTCGGGGTTCGTCAGCAGGTCCAGCATCGTCATCGCCTGCACCTTGGCGCCCGCGATCACGCCTTTGTGCGCGATGGGAGTCGCCATGGAAATGGCATTCGCCCAGTTGTGGCCGGGCCCGCCCGGGATATTCGACGGATAGTTCAGAGTCACGGTCGGGACCACCCAGGACACGTCGCCGATGTCATCCGACCCGCCGCCGGTCGGCTGCGCACCACGCCCCTCTTCGCCATCGGCTTCTTCCACACGCGGCCGCCGCAGTTCAGGAATTTTCGAAGCCAAACCGCGCACCGGAACTTTCATTTCCTTCTGGAAGGCCTTCGCCAGCTTCTGGTCGTCATCCGACCACTGCGGCAACCCGACCTTCGTGATGTTCTGGTACATCGCTTCGCCAATCGGCACACTAAAATGCCCCGGCCAGGCCGTGCCCAGCACTCGCGAAGTCCAGGTGGTATCGGTCATCATCGACGCCGCCTGTGCCATGGTGTCGCCAATCTGCCAGAGCTTCTTGATGTTCTCGTAGTCGAGTTCCCGGTAGTAATACCAGACGGAAGCGTTGGGCGGCACCACGTTCGGCTGGTCACCGCCGTTGGTGATCACGTTGTGTACCCGCGTCGCCAGTCGCAGGTGCTCACGGCGAAAGTTCCAGCCCACATCCATCAGTTCCACAGCGTCCAATGCGCTCTTACCGCGCCAGGGAGCCCCGGCGGCATGGGCGCTCTCGCCTTTGAACATGTACTCGACCGAAACCAGACCACTCGACGTGGTCGGCCCGATGGTCACGTTGAGGTTGTTGGCCACATGCGCAAACAGCACAGCGTCCACATCTTTGAACATGCCGGCGCGGACATAATATGCCTTGGTCCCCAGCTGCTCTTCGGCGATCCCGGGCCACAGGCGAATCGTACCTTTCAGGTGCTCACGCTCCATCACTTTTTTGACTGCCAGCGCCGCGATGATGTTCATGGGCATCCCGGAGTTGTGGCCCTCACCATGGCCCGGCGCGCCGTCAATCATCGGCTCGTGATACGCCACGCCCGGCTTCTGCGAGGCCTGCGGGATGTCGTCAATATCCGACCCCAGCGAGATCACGGGCTTGCCCTCGCCCCACGACGCCACCCAGGCAGTCGGAATCCCGGCAACGCCGCGCTCGATTTTGAAGCCTTCCTTTTCCAGAACGCCCGTCAGATACTTCGACGTTTCAAACTCCTGGAAGCCGAGTTCACCGTAGCTGAAGACGGTGTCGGTCATGACCTGCGCCATCTTCTTCATGCCGTCAATCTGACCGGCCAGATCCGCCTTCATGGCCGCGGTCTTTTCGGGCGACTGCGCATGCAGACAGGCGGCAAACACAAGGAGTGCGAGCAGCTTTTTCATATCTTGCAATTAAAGCACGCTTAGTGCGTGATGGGGGGCTTTTGGCGGTGTTTTTCGAGGTCGGGAAGGAACGCCGTCAGCAGGCCGATGGCAGGGAGAAATGCACAGACCCGGTAGACGAAGACGATGCCCGAATGGTCGGCCAGTTTGCCCAGGACGGCCGCACCGATACCCGCCATTCCGAACGCGAAGCCGAAGAACAGACCCGAGATCATGCCGATGCGCCCCGGCACGAGTTCCTGGGCATAGACGAGAATCGCCGAGAACGCGGAGGACAGAATCAGGCCGATAATCACCGTAAGCACAGCAGTCCAGTGCAGGCCGACGTAAGGCAGCACCAGCGAGAACGGGAGCACGCCCAGGATCGAGCCCCAGATGACGTACTTCCGCCCGATGCGGTCGCCCACCGGACCACCCACAAGCGTCCCGAGCGCCGTCGCCCCGAGAAACAGGAACAGGTAGAGCTGCGAATCGCGCACATTCACCTGAAAGCGTGTCATCAGGTAGAACGTGTAGTAGCTGGAAAGGCTGGCCAGATAGAAGTACTTCGAAAAAATCAGCGCGATCAGAATACCGATCGAAAGCATCGTCTTCTGTGGCGACAGGGGTGCGACCGCCGTCGCCGGCGCCTTGCGTGTTGCCCGTTCTGCCAGATGCGCCTTGTACCAGACGCCAACGCGCCACAGAATGACGATGCCGGTCAGCGCGCCGAGGGAAATCCACGCAATACTTCCCTGCCCTCGTGGCACCACGAAAAACGCCGCCAGTAAAGGTCCGGACGCTGTTCCCGCATTACCGCCCACCTGAAACAGCGATTGAGCCAGACCGTGTTTACCGCCGGACGCCATCCGCGCCACCCGAGCCGCTTCGGGATGAAACACCGCCGACCCCATGCCGATCATCGCCGCAGCCATCAGCAACATGTGGTACGTTCCGGCGGTTGACCACAGCAACAGCCCCAACAGCATGAAAGCCATGCCACCGGCCAGCGAGTATGGCGTTGGGCGCTTGTCCGTAATGGTTCCCACTACAGGCTGCAGCAGCGAGGCCGTAATCTGGTACACCAGCGTAATCAGTCCGATCTGAGAGAAATCCAGGTGAAACTTCGACTTGAGCACGGGGTACAAAGCCGTGATCATCGATTGGTTCATGTCATTCAGCAAATGGCAGAGGCTGATGGAAAACAGCACACCGAAAGCGGTTTTCGTGTGCGTGGAGGACATAGTCCAGTGTAAGCCGAGCCGCCCACGCCCCTCCTCCGACCGCTGTGTTAGCTTCAAGTTATGGCAGACGCAAACCGACGTGAGTTCCTGAAAGCTGGTACCCTCGCAGCGGTTGCGGGTACGAGCATCCTGTCGGCGCCGGTAAAGCGCGCTGCCACCGATCTGGTTACCCTCGGCAACTCCGGCGTGAAGGTCACGCGCCTCGCACTCGGCACGGGAACGAACAACGGACGCCAGCAACGGGCGCTCGGGCAGGACGGCTTTACCAACCTGGTCCGCTACGCGTACGACAAGGGCATCCGCTTCTTCGAAACGTCGGAAACGTACCCCGGCATGGCGGAGATGCTGGGAATTGCGCTGAAAGGTTTGCCCCGCGAGTCATACAAGATCATGACGAAGTATGGGACACCGCCCAAGGGCGATCCGCCCCCGCAGAAGATAGACATGTTCCGCAAGCATCTGCAGTCGGATTACATCGATATCCTGCTCCTGCACTGCCTCCGCCCACCGACGTGGGAGACGGATTTCGCCGCTATCAAAGACGGCCTGAGCGCGGCCAAAGACAAGAAGATCATCACAGCGCACGGAGCCTCCATCCATGGCCTCCCTGCCCTGCGCACCATCCCGGGCAACAAGTGGCTCGACGTCGCGATGATTCGCATGAACCACAACGGGACCCGCATGGACACGCCTGCGACGAACGACCTGAACCAGTTGGGTGATGTCGATGAAGTAGTGGAACACACCAGAAAGGTTCACGCGCAGGGCATGGGCGTCGTCAGCATGAAGCTCTGTGGCGAAGGCAGATTCACTGATTTTGAGGATCGCGACAAAGCCATGCGCTTCGCCATGAACCTGGGCTGCGTGGACGCCGTGACCATCGGTTTTACCGCGCCAAACCAGATCGACGAAGCCATCGACCGGATGGCAAGGGTGATGAACGGCGGCTAAAGAAAAGGCCCGGTCATCCCTTTCGGAATGCCGGGCCTCTGTCAGTACCGTCTTACCGGTTTGCCCACTTGATCATGCTGGTAACAGGGCGGGTCATCGGGTCTTCGTAATGGTTCGGACTAACGCGAACCGCGTAACCCAGGCGGCCCGTCTCCTTCGGCGTCACTTCCTTTTCGAAGGTCGCTGATTCGCCGTCCACGCGAGTGTTCGGAAGGGTGATGATCTCACCGTTTTCCAGACCACCGCTGGCACCAACCCGGCCCATCACGCACTCCACCCGGACATCGTTCGGCTGAAGACCCGCCAAATGAAGTACGGTTCGCACGTTCACGGACTTACCTGCCATCACTGGAAGTGAGGGCGAAGCGTCCATCTCCACAAAACTGACACGCGACCACAGTTCGCGGACGCGAGCCGTCCACCGGGCACGATTCCGGGCCTCTTCAAAGCCACTGGCAGCCATGTGTTCCCAGTTTTTATGCGACGGAATGTAGTACTTGCGATCGTAATCGTCCACCATGCGGCGGGCATCGAATGCCGGAGTCATGTTCATGATGCACTCCTTCATTCGGCGAGCCCACTCGGACGACAGTCCGCCTTCAGCGCGCGCATAGAACAGAGGCACGATTTCACTTTCCAGCAAGTAGTAGATGTTGCTGGCGTGGATGGCATCCTGGTCTTCGGTGTATTCCTCGCGGTCACCGATGGCCCAGCCACCCGAAGTCTCGTACGCTTCGTCAAACCAGCCATCCAGAATCGAGAGATTCATGACGCCGTTCATCGCCGCCTTCATGCCGCTGGTGCCGCAGGCTTCTTCCCCACGACGCGGATTGTTCAGCCAAATATCGACGCCCTGCACCAGTTCCCGGCCCACCTTCATGTCGTAATCTTCCACGAACACGATGTGTTTCCAGAGATCGGGATCACGCGACAACTGCACGATTTCGCGGATGAAGGCCTTGCCTGGCTGGTCCTTCGGGTGCGCCTTGCCGGCAATCACGATCTGCACCGGACGCTCCGCATTGCAGAGAATCCGCTTCAGCCTTTCCACGTCGCGGAACAACAGGGTGGCCCGTTTATACGTCGCGAACCGACGCGCAAAACCGATGGTCAGCGCGTGTGAATCCAGCACCTCAGCCGAATACCGCAGTTCGTTCGCCGCAACCTTGCGACGCGACGCAGCAGCGGTCTGCCGATCACGAATGAAGCTGATCAGGCGGCGTTTCCGGCGACGGTGCACTTCCAGAAGCTCTTCGTCCGGGATATCCCTGACGAGCTTCCACATTTCTTTGTCGTTAAGGCGGCTACGCCAGTCCGGCTCCAGATACTGGTCGTACAGGTCGGCCAGATCGCCATTCACCCAGCTCGGCAGGTGAACACCGTTCGTCACCCAGCCAATCGGGGTCTCACTTGCCGGCAGGTTCGGCCAGAGCGACTGCCACATCTGCTGCGAAACTTCGCCGTGCAGCTTGCTGACGCCGTTGCGGTACGCCGAAGTATTCAGCGCCATCACGGCCATGGAGACAGGTTCGCCGGTATCCGACGGATTGCGCCGGCCCAGACCCGCGAACTTGTTGAACTCCACCCCGGCATCACGGCAATACTGGCTGAAGTAGTGGTGCACCAGCCCGGTATCAAAGATGTCGATGCCGGCGGGAACCGGCGTGTGCGTGGTGAAGATATTGTTGACGCGAGTGGCTTCCAGCGCCTCTTCGAACGTCATGCCCTGGCGTTCAATGAACAGCCGGATCCGCTCCACACCGAGGAACGCGGAGTGACCTTCGTTCATATGGAACGCGGTCGGCTTGTAGCCCAGCGCATCCAGCGCCCGCATGCCACCAATACCCAGCACGATTTCCTGACGGATACGCGTGTCGTTGTCGCCACCATACAACTGGCTGGTGATGCCGCGATCTTCCGGCCGCTCGTTTTCCGGAGTGTTGGTATCCAGGAACAGCATTTTGATCCGGCCAACATCCAGGGTCCAGACCCGAATCGCGACAGAACCTGCAGGCAACTGTACGTGCACCACATGCTGACGGCCATCCGAGTCGATAGAAGGCTGCACGGGCAGTGAATAGAAGTCGTTTTCCAGGTACCGTTCCTGCTGCCAGCCATCGGCATTCAGAAACTGGCGGAAGTAACCCAGCTGGTACAGCAGGCCCACGCCGACCAGAGGCAGGTCCAGATCGCTGGCCGATTTCATATGGTCGCCGGAAAGAATTCCGAGACCACCCGAGTACACCGGCAGGCACTCCGTCAGGCCATATTCGGCCGAGAAGTAGGCGATCAGGCGGCCGTCGGTATCCTTCGACGGGGTCTTGACCGCGGCGTCAAACCGCTGGCAGGCCAGGTTGTATTGCGCCAGAAACCGGGAATCGGCCGCCGCGCGCTCCAAAGTGGCCTGAGAAACGCGGCCCAGCATGGCGACGGGGTTATAGCCAACCTCTTTCCAGAGGCCCGGGTCCAGACGGCGGAAGATATTGCGGATAGGCGCTTCCCACGCCCACAGAATATTGGTGGCCAGCTCCGGCATGCGAGCCAGAGCGGGAGGTAATGAGGGACGAACAACGAATTCCCTGATGGGATGAATATAAAAGGACATGGTCAGGAGTGTGATCGTACCGGAACTTCAGGTTTGGCACTTCAGGGTACGCAACTTGCGCTGCGGTCGACCTTTCTCCAGTGTAATGGACCCCTGACCCCAGTCCCGGCGTCAGCCGCGGGGCGTTTCCCAGTCGTCTGTGTCGGCGGACCGGAACAGCGCGTCGATTACAGCCATGTTTCGAATGCCATCTTCAATGGAAACAGGAACATCCGTGTCTTCCAGAATCGCGCGGGAGAAGGCATCGCCTTGCACTGTGTACTGGTCGCAAACCGGAATCGTCTCCGTTCGCGCTGTCAGACCAGCGCGGATAACCAGGTGCGTTTCCTGGTCCGGGGGAGCGTTCACCGGAATCTCCACCTCGATCATGCCGGCGTCGCCAATGATGAGAGTCCGCTGGTAGGGGTTCATTTGCGTGCTGCAGGTGAATGTCGCCTGGCCTTCCGCATAATCCAGAATCGCCGAGGCCAGCCGGTCCGTCCCGAACTCGGGGTCGCGCTCAATATGGCAGTTCACCCGCCTGGGTTCCGCCCCAAAGATCCATCGCGACAGGTGAATCGGGTAACAACCAATGTCCATAATGGCCCCGCCGCCAATGTCCGCCCGATTCCGGATATTCTTCGGGTCGCGGTTGTTGTAGCTGAACACGAAGTTGAAGCTCCGCAGGTTCCCGATCTCGCCCGACTGCAGAATCTCAATCGCCCGCAGCCACTGCGGATGGGTATGCACCATAAAGGCCTCGCCCAGCTTTACCTTGTGGGCTTCGCGAACTTCCAGCAATTCCTTCGCTTCGCTGGCCGAAAGGGCAATCGGCTTCTCGCACAGAACATGCTTCCCGGCTTCCGCCGCCCGACGCGTCCACGGAACGTGGAGGTGATTCGGCAGGGGGTTGTAGATGGCGTCGATATCCGGGTCGGCCAACAGGTCTTCGTACGAACCATACGCCTTGGGAACACCCAGCGATTTCGCCGCCTCCTGTGCCCGGGTCAGGTCGCGTGACGCGATCCCGGCGATTTCACAGAGTGTCCCCCGCTGCATCGCGGGAATGACCTTAACGGTAGCGATCTTTGCAACGCCCAGAACGCCCCAACGGATTTTCTTTGCCATTCAGTCGTTTACTGTATCGCGTTGCCCTTATCAGGCCTAATACCGGCCTGTTGCCTTCAAATGCGCGATCAGGCCGGCCGGATCGTCGGAGATAATCGCGTCGGAACCGGCGGAGATCAGACGGTCCCAGTCGGCG
>CANIHR010000058.1 GCA_947467185.1 Bryobacterales bacterium
CAGGCCCGCGACGGTAACCGTGACGCCGTTCGCTCCGCTGGCTCCGCGAATACCGGTGCCGTAGAAGCTAAGGTAGACCTTCGTGTTGGGCTGGCTGACATCGATCGCAACCGGCTTGCAGACGAGAGGCTTGACCGTGCAGGACGAGGACAGCGACGTGGTGACGTTGTCGCCGTTCACGAAGAGGACCACGGCAGCCGCCGCGCCCTTGCCGCTCGAATCGCTGGAGAAGAGTGCCGGGGCGACCGAAGCGATATTGACGCCCCAGGTGGCGGACTTGCCCGAACCGTTCGTGATTGCAACGGTGGCGGGGCCTCCGGCGAGGCCTTCCGGCACCACGAAGTTCGCCTGGGTGAAGCCGGCGTAATAGAGCGAGGCAGGGGCGGACTTACCGGCGGAATCGGTCACCGTGATGGATGCGCCGCCGAGTGTGGTGGGAAGCGGGAGGCCAGATGCGAGGTAGTCCTTATCGGCGAAGGCGCTGCCGAAGACGACCGCGTAGCCGTTGCCCGCGAGGGCCGCGTTGGCGTACGAAGCGGCATTGAGGATCGACGAGATCTTCACGTTGCCGAGCTTCACGTTGAACTTCTGGATAACCGGCGTGGCCGCGGCAAAGTTGCCGCCGCCGGGCTGGCTGGCCTGAATTTCAATCGGGCCGGGGCCGTTGATCTGCACGGTATTGCCGGTGCCGGTGATGGTGGCGAGACCCGAGGAAACGCTGAAGACAACCGGCAGGCCCGAGGAGGCGGTGGCCGCGATTGGGAACAACTGATCGTCAGTGGTCTTATCGGGCAGCGGCGCGAAGCTGATGGTCTGCGCAGCGGGCAGAACGTTGATGATCACGCTGGACGTGGAGGCGATGAAGCCCTGCTGATTTGGCGTGAAGGTGACGGTCAGGATCTGCTGGCCGGCGTTCAGGATCGCGCCGAGGCCCGGGCTGTAGAGGAAGCTGCCTGGCACGTTCGCGGTGGCGTTCAGCTGAGCGGCAGTGAGCGCGGTGCCATACGGGATGGCCGCGGGATTGCTCCACGAGATGGTGGCCGGAATTCCGCCGCCGGCCGCGACACCAGCCTGATTGATGCTGACGGTCTGGCCGTTGACGGTGAGCGTGGTGGAGCGGGCCGGGCCGGGGTTGGAATCGACATTGAAGTTCGAGGTACCCGAGTTGGTGCCGGTGTTGCTGCCTCCGGTGAAGTTGATCCACGAGGGCGCGCCGGTAACGGTCCAGCCGCAGGTTGGCTGGGTGGTGATGTTGAAGGTCCCGGCACCTCCGGTCTGGATGACGTTAATGGTGGAAGTGCTCAGAGCGTACGAGCAGGCCTGCGTGGTGAAGGAGCGAACCGCGGACGGCGTGCTGCCCGAGGTGTTCTTTGCCACGATCTTCCAGTAGTAGGTGGTGGAGACGGCGGTGGTCACCGGTGCCGTGGTCGCAACCTGATCGGCGGTGGCGAGGCTGGGCGGGTTGGTGGTGCCGAAGTAGATGTCGTAAGCAGTGGCTGCCGGGGCCGGATTCCAGGCCAGCGTAACCGGGATGGTGACGCCGGTGGCAGTGTCGGCCGGCGAGGTCAGCGTGGGAGCGGACGGAGCGGCGCTGGTCTGGAAGACGAGGGCCATCGTGTCGCTGAGAACGCCGGAGTTGAAGCTCCACTGCACGAACTTGTTGTTGGTCTGACCGGCTGCGTTGCGAATGCCGACTGTAGCGTTGGCACCTTTGTTATTGGGGTCGCCCGCGCCGAGCGAGACGTTCTTGTACTGCACGGTGATGGAGTTGGTGCCTTCGGCGAGAACCACCTGGAAGGTGACGCTGGCGGCGCTGGCAGCGGGGAAAACGTTGTCCCACTGGATGACGAAGCGGCGGTTGCCGACGGCACCGATGGTGGCTTAGAAGACGGAGCCCGAACCCGCGTCCCCGAAGGAGAGATCACTCCAGAAGGGGAAGATAGCGGGCATGTCGCCGGGCGTGGCACCGGAGCTGAGATCGGTGTTGGCGAAATCCGACAGGGTGTTGTTGTTGAACTGGGTGCAGTTGGCAGCGTCGGTGGTGAAGTAGACGGCGCCGTTGGTGCTGGCACAGAGGATGGAGTAACTGGTTCCGTAGAAGTTAAAGGCGAAAGGCAGGGTGAGTGCTGCCGCGCCGTCATCAATGCCGGCCAGAACGCTGGTGCCGCCGCCTCCGCCGGAGATGTCGATGAAACTGTAGACGGCGCTGTCAGTCGCGGTGTAGCCGTGTGCGTCCGGGCCCTGGACGGCCCCCTGGCCGGAGGAGACCGCCAGCACGGTGGCCAGCGCGAGTCTCGTCCAGAGGGAGGTCTTTTTCGAAGTGTTGTTCAGGATGTTCATTTTGAGAGTCCTCATCGCATGCGTCATGTTGGTCATGTCTGATCGCTCCTCAATAAGACGTCTGCTTCACTGTGAAAATCTGGCCGCCGAAGGTGATGGTCGCCCTGCGGACGGCCTTCACGACGGAGTTGAAGGGATTCACAATGTAGTCCTGGTTGAAGATGTTTAGGTTGGGCCCTCCAAGTGGCGAGAGCTGAATGATGGTGGGTTGCGTGGTCCCGGTGACGGGGGTACAACCCAGGGCGTTGGGAGACCCGAGGATGGTCCCCGTGCCTCCGAATTTGTTGTACGCAGTGCCGTAGGAGTTGAGGCTGTAGGCACAGGCGGCACCGGACTGGGTGACGACGAAGACCTTGTCACCGAGCTGAATGTTTCCGATGCGTGTAGAGGCTGACGGGTTGGCGGCAGCCGTGTAAGTGACGGTGCCGTTCACGCCAGTAAACGAGGTGGTTACCGTAAGCCAACTGGAGTAGCTGATGGCGTTGGTATTGCACCCGCTGACAGCGGCTGTTGCCGCGAAGGTCTGACCGACGACGCCGGGGGACCCGACGGTCGCGGTAGAGGTACCCAGCGTGTAGGAGCAGGGGGCGCCGGCCTGGTTCGCGGTGAAGGTCTGACCCGCGATTGTCAGAGTGCCGATTCGGGGCGACGCGCTGGAGTTGGGCGAGGCCACGAAGAGAACTTCGGTGGTGCCGTTCGAGGAGGCGCCGGACGCGACGGAAAGGAACGAATCGTTACTGACGGCGGTCCAGGAGCAGGCCGCCGGAGCGATCACCCCGACACTGCCGACGCCACCTCCCGACGGGATACCACTGGAGAGAGCCCGCAGCGCGAAGGTGCAGGTAGTGCCGGCCTGGTTGATGCCGACGTTCTGACCGGAGATGCTGACCGAACCGGTCCGCGCGGTGGCGGAGGCGGCGTTGGAAGACAGCGAGACCGTTACGGTACTGCTGCCGGTTCCGCTGGGCGGACTGACTGCGGCGAACGCACTGTTACTGACAGCGGTCCAGGCGCAGTTGGGGCCGTTAGCGGAGATGCCGATGGAGCCGTTACCGCCTGCCGTGGCAAACGGGCTGGGCAGCGCGGAGGTATCGAGAGTCACCGAGCAGGCGAGGCCGTCTTCGGTGATGAGGAAGGGCTGGCCGCCGACCAGGATGTTCCCGGAGCGCGTGACGGTGGTGGAGTTGGGCGCAACCGAGAACGTCAGGTTCGCAGTGCCGCCGGCAGGAATATTACCGGAACCACCCGAAGTGATGGAGATCCAGGCCGGGCCGACGATGGTGGAGTACGGGCAACCGGGAGCAGCCGTGATGGAAACCGAACCGTTGCCGCCACCAGGAGCGATGGAGGTTCCGCTGGCTCCGAGGCTGGGCGTGCAGGCCGCGCCGGACTGGTTGACCGTGAGGGTCTGGCCAGCGATGGTGGCGGTGAGGACCTGAGCGAGCGCATTGCTGTTCGTCGGGATGGTGATGGTGGCCTGACCGCTGCCGGTAGTGACAGCGGGGAGGGCGACACTGAGACCGGAGGAGGCCGGCCAGGTGCAGCTGGAATCCGAGGCGATCACGTTGATGGTGGCCGAGCCGCCCGCCGGAGTCGCGTCGATGGAAGACGGGCTGATGGCGAACGAGCAGGAGGTACCGAACTGCGTGATGGAGAAGGTCTGGCCACCGGAGGCGACAAAGCTGACCGAGTACGGATTACCGACGATGCCGTTGGGGATCGTGGTGGGCGTCAGCGTGAGGGGCGACACGTCGAACTGGACAGGGTAAGTCAGGCTCTGCGCCGGGCTGCCGGAGTCGGTGACGTTCAGCGTGAAGCTGTACGATCCGGCCGTAGTCGGAATACCGGCCAGGTAGCTGGAGACACCGTTCGTGCCCGGCAGGATCGACATACCGGTCGGCAGCGTACCGGAGGCAAGCGACCAGGTATAGGGGCCAACGCCTGCGACCAGGCGGTCCAGCGGAATCGAGAAGAGCGACCCCACGGAGGCGGTGCCACCGATGGGACCGTTGGTCGGGAAGAGATTCGGCCGACCGGTGGGGCCAGTGATGGCGAGCGAGGATGAAGAGACGACCAGGCGGAGCCCGGCGGCATCGGTAATCATGGGGCGCAGGGCGAACAAACCAGCCTGCGTCGGGGTACCGGAAAGGACACCGGCAGAACTGAGAGTCAGGCCGGGCGGGAGAGGATTGCCTGTCCATTCGACAAAAGTGTAGGGCGGCGTGCCACCGGCCAGTTTGTAGGTGAAGGAGTAGGGGACACCGACACGGGCACTGGGCATGACCGGGATGGCACCCGAGTTGATGAGCGGCGAGACGACCTGGCCCGGCGAGATCTCAAACCGGATGAGGCGGTCGGCGAAGTTCGCGCTGTTGGAGTTGTCGGTAGCGCGAACCACGAAGTTGAAGGCTCCGGCAGTACCGAAGATACCGGTGATCTGGTTGCCCGAAAGGGTGCCGCCGGTGGGCAGCGGCCCGCTGCCGGGAGCGAGCGACCAGGTAACGCCGTTGTTGAAGCCGGACGCGTTAAGGGTCCCGAAAGCGGGGGTCCCGACGGTAGCGCCTGCGTTGGAGGTGGTGACCACGCCGTTGGACGCGTTGGTGACCGTCAGCGAGAGAGTGCGAGTGAGGCTGGCACCGCCGGAATCGGTGACGGTCAGGATGAAGGTATAGGTCCCGGTGTAGGCGGTGGTGCCGCTCAGCAGGCCGGAAGAGGAAAGCGTGAGACCGCTGGGCAGCATGAACTGCGAGGGACTGCTGGGCGCGATCGTGTAGGTATAGGGCGCGGTGCCTCCGCCGGTCTGGAACTGGTAGCTGTACGCGACGTTGGAGGTTGCATTGCGCGGGTTGCCGGTGGTGAGGAACAGAGGCGTGACGCGCTGCGTGAAGGTCCGGGTGATAGTGGCACCGACGGCATCGGTGATGATGATGTCGAACGTGTACAGGCCGGGCGTGGTGACGGAACCGCCGATGGCGAACTGGCCGGGAGCGAGGTTCGACGGCAGCGGATTCAGAATGGCTGCGCCGGGCGGCAATGACGAACCCGGAGCAACAGCCGCGGTGTAGGGCGGGGTGCCACCGCTCGGCTGGAACGGAGTCACAAAGACGAGGCCGGCGACGGCGTCCGTCATGGTGACACTGGAGAGCGTGAGATCCAGCTGCGAGGGATTCTGCTGCTTCACATAGAGTTCGTAGTTCTTCGAGATGGAAGACGTGCCGTCTGAAGCGGTGACGGTGACGAAGGCACGAGACGAGGAGGGCGCCGGGACGCCAGTGATGGCACATGTGTTGCCGCCGGTGTTGCAGGCACTGAGGCCGTTCGGTAGCCCGGAGAAAGTCCAGGTGACAGTGCCGGCGCCGCCAGTGGCCGTCAGCGTGGTGTTGTAGCTCTGGCCGACGATGGCGATGGGAAGGGGGCTGGCGGGCGTGATGTTGATTCCGGTGACCTTGAGATTGAATCCGCCGCCGACTGTGGTCGTGGCGTCGCCATAGGTGTAGTTCACCGTGTAAGTACCGGGCGCAGTGGGTGTGCCGGTGATGGAGCCGTTGGCAGCGAGCGTCAGGCCGGGAGGCATGAACTGACCCGTCTGGAGCGTGAAGGTGACGCCTCCGGGAGCGAAGGAGTAAAGCCGCTGCGAATAGGGTACGCCGACGGGAGCATCGGGCAGATTGCTGGTGATGACACCGGAGTTACCGGCTGCGATCACGCGGTAGGAGCGGGTGCCGATGACGCCATTGGCGTCCTGCGCCTGGAGAGTGAAATCAACCGAACCGGGCGTGGTGAGCTGAACCTGAACGCCGTAGCTATTCAGGTTGAAGCTGGGCGGCAGGCTGGGCCCCTGGAGGATCAGGATGCCGGGGGGCAAGGTGCCGACGGCCGAAATAGTGTAAGGGCCGGTGCCGCCGCTGGGAGAAATATTGTAGGAAGAGGACGCGCCGAGCGCGACAACCTGCCCGAAGGAGGGAGAACCTCCGAGGGTGACGGTGGGGCCGGACGCTCCGGAACCGGGGTTGATGGAGACGAAGGTGGCAAAGGTGCTGCCGTTGCTGTCCTGGCCGGTGACGAGGGTGGTCTGGCTGCCGGTGTTGGCGGGTGCGCCGGTGATAGTACCGGTGGCCGCATTCATTGTGAGGCCGGGGTAAACGGAGGCCGGAGCGAAGGCGCTATACACGCCCGTTCCGCCGAGGACCAGCATGGGCTGGCCGGTACCGCTGAGAGTCTGGTTGAGGATCATCGCCTGACAGGTAGTAGTGCCGCAGTTGTTCCCGCTAAGGGGCAGGCCTGTGTAGTCCAGCGATAGTGGCGAGACAACGAGAGTGAAGGCCCGGGTCGCCGTGAGCGGGGTAGAGGAAGAGTCAGTCGCCTGCACCGTGAAGGTGTAGGTGCCCGCCGTGGTGCCCTTGCCATAGAGGTAATAGCCGCCGGGGTTCAGATTGCCGCCGAGAGTTGGGCCGGTATGACTGACGTCAGAGAGCGAGATACCGGGAGGCAGGGTGCCGGAGGCGAGCGAGAAGGTGTAGGGCGCAGTGCCACCAGAGGCGGTCAACAGGCTGGAGAACCCGCTGCCCACGAAGAGGCTGGAGGTGATGGTGGTGGTGATGGCCAGACCCGAAATCGTGTTAGGCGCGATGTTCAGGCCAAAGGTCTTCGTGACGGTGCCGGCGGAACCCTGAGCGCGGATGGTAAAGGGGAAGTAGCCGCTGGCAGAGGGCGTACCTGTGACTGCGCCGGTGGAACCGTTGAGGCTGAGCCCGGACGGCAGGGAGTTGGAAGTAACGGCCCAGGCGCAGGAACTGCCGCAGTTCGCGGTGCTGGCGGCAAAGGTGAGGCCGTTGTAAGCAGTGCCCTGGGTGCCCTGGGTGAGCAGGCCGTTGTTCGTGATGCTGAACGGATCCACCACGAGCTGGACTGTGCCGAAAGTGGTGCAGGTGACACCCTGCGGGCAGGTGACAGCGGCATTGGCGAGCGAGAAGTTGATGTTGAAATTCCCGGAGGCCGTCGGGGTACCGGAGAGCAGACCGGTGGAGCTGAGGGTCATGCCGGCGGGGAGACCACCGGTGGCGGTAAAGGTCCAGGCTCCGGCCGCACCGGTTGGCGTCAGCTGGTAGCCGGTGCCGGAGCGGTAGGCCTGGTTGATGGTGGCCTTCGGGAGAACGAACTGGTCGAGCGTCGTCATCGGCAGGATGTAGACGGTGATGTTGCGGTCAAACACGGCCGGCGTGGCCTGCGAGTCGGTTACGCGAATGGTGGTGGTGTAGGTGCCGGGCGTGGCGGCGAGGCCGATGAAGCCGGCGGTGGTGCCGGACTGGAAGTCGACAGGCAGCGGAGCGCCATCCTGGACGCGGAAGCCGGGAACGGCGGGCGCACCGGGAGCAAGAGCGTAGTGGTAGGGAGCAAGGCCGCCGGAGGCACTGAGACCCGTGACGGCCCGGCCGAGGCCGTAGCTGAGGTTCGGGCCGGTGGTGAGAGTCAGCGGCGGGTAGGCACCGAAGGGATAGATGTTGAGGTTGTAGCCGCGGTAGGCGATGTTCGGGGTGCCGGCCGAATCGGTGGCGACGACGGTGAAGCTGTAGTTGCCGGTGCTGGTGGGGACGCCGGAGATCAGGCCGCCGGTGGACAGGGTGAGCCCGGGCGGGAGGTAATTGCCGGGGAAGAGCGCCCATGTGACGGCGCCAGTGCCCCCGGAGGAGGCGAGGCCGGTGCTGTAGGCAACGGTGGCATTGCCGTAGTTCAGGCTGGAGGTGGTAATGGAGAGATTCGTGATGGTGAGCTTGAACTGACGGACGCCGGCGTTGTTCACGTTGCCGGAGTCGGTGGCCTTCAGCAGGAAGGTGTAGGGTCCGGCGGTGGTGGGCGTTCCGCTGAGGGTGCCGTTCGTGGCGAGGGTGAGGCCGGGAGGCAGAGAGCCGGACAGCAGGGTCCAGTTCAGGGCGTTGGGGATACAGCAGGCCGAGAAGGAGATGGAGTACGGCTGGTTGATGGCTGCGGCGCCGAGATCGTAGTTATTGAAGCCGCTGCCATTGACCTGAATGGTGTTGTTGCCGCCGGTGATCTGGATGCTGGTGGTGCGGCGGTAGGTGTTGCCGGTATTGTCCGAGTAGACGAGGATGGGGCTGAAGGTGGAGTTTTCCTGCGGCGTGCCGCTGACCAGAAGGGTGGAACCGTTGAGGGTCAGGCCAGCCGGGAGCTTCCCGGCGACAGGCTGTGAGGAACTGTAACCGCCGGTACCACCGAGGACGCGGATGGTGTAGCTGTACGGGGTGTTGATGCTGCCGTTCGGCATGCTGACTGACCCATTCGAGATCGCATTCACAGCCAAAACACCGAGGTGGAGCGGGAACTGAACGCTGGTGGAGACGCCGGTTAAATCGGTCATGGTGATCGTCGGGTTAAAGGTTGCGGACGGGACCTGAGTAACACCGAAAATCTCAACGCAGCCCGCGGAGACATAGGAACTTGCTGCACTGCCGCTGCGGGTGGAGAGGCCGGTTGGCAGGCCCGCAACGCTCCAGGAGAAAGGAGCGGTGCCGCCGTTGGAGGGGCACAGAGTCCAGCTGTAGTGGTCGCCGAGGGTGACGTCGTCGGGCAGACCGATATTAATGCGCGGGAGCGTGATGGGGGAGCCGATAACCGTGATCGACATGTTGCGCGAGTAGGAGTTCGCGGTGCCTGGAGTGGAATCGGTGGCAGAGACGTTGAAGTAGTACGTGCCGGCTCCGGCGCTGGCACTGACTGTGCCGGTAATGACGCCGGTAGTGGCGTTGAGCGCCAGGCCGCTGGGCAGACCGCCGTTCATGGCGTAGGTAATGGCACCGGTGCCGCCCGTGGCCGAGACGGTGAAGGCGGGATAGGCCGCGCCCTGGGTCGCGTTCGGGAGGACCGAGTTTGACGTGAAGCGGAGAGCGAAAACGTTGAGATTGTACTGGTACCACACGCTGCCGTTGGTATCGGTCATGGTGAACCGGAACGGAGTGACGCCGGAGGAAGGCGCGGTGCCGGTGATCAGACCAGTGCTGCTGAGTGAGAGGGTGCCGGGGAGAGGCGTGCTCGGATCGAGTGCGAAGGACACGGTACCGCTGGCATTCAGAGGCGTGAACTGGAAGTTGACGGGCTGGCCGGCGAACTGGTCGGGAACGTTGTTTTCCTGGGGAACCAGGGCGTGGAGCTTGAGGGTGAAGGTGCGGGAGGCAGTCTGGGTGCCGCTCGCTACGTTCAGTGTGAAGGTGTAAGTACCAGCCTGGGTGCCGACGCCGAGAATACCGGCCTGAGCCAGGGGGTTAAAGAAGGCCGGGACGTCGGTGCGAATGAGGTAGCCCGGGGGCAGCGCACTGCCGGAGGCGAGGCTCCAGGTGTAGACGCCATTGCCACCGGAGGCGAGCAGTTCGAACTGGCCGGTACCGAGGCGGTAATCACCGAGATTGGCACCTGTATTGATGGTGATGGGAGGCGCGCCACCGGCGGTGTAGATGCTGACGTTGAACTGGCGGTTGGAGGTGTTGCCGCTGCCATCCACCACGTTGACCATGAAGTAGAAGAGGCCCGTCCCGGTGGGGGTGCCGCTGATGACGCCGGCGGTGGAGAGAGAGAGGCCGGGAGGCAGATAGTTGAGGGGCGCGAGGCTCCAGGTGAGGGCTCCGGTGCCGCCGGTCGCTGCCAGCGCGGGGCTCAGGGTGTACGGGGTACCCTGGTTGCCGAAGGGGAGCGTGGGCGCGGTGGTGATGCTGATGGGCGTCACGACCAGCCTGAACCACTTGAGGGCAGTTTTCGCAGAACTGTCAGTGAGCCGAACCTGGAAGTTATAGACGCCCGCAGTGGTGACGGTGCCGGTGAGGGAGCCGCTGCCAGAGAGGTTGAGGCCGGGGGGCGTGGGGCCAGCGACGATGGCCCAGGAGAGCGCGCCGCTGCCATTGCCGAAGAAGTTCTGGTTTACGGTCTGGCCGACGGTGTAAGTGCCCAGGTCACCGTTGTTGTTGATCTGGACGCCGCTGCTGCCAGCGACGTTATCAATGAAGATGCCGACGACACGGCTGAGGGACGCGGAGCCCGAATCGACCGCGCTGATGGTGGGGTTGAAGAAGCCGTTTTCCGTGGGTGTCCCGGTCAGGGAGCCGGGCGTAGCAACGAGAGAAATACCGGTGGGGAGTGGGCTGGAACCAGCAGGGATGGAAAGAGTGTAGGGGGGACTTCCACCGAGGATACGCAGGCCCTGGTTATAAGGAGTGCCGAGGACGCCGCCGTTGGGGCCGGGCGTCAGGTCGAGAGCGGTGACGCGGAGGGGGAAGACCTGGGTGGCGGTGCCGCCGTCGGCGCCCGTGCTGGTCACGGTCAGATTAAAAGTTCCGGTTGCCTGCGGGATACCCCAGATTTCGACACCTCCGGCCGGGGAGGAGGAGGTCACGGTGCCTTCGCCGCTGCGGAAACTCAGGCCGGCGGGCAACCCGGTAACGTTCCAGGTAAAGGGCGCTACGCCGCCGCAGCAGGCGAAGAGGGAACCGGTGAAGGGATTGCCGACGGTCGCGGTGTCAAAGGTTGTGTTGCCGATGGAGGCGAGAGCGGGGGTGGTGCCGATGACGGTGATCGCCATCTGTTTGGAGTAGCTGGCGTTGGTGGAATCGGTGGCAACAACGTTGAAGTAGTAAACGCCAGGCCCGGTGTTGGCATTGCCGGAGATGGCGCCGCCGGAGGAGAGCGAGAGGCCATTGGGCATGCCACCGTGCTGAGACCAGGTGATGGCGCCGGTGCCGCCGCTGGCGGCGAGGGACTGACTGTAAGGTCCGTTCTGGTTGACGTTGGGCAGGACCCTGGGGGTGGTGATCCGCAGGGGAGCGATGAGGATGTTGAAGCCACGGGAGACGGTATCGGTGCCGTCAGAGACATTGACGGTGAAGTTGGCGAAGCCGGAAACCGAAGGAGTGCCGGTGATCGCCCCGGCTGAACTGAGGTTCAACCCGGCGGGCAGAACGCTGCCGGGCGCCAGGGTGAAGGTAGTGGCGGCTGCGGCATTGATGGCCGACAGGGTGTAGGAATACGGGACCCCGTTGAAGCCATCCGGCATATTGAACGGATCGCGGATGTTGAGCGCGGTGACTTTCAGGGTGAGAGCTTTGGTGTCGGTAACTCCGACGCCGCTGGTGACCTGAACGGTGAAGGCGTAGTTGCCGGGAGTGGTGGCCACGCCGATGAGGCCGGCCTGCTGTGAGGCGGCGTTGAACCAGGAAGGGGTGTCCGTGCGGAGAGCGAGGCCTGGAGGGAGTGTGCCCGCAGTGATAGCCCAGGTGTAAGCGCCTGTCCCACCGGTGGCCGAGAGGGGAATTTACTGGGTGCCGGTAGAGTACGTTCCGACACTGGCAGGTGTGGTGATGGTCACCTGCGCCGCGAGGGTGGCGACGGACAGAAACAGGGCAAATACAGGGGCAAAATATCGATTGACACTACGACGCACGGCGTCACCTCCAGGGGCGTTGCAAAAACGTACCTATACCTTGTATCAGCGAAAAAAACGGAGCGCAAGGGGACAGGCACTGCAAAATAGTGTTATTTTTTTGTTTTTATTACGCACGAGGACGGCGGTGGCGCAAAAACAGGACTAAAGTACTAAAACTATAAGTACCTTCTATTCATTAGCTTAGATTGCGGCGTGTTGACTATCAGCTGCAGCTTGCCAGGGTGCCCCACAAGAGGTTTCTGCAGCTACCTTCGGGAAAGGCCTTTGACGGCGGGGCCGTTCAGCACCTTACCCAGGGGCGAGAATCGCGAGCCGTGGCAGGGGCAGTCCCAAGTGTTTTCTGAGATGTTCCAGGCGACGATGCAGCCGAGATGGGGACACGTGGCATCGAGGGCGTGAAGGACTCCCTCTGCATCGCGGTAGAGGGCGGTTTTGGTGAGGCCCTCGCGAAGGATGCCGGCCTGGTTCGGCAGCAGTTCGGCAGCAGACGAGATATCTCCTCCCGTCAGCAAGGTCGCATATTGAGTTGCCACGTTCACGTTCTCGCGGGCGAATTCCAGAGCGGCACCGGACGTGATGCGCGAAGGATCGTAGAGTGGTGCCCAGGGGTTCGGACGACCCTGAATCAGGTCCGTTAGGAGGATGCCGGCAAGGGTTCCGTGAGTCATGCCATTGCCGGAGTCGCCGGTCACGATGTAGACATTTTCTTCATCGAGGGGGTTGCGACCGATATAGGCCAGACCGTCTATCGATTGGATTACCTGCCCGGACCAGCTTTGGACGAGATCCTGCGCCAGGGGAAAGCGCTCGCGTGCCCAGGAAGTCAGGCGCTCGAAACGGTCAGTGGGGTTACCTTCCTGTCCCGTCTTGTGATCTTCTCCGCCGACGATGAGGATGTCAGAACCGGCTTCGGAGTGCAGCCGAACGTAGTGGAACGGGTCGAGGGTATCCCAGTAAAGTCCTCGGGCGACGGACCCCGAGGGTATGCGCAGGCCGCCCACGTAGGTGCGATATGCGGCCTGTTTGGTGTGTATGACCAGGACGTCGTTGATCGGGGTATTGGTGGCGACAACAACCGCTCCTGCGGTGACGCGGTTGCCGGTGCTGGTGGTCACGAGGGCACTGGCTCCGCCATGGATTGCGTCGACGTGGGTGCCGGTGAAGATCCGGCCGCCGCGCCGTTCGATGGCAGCCGCGAGCCCCTTCAGATAAAGAGTCGGATGGATTTGTGCCTGATCGGGAAAGCGAAGACAGGGCCCGCTGTTGAACGAAGTGACGGGCACGCGGGGAAGGCGTTCCACATCGAGCAACCCCGCACGGTGGGCGGCTGCCAGTTCGCTGTTGAGCAACGCGGAGACTTCATCGCCCGTCCCGAACAGGAAGCCATCGAGGCGGGTGAAGTCACACGCGATTTGTTCCTGTTGGCAGATCGCTTCGATCTCGGCTATGGCAGCGGTGTGACTCTCGGCAGCCAGGCGGACACCGGAGGCTCCGTGCAGGCGCTCGAGTTCTGTATAGCGGGTGTCGAGCGCATTCACAAGTTGGGCCGTGGTGCGACTGCTCTCTCCGCCGGCGATATCGCCAGCGTCGAGGACGACCACCGTACGGCCATCACAAACCAGCTTCCAGGCGGTGGTCAAACCCGCGATACCGGCACCAACGATACAGACGTCGGCGGTTGTGTCGTGGTCGAGAGATGCGCGGCTGGCGTTGCCGGGAGCCTTCATCCAGAGAGACGTGGTGGGGCTTGTGTGGGGTGTCATTTTAGTGGTTTCGTCGGGACTTCAGAGTGGTCGTAGCACCTTGCCGGCCTCTCAAGGGTTTGGGAAGCGGCGGACCAGAGCGAAATACTGCGGGTTCTGGTCGTCACCGGCATCGTTCATTCAGGCAGATCTGGTGGCCCCGAAGAGTGGGGTCACGTTAGTGGTTGTTCATCACAAACCAGGCGAGGACAAGTATCCCGGGCACACCGAGACCGAGTGCGAGTAAGTATTTCATTTTCGTTTCTCCTTATTTTTTTTCAGAACTTCAGATTGTTTGTAAGCACGCTGATGGCCGCTCAGCCTTAGATGGCACGCAGCAGGACTGGCCTAGCCCTGCAGGGTCTTTTCCCGGTCCCAGAGGCGAAGCTGGCGGCAGGCTACAACGAATTCGGTGGCACCTTTCGAGGTCGCAACCGAAATGAAGCCTGCATCCATATCCGCAGAGACGCCGGTCTTTTCAAAGAGCGGCATCGCAGCATCGACCCAGGCGATGAACTTCAGATGGGCGAACGCATCGGACACAAAATCCGCCGCCGCCGGATTCCTCAGCATTGCCTGCATTCCGGCAGCCGAGGGAAGAATCGCGACCGCGTCGTAGAGAACTGAAGGTCCTCCACCGAGCTTCTGATTTGCCTCGATCCGGCTGCCGTCGCTGGCTGTAGCCCCTGCGATGACAGGCGCAATGACTTCTACGGTGGCACCTTCGGCTTCAATCGCCGTATGGAGGCTGTCGAAGACTGCACGGTCAGTGCCGTCCGTGACCAGAATCCCGACTTTCCGGCCGGCAAAAGAATTTGGCGCGTTCCTCTGGATACTGAGAGCCGTTGAGGGTTTCAGGTCGGTGCGCGGCTTGATCGCGGGAATCGACGGCACGATCTTACCCTGCATTCCCAGCCCCTTCGCGACTCGGGCGGCGAGTTCCGGGTCGATATGCGGCAAGTGCGACAGCAGACGAACCCGGATCTCTAACTTTTCGACTTTGCTCAGTTCAAAAATAAGAGCGTCGGCGATGTGGCCCTGTTCGGATGGTGTCTGGCTGATGTAGAACTGGCGGGGCTGGCTGAAGTGATCCGCAAACGTCTCCGACCGCTCGCGAGACTTGAGTCCCTGCTCTTCCGCAGGAAATGACTGGAACCCGGTTTCGTGGCATTCGCGGGGACCACCCTCACCAACATGTCCTTCGCCCTCCCATGAGTTGGGCTCGTAGTTCACCCGGCCCGAGGGGTTGTGCATCGCCATGTGCCCATCCTGCTGGAAGTTATGAAACGGGCACTTCGGGGCATTGATTGGGATATGAGTAAAGTTCGGGCCGCCGAGGCGACTGGTCTGGGTGTCGAGATAGGAAAAGTTGCGGCCCTGCAGGAGCGGATCATTGCTGAAGTCGACACCGGGAACAATATTAGCGGTGCAGAAGGCGACCTGCTCGGTCTCGGCAAAGAAGTTGTCAACGCATCTGTCGAGAACCAGGCGGCCCACCCGCCGAATGGGCAGGTCCTCTTCGGGAATCAGTTTCGTTGCGTCGAGGACATCGAAGGCGAAATTATCGGCAAACTCCTGATCAAACAGCTGCATGCCCAACTCCCACTCCGGGTAGTTACCTGCTTTGATGGCGTTCCAAAGATCCCGCCGATGGAAATCGGGGTCGGCCCCGTTGATTTTCACCGCCTCATTCCAGACGACCGATTGCAGGCCGAGCTTTGGTTTCCAGTGGAACTTCACGAAGGTCGATTTGCCCTCGGCATTGACCAGCCGGTAAGTGTGGACGCCGAAGCCTTCCATGAAACGGAAGGAGCGGGGTATGCCGCGATCCGACATGGCCCACATGATGGTATGCAGGCTTTCCGGCATGAGAGAGATGAAGTCCCAGAAGTTGTCGTGTGCGGTCTGGGCCTGCGGAAAATCGCAGTCTGGCTGGGCCTTGGCGGCGTGAATCAGGTCGGGAAACTTCATCGCGTCCTGGATGAAGAAGACCGGCATATTGTTGCCGACAATATCCCAGTTGCCCTGCTGCGTATAGAGTTTGACCGCGAAACCGCGAACGTCTCGGGCGAGGTCGGCAGAACCCTTGTTGCCTGCCACGGTGGAGAACCGGACGAAGGCCGGGGTCCTCTCGCGCGCCCGTTGAAACAGGTCGGCTGAGGTGATGTCCGCGAGCGAATCGTATGTTTCAAAGAACCCGTGCGCCCCGAAGCCGCGAGCGTGGACGACTCGCTCGGGGATGCGTTCGTGATCGAAGTGAAAGATCTTCTCACGCAACTGGATGTCCTCCAGAGTGACCGGGCCGCGAGACCCGACCTTCAGAGAATTCTGGTCGTCGGAGACAGGTGTCCCTTGTTGCGTGGTGAGGCGCGGTATGCCGGCGCCGGCCGTTTGGTGCGTCTCGCCGCCCGTACCGATAGAGGTATTGGCCGGTCGCTGTTTCCCTTGTTTCATTGCATTCTCCCTATGGCGCTTTGACGAAACCGAATGAGGGCAGGAGGGCGCCGAAGCAGCGTCGCCATCCTGCCCCGATACGGCTGGCTAGACGCTGGCTTCGCCCGTCGTTTGGGTCTGCCTGCGAGCTTGCCAGTGCACGTAGGCGGCCCAAGCCGGACATGGCGGCGCAGAGTACGGATGCCTGATTTGGCTATTGCCCTGCGAAGCACAACACGAGAGGTAACGAGAACCGATGAGATTATTCACAATTGCGCTATTGGGGGCCATGCTGCTTCACGTCGCCACGTGGGCGGTCGACGGGCCCGTTAACAGAGCGACCGTGGTCGCAAGAGAGGTCAGGCACGAGCTTCTGATGCTGCCGAATCTGACGGTGTTTGACGATCTTTCGTACTCTGTGGAGGGCGCACCGACGGGCGGGGCCGTGGTAACCCTGACCGGATCTGTTACCCAGCCGACGCTGAAGGCCTCCGCTGCAAAGGTCGTGAAAGCGCTGGAAAGCGTAGATACAGTGGTGGACAACATTGAGGTGCTGCCCCTTTCACCCAATGACGACCGCATCCGAATGGCCACCTATCGGAAGATCTACGGCGACAATGCGCTTTCTACCCGGTACGGATTTCGTGCCAACCCTTCGATTCACATCGTCGTGAAGAACGGCAATGTCCGATTGACTGGTTATGTTGCCAATGAGTTTGACCGACGCATCGCCGGGATCAGGGCCAATGAGGTGCGCGGAGCCTTCTCCGTGACGAACGAGCTGAAGACGGATCAGCAGTAACGTCGAGCGAGGCACCAGATTCGAGTTACAAACCGCGCGGAAGAGGGGATTGTGACGCTATTACACCGCACGATCACTGGTGGTCAGGTTGAAGAGGTATTGATGGAGCAGGTAACACCTGACGGGAGGAAGCCTCCCGTTGTGGCGGCGGTGTTGCATCCGAACGGGATCGCCACCAACCTGGCCAGGGTCTTAGTAACGGACATCTGACGCCCCCTACACGTCAAAAAAAGGGGCGACCTTGCGGTCGCCCCTTTTGTGCTGCTGCGGTAATGTACGGCTAACCTACTCGGCCATGATTTCTTCCGGGCCTTCGTTTTCAGACAGGCCACCTGCGTACTGCAGGCGGGCTTCTTCTTCGTAGCCGGCGAGGGCGTCGAGGGTCGGTTCGGGCGTGGGTTCTTCGACCACGTCTTCTCCGGCGATCTTCGTCCTGCGGTAGAATTCCATGCCGGTTCCGGCGGGAACCAGACGGCCCATGATGACGTTTTCCTTCAGGCCGCGGAGGTAATCGACCTTGCCGTTGATCGCGGCTTCGGTGAGTACGCGGGTCGTTTCCTGGAAGGAGGCCGCCGAGATGAACGAGTCAGTCGAGAGGGACGCCTTGGTGATGCCGAGCAGAACTGCCTTGCCCTGCGCCGGCACGCCGCCCGCTTCTTCCACGCGCTGGTTCTCTTCGCGGAACTTGAAGCGATCGACCACTTCTTCGGGGAGGAATTCGGTGTCGCCAATATCTTCGACGCGGATCCAGCGCATCATCTGACGAGAGATGACTTCGAGGTGCTTGTCGTTGATATTCACGCCCTGCAGACGGTAGACTTCCTGGATTTCGTTCACCAGGTACTTCTGCAGTTCCTTTTCGCCACGAATGTCGAGGATGTCGTGCGGGTTGCGGGGGCCATCCATCAGAGGATCGCCGGCCTGCACACGCTCGCCTTCCTGCACATTCAAATGGACGCCGCGGGGGAGCGAGTATTCGCGTTCGCCTCCATCGTCACCGACGACGTAGAGACGACGGAGACCCTTGCTGATCTCGCCGTACTTCACGACACCGGCGATTTCGGCCATGATGGCCGCTTCGCGGGGCTTGCGGGCTTCGAACAGTTCGACCACGCGGGGGAGACCACCGGTGATGTCCTTGGTCTTGGTGGTTTCACGGGGGATCTTGGCCAGAACGTCACCGGCGTGGACCTCTTCACCGTCACGCACCATCAGGTGAGCATGGGTCGGCATGAGGTACTTGCGGGTTCCGAGCGGTCCCTTGATCTGCAGCATGGGCTGGCGCTTTTCGTCCGGGGAATCCGTAACGACGAGCTGCGACATGCCGGTGACTTCGTCAACCTGTTCGGCAAGCGTGATGCCTTCCTGCAGGTCCTTGAAGTGCACAACACCGGTGAGTTCGGTGAGGATGGAGAAGGTGTACGGATCCCATTCGAGGAGATCCATGTTCGCCTTCACCGGGTCGCCATCGGCCACGTTGATTTTCGCGCCGTAGACAACCTGGTAGCGTTCCTTTTCACGGCCCTTGTCATCGACGATGGCGAAGATACCGGAACGATTCATCGAGATGATTTCGTTCTTGACGTTGCGCACCGACTGGATGCCGATGTAGCGGGCAAAACCGTCGGTCTTGGCGTCCTGCTTCGACTGTTCGCTGATTCGGGTCGCGGTACCACCGATGTGGAAGGTACGCATGGTGAGCTGGGTGCCGGGTTCGCCGATGGACTGCGCGGCGATAACACCGACTGCTTCCCCACGTTCGACCAGACGGCCCGTAGCCAGATTGCGACCGTAGCAGGAGCGGCAGACACCGCGCTTGGATTCGCAGGTGAGCACCGAGCGGATTTTGACGCGCTCGATACCGGCACCCTGAATCGCGCCAGCGAGGTCTTCCGTGATTTCCTGATTGACGGAGACGATGATCTTGCCTTCGAAATCGACCTGATCTTCGAGAGCGACGCGGCCAACGATACGGTCGCGCAGAGGTTCGATGATTTCGCCCGATTCGACGATGGGTTCGACCACGATCCCTTCTGTGGTTCCGCAGTCGTCTTCGGTGACGATAACGTCCTGCGCCACGTCAACGAGACGGCGGGTGAGGTAACCGGAGTCGGCCGTTTTGAGAGCGGTATCAGCGAGACCCTTGCGAGCACCGTGCGTGGAGATGAAGTACTGCAGCACGTTGAGGCCTTCACGGAAGTTTGCCGTGATGGGGGTTTCGATGATTTCGCCGGACGGCTTGGCCATAAGACCGCGCATACCGGAGAGCTGGCGGATCTGCTGTTTGGAACCGCGGGCGCCGGAGTCGGCCATGATGTAAATCGGGTTGAGGTAACGGCCGGTACGGTCGTCCTCTTCCATGGCGTTGAACATTTGATCTGATACACGCTCCGTGACGCGGGACCAGATTTCGATGATCTTGTTGTAGCGTTCGCCGGTGGTGATGGCGCCGTCCTGATACTGCCCTTCGACGGCGACAACTTCCTTTTCGGCGTTGGCTACGAGCGAGGCCTTTTCATCCGGCACGACCATGTCGTCGATACCGATGGAGATACCGGCGCGGGTTGCATAGAGGAAGCCAAGGTTCTTGACTTCATCGAGCATGCCGACGGTGACGGTGAGACCGAACTTCAGGTAGCAATAATGAACGAGCTGGCCGAGACCCTTCTTCTTGAGCAGACCGTTGATGAACGGCATCTGTTCGGGAAGGTGATCATTCATGATGACGCGGCCGACGGTCGTATCCATGTACTGCTTCACGAATTCGATGGGCTCGGTGTGCATGATGTTCTGGCTATCGAAGGCCTTGGTGAGGTCAATCACCTTGCCGGTGTAGCGCAGCTTGATCGGGGTCAGCGTTTCGACTTCGCCCATTTCGAGCGCGATCAAAACGTCATCGGTGGAAGCAAAGATACGGCCTTCACCCTTGGTGCCGGGACGGTGCTTGGTCAGGTAGTAGCAACCGAGCACCATGTCCTGCGTGGGGACCGTGATGGGTCCGCCGTGCGCCGGCGACAGGATGTTGTTGGCCGAGAGCATCAGGGTCGATGCTTCGATCTGGGCTTCCGGAGAAAGCGGGATGTGGACGGCCATCTGATCGCCGTCGAAATCGGCGTTGAAGGCGGTGCAGACCAGCGGGTGGAGCTTGAGGGCCTTACCTTCAACCAGAACGGGTTCGAAAGCCTGGATGCCGAGACGGTGAAGCGTGGGAGCGCGGTTGAGAAGGATCGGGTGGTCCTTGATCACTTCTTCGAGGATGTCCCAAACGACAGGATCCTGCTGCTCGACGAGTTCCTTCGCCTGCTTGATGGTGGTGCAGTGGCCGCGCTGTTCGAGCCGGTGATAAATAAACGGCTTGAAGAGTTCGAGGGCCATCTTCTTGGGAAGACCGCACTGGTGGAGCTTGAGTTCGGAACCGACGACGATGACGGAACGGCCGGAGTAATCGACGCGCTTCCCGAGAAGGTTCTGACGGAAGCGGCCCTGCTTACCCTTGAGGGTATCGGAGAGCGACTTGAGCGGACGGTTGTTCGCGCCACGGAGGACGCGGCCACGGCGGCCATTGTCGAACAGCGCGTCAACGGCTTCCTGGAGCATGCGCTTTTCGTTGCGGACGATGACGTCCGGCGCGTGAAGCTCCATCAGCTTCTTGAGACGGTTGTTGCGGTTGATGACGCGGCGATAGAGATCGTTGAGATCGGAGGTGGCGAAACGGCCACCATCGAGCGGCACGAGCGGACGCAGTTCGGGCGGGATGACGGGGAGGACATCGAGAATCATCCACTCGGGCTTGTTGCCCGACTTGCGGAAGCTTTCCACGACGCGCAGGCGCTTCGCGTACTTGAGCTTCTTCTGCTGGGAGGTTTCGGTCTTCATCTTCGAGCGGATCATTTCGCTGAGAGATTCGACGTCAATCTTCCGGAGGAGTTCTTTGATGCCTTCGGCGCCCATCATGGCGACGAATTTGCCGGGGAACTCGATATCGAGCTGCCGCTTCTTTTCGTCGGAGATGACTTCGTGGTCGGTGATGCCTTCGACTTCACCGGCGTCAACTACAACGTAGGCTTCGAAGTACAGGACACGTTCCAGCTCTCGGAGGGTGATATCGAGCAGGTGGCCGATGCGTGACGGCAGGCCCTTAAAGAACCAGACGTGTGAGCAGGGGCTGGCGAGCTCGATGTGGCCGAGACGTTCCCGGCGAACACGGGCGAGCGTGACTTCCACGCCGCACTTGTCGCAGATGACGCCGCGATGCTTCATGCGCTTGTACTTGCCGCAGAGACATTCCCAGTCGGTGACGGGGCCAAAGATGCGGGCGCAGAACAGGCCATCCCGCTCGGGCTTAAACGTCCGGTAATTAATGGTTTCGGGCTTTGTTACTTCGCCGTGGCTCCAGCTGCGGATCTTCTCTGGCGAGGCCAGAGAGATCCGGATGGAATCGAAATCGGCGATGATATTCGCGCGGTCGTACGGAGAGGATCGCATGTAGGTCTCCAGTTAGTCAGCCGCCAACGCCGTGTCTTCGGGCGTCTCGCGGAACTTCTTCATCAGTTCGACATCAAGGCAGAGCGACTGCAATTCGCGGATAAGAACGTTGAACGATTCCGGAACACCGGGTTCGATCGCGGCTTCACCCTTCACAATCGCCTCATAAATTTTGGCTCGGCCGTACACATCGTCCGACTTTGCCGTGAGCAGTTCCTGCAGGATGTATGCAGCGCCGTAAGCTTCGAGCGCCCACACTTCCATTTCGCCGAAGCGCTGACCACCGAACTGTGCCTTACCACCCAGCGGCTGCTGGGTAATGAGGGAGTAGGGTCCGATGGAGCGGGCGTGGATTTTGTCGTCAACCAGGTGCGAGAGCTTGAGCATGTAGATGTAGCCCACGGTCACCGGCTGTTCAAATTCCTGACCGGTCATGCCGTCGCAAAGACGAGTCTTACCCGAGGTGGGAAGACCAGCTTTGGTGAGCATTTCCTTGATGCCCTTTTCGGTAGCACCATCGAAGACGGGCGTTGCGAACTTCACGCCGAGAGCCTTCGCGGCCCAGCCAAGGTGGGTTTCCAGAATCTGACCGACGTTCATACGAGACGGAACGCCCAGGGGGTTGAGCACGATTTCGACCGGGGTGCCGTCGGGCAGGTAGGGCATATCTTCTTCCGGCAGAATGCGGGAGATGACACCCTTGTTACCGTGACGGCCGGCCATTTTGTCACCGACTGAGAGCTTGCGCTTCATGGCGATGTAGACCTTGACCAGCTTGATGACGCCGGGCGGCAGTTCGTCGCCCTTCTTCAGCTTGTCGGTCTTTTCGTGCGTGATCTTTTCGAGAACCGCGATCTGACGCGAGGTCATCTCTTCGATTTCGTCGATCTGTTCGTTGATGCGGGGATCGCGGTTGTTGAGGCGAACACGCTTCAGGTCGCGGGAACGCAGACCTTCCACGGTGGCGCGATCGAGAATGGCACCCTTGGCGAGAAGCTTCTTGTTGGTCTTTTCATCGTGCAGATCAACCAGAACTTCCTTGCCTTCGAGGAGCTTGCAGAGGCGCTTGGCGCGCTCATCGGTGAGGATGCGGATTTCGTCCGAGAGGTTGCGCTGGAGGCTCGCGATCTGCGATTCCTCGATGCGGCGCGACCGCTCGTCCTTTTCCTGACCCTTGCGCGAGAAGATTTTGCAATCGACGACGGTGCCTTCAATGCCGGGGGGGCAGTAAAGGGAAGCGTCTTTCACGTCGCCGGCCTTTTCGCCGAAGATGGCGCGAAGGAGCTTTTCTTCGGGCGTCAGTTGGGTTTCACCCTTCGGCGTGACCTTGCCAACGAGGATGTCGCCGGGCTTGACCGTGGCGCCGATGCGGATGACACCGGATTCATCGAGATTGCGGAGGAAGG
>CANIHR010000059.1 GCA_947467185.1 Bryobacterales bacterium
CGAATCCCGCTGGGACGAGTCGGGGAACCGGAGGAGGTCGCCAGCGCCGTCCTCTTCTTCGCCTCCCCCGCCGCCAACTTTGTCACCGGCCAGACCCTCTTCCTCGACGGAGGCCTGACCGTAACCCAGTAGCATCAGGTAAACTGAAAGTCGACTGTCCCCGCGGCGGAATGGCGGAACTGGCAGACGCACCAGACTCAAAATCTGGCGTAGTTCACTCTACGTGTGGGTTCGACCCCCACTTCCGCCACCACTAACTCTTCTTTTTTAGTCCGGCCAACAAAATCAGCCCTGCTGCCATCGCCACCAGACTGGCTGTTCCTGGTTCCGGTGTGCTGGCCGCCGAGAGTTCGCCCATCACGAAACCGTGCACTCCGGCGTTGTCGGAATAGAATCCCACGATATCGCCGTCATTATTGATGCCGTAAGCCTGCGTATTATGAGCACCGGGCAGGGGGACGTCGATCGGAGTGAAGATCCCACCGCTCTGCACATAGCCGTGGTACGAACCACCGCCGCCGTAGATTCCCACGATGTCGCCCTGGTCGTTGATATCGTACGCCTGTGTCTCCGTAGCGCCAGGTACAGAAATCGTCGAGAAGACACCATTTGAGACCACGAAGCCCGCTGAAAAGCCACTGCTCCCGGTGTAGAACCCCACCATCTGCCCCAGATTGTTAATTCCGTAAACCGAAGTGCTCCTGGCGCCCGGCACGTCAATTGTCGAAATTGCCCCGTGGTCATTCAGGAACCCATGAGTCTGGCCCGCAGTGTCCAGGTAGAAACCTGCGATCTGCCCCGAGTTGTTAATACCCATCGCTCCCGTCTGTCTCGCGCCTGGAATCTGGAACATGGAAAACGTCCCGTTGCTGTATAAAAAGCCGGTCTGGTAGGTAGTAATCGACCCCACTACGTCGCCCAGGTCGTTTATCCCAAAGGCTTCCGTAATGTGTGTCCCGTCAGCGATCGGCCAGAAAGCGCTGCCGGCATACTGGAACCCCTGCGTCTCCCCACGCCAAAACTCGCCAACAACCACGTCATTGTTATTGATTCCGAACGCCAGCGTGCCGGGCGATCCGGGAACGTCAAGCGTGATCAGGCTCGCAGATGCCACCGAGCTAAGACCGGCCAGCAGGCCGAAATAAAGAGATAGCTTTTTCATCAGGGTGAAACTCCTTACCTGGGTAAGCGAGGTTCATTCTCCGGAGGGGACAAGTGGCCCGCCGGAGAACGCTTGTCTCTGCCCAAAAAAGCTGTATCTGATTTGACTATTCCGAACTACAATTGATGAAGGCATCGGGGCAGGGCAGACCTTGTCCGCCTCAGACGCCACCCAGATCGGTAGTATCAACTAGCTGTAGCAGGGACACCAAGGAGAACCTGATGAAACGAATTAAGTCTTATTCTTTAGTCGCGATGGGGGCCATCGGAATGCTCGTCCTCGCATCACTTTCCTCGCACAAGGCCGAAGCCCAAATCCAGGGTCTCAATGCCCGCGCGACTCCAATCGGATCCTGGTACGGCCAGGCGTTGCCTGAAAACCCCGCCACCGCTCCCTTTCCGTCTGTGTGGATGATGCCGACCCTCTTTGCCGATGGCAACGTCATGGCCAACGACTCTCACGAACTGAATTCGCCCCACACCACCGCCCACGGCAACTGGTATTGGACCGGGCCGAACACCATTCATGCTGTCTTCTTCTGGATCAACTTCGCTCCGCTCGGCACGCCCGATGGCCTCGGTGGCAACTTCCGCGTCACCTTCGATGGCGTCATGGATCCGAAGGACCCCGATCACATGGCTGTCAAAATTCACCCCCTCGCTTTCGCTCCTGGCCAGAATGCTCTGGACCCCAAGACCGTTCCCGCGGTGGATGGCGGCATCTTTAGTGCTCCCCGGCTGACCCGCCTGGTCGCCTCCAAGTACTAAGCCTCTCCCAAAAATCAGCAGTAATTGAAAAGCGCCGTTTCCTGCGGCGCTTTTTCTTTTCCTGCCTCCCCAAAAATCTTGAGAAACTTCCGCCCTTGAACCCACTTATTCCGCAGGAGCGACTCTTCGCTCTCCGGGATACCCAGGGTCCATGCCTCTCTTCAAAACCAAAAGTGCCGCGGTCTACGGCATCGACGCCCACCCCGTCGACGTCGAAGTTGACCTCTTCCGCAGCGGCATGGCCCGCGATTTCATGCTCGTCGGCACCCCCGACAACGCTGTCCGCGAAAGTCGCGAACGAATCAAATCCGCGCTGATGAACTCCGGCTTCGGCTATCCCAACCAGGCCGTTACCGTCAACCTGGCCCCCGCCCAGCTCCGCAAGGAGGGTGCCGGCTTCGACCTCCCCATGGCCCTCGCCATCCTCGGCGCTATGGGCACTTTCAAAGGCCTCGATGACCACCTCATCGTCGGAGAACTTTCCCTCGACGGTGCCATCCGCCCCGTCCGGGGCTGCCTCTCTGTCGCCATCTGCGCCCGCGACCAGAAGGTTCGTAACCTCATCCTGCCCGCCGAAAACGCTTCTGAAGCCTCCGTCGTCGAAGGTGTCAATGTCTTTGGTGTCCGCCATCTCGCCGAGGTCGTCGCGATGCTCGCCAAACCCGAGGATTACGCCCCCTCCCGGCCCTCCACCGCCACCGTCAACACCGACCCCACCAACGAACTCCCCGACTTCCGCGATGTCCGTGGCCAAACCACCGCCCGCCGAGCCCTCCAGGTCGCCGCCGCTGGCAACCACAACGTCCTCATGATCGGTCCGCCCGGCTCCGGCAAGACGATGCTCGCCAAACGCCTCGCCGGCATCCTCCCCCAGCTCAGCTTCGAAGAGGCCATCGAAACCACCCGGATCCACAGCATCGCGGGCCTCCTCCCGCCCGGCTCCGGCCTCCTCCGCTCGCGGCCCTTCCGCGCCCCGCACCACACCATCTCGGACGCCGGCCTCATCGGCGGCGGCTCCGGCCAGCCCCGCCCCGGCGAAGTCTCGCTCGCCCACAACGGCCTGCTCTTCCTCGACGAATTCCCGGAATTCCCCCGCAACGTCCTCGAAATCCTGCGTCAGCCGCTCGAAGACGGCTCTGTCACCATCGCGCGCTCCGCCATGACGCTCCATTTCCCCGCCAGCTTCATGCTCGTCGCCGCCATGAACCCGTGTCCGTGCGGCTACTATGGCGACCCCACCCGCGAATGCCGCTGCACCCCGGCCATCATCCAGCGCTACCTCGGCAAGATCAGCGGCCCACTCCTCGACCGTATCGACATCCAGATCGAAGTCCCCGCGGTCCCCTACAAAGAGCTCCGCGCCGGAGATACTGCCGAAGCCTCCGCCGCCATGCTCGAACGCGTCGAACGAGCCCGCTCCACCCAGGCGCAGCGAGGCTTTACCAATGCCCGTATGCCCTCCCGCTTGGTCCAGAAGCAATGCGCCCTCGACGACTCCGGCGAACGTACCCTCGAAATGGCCATGCGCCGCATGTCCCTCTCCGCCCGAGCCCACGACCGCATCCTCAAAGTCGCCCGCACCATAGCCGACCTCGACAACTCCCCCGCCATCGCCGCCAAACACATCGCCGAAGCAATCCAATACCGGAGCCTGGACCGTAATTACTGGAACTAACCGAACCGGGTCATAATGATCTCACCCATGTCCACCGATGAGAGTCTGACCAAAAACCGGAAGACGCCCGGCGTCTACGTTACCGAAATCAACGCCTTCGGGCCCTCTGTCGCCAGCGTCGCGACCGCCGTCCCGGCCTTCATCGGCTATACCCAACAGGGCCGGCCCTTCCAGCCCGTCCGGTGCGGCGTCCCCGCCACCATGCCCCCACTCGATGTCCTCGACGGCTACATGAGCGTCCATGTCACGCTCCAGATGATCCAGGGGGCTTCATGAACCAGTTCCCTACCTTTGAGATTCGTGTGAATGGCACGCCGATTCCCGATACACTGGAAGTCGCTTCCATCAATGCTTCTGCCACCGGAACCGCCCTTCCGGAAGCCCGCCTCGTCATCGCAGACCCGGCGGAGGGCGGTACCTTCCAGCCTTCGACGCTGACTCTTTTCCTGCCCGGAAGCAGTGTCGCCATTGCAGCCGGTTACGAAGGGCAGAACACGCCGATCTTCGAGGGTGTCATTGGCCAGCAGAGCCTCCGCGTCAGCGCCACGACCCATTTCACCCTCACTGCCGACGTCACCGGCGCACCCGTCGCCACACTGGTTCTCGACACTTCGCAGCCGCCTGCCCTGACGCTCACCCTGGGCATCGACATCCTCGAAATGGCCCTCAAGATCGGCCCCTCCGGCCTGCATGGCAGCGTTACGGCCTGCGGCACCGCTCTGCCGCAGCCAGGCAAAATGCTGCAGCTCGCAGGCATTGGACCGCACTACGACGGTCCTGCGCTCATCAACGCCGTCCGCCACACTATCGCCGATGGAGACTGGCTCACCACCATTTCCGTTGGCCTGCCGGAATAGCTCCACCCTCGCTATCCTGAATCTTGGCCCGCGCCCGCAATCCCCTCCGCCGCATCCTGAAGCTTCTGCTCGCGCTCGTCGTTGGTTTCTACGCGCTGGTGGCCCTCAGTATCCTGATGCTCCGCTGGGTCTCGCCCGTCACCACCGCCGTGCAACTGGAACGCCACGTTCAATCGTGGTCTCAGCCTGGTCTGTACCACAAGGAATACACTTTCGTTCCGATGAGTCAGATCGCTCCGGTCCTGCAGCACGCCGTTGTTGCCGCCGAGGACGCCCGCTTCTTCCAGCACAACGGTTTCGACTGGGTCGAGGTCGAAATTGCTGTCAACGAGCGCAAGGAAAAAGGACGCCGCCGCGGAGCTTCCACCATCACCCAGCAGCTCGTGAAAAATCTCTTCCTCACCACCAGCTCTACCTGGGTCCGGAAAGGCGTGGAAACCACCCTCGTCCCGGTCACCGAGTTCCTGCTCCCCAAGTCCCGAATTCTCGAGCTCTACCTTAACGTCATCGAATGGGGTCCGGGCATCTACGGCGCAGAAGCCGCCGCCCGTCACTACTACCGAATCCCCGCCCGCCGCCTCAGCCGCCAGCAGGCTCTCGACCTCGCTACCGTCATCCCCTCACCCCTCCGCCGCAAGCCCGGTCGATGGGCCGAATACGCCGAAATCATCGCCGGCCGCATGGCCCAGATGGGCTGGTAGCGACGCTGGAGTTTCAGTGTGCTTTGGACAGAGACGGTTGCAGCAGGAGATTGTCTGCGTGGCGCTGCCTTAGTTCTCGCTAGGTATACGGTTACCGCTGTCGATCACCAGCGTTTCGATGGCGGCCCGGCCCGGTCTCAACTTCAGCTTTAGCTGTTCGCCCAGAGCTACGAAAAGGGAAGGAGGTGACTCGGCCGACCCCGGGGATGAAGCTCCTGACCTTCCCTCCTCAGGGCTTGTCCCAAGAACGTTTGCGAGCAACCCTGCCTGGACCTCATCTGGCATCCATCTCAGGGATATGTTGTACGTTCCCGCTATTTTCGTGTGGTCAACTACAGGTCGATCAAGAAACGTCGAAAGGACATCGGCAAATTCTGAAAGCGATGCATTCTCCCCTGTAAGCTCTCCCCAAAGCATTCTGAATGATGATGAGGTGCCTTTCGCCTTTTCAAGCTTTGTCTCGGCCCCAATAGAAGTCAGTTCATAGACTTTCATCGTCTGTGAAGAAAAGTGCGTGACCAGCTGGAAGCGCTCAGATAGTAGCCTTTGAAGCAGCACACGTACTTGTAACCGAGTTAATCCAGTTGGCTTGGGCGCCGAAATATCATATCTGTCGGTCGTAAGCCACCTGGGTCCGATGATCTGAAAGTCCTTCAACCTATATGCCTCCACCAGGATGTCACGAAGGTTTTGATTCTGAATCATGATTCTTCCCTCTAGTGACTGAATCCTCATGAGCGACTGCGCATCTGGAGATGCGGACAGCTTAACCGACGCGACGGCAAACGATGGGGCGGTCGGCGCATCCTGTCCCCGCAGACAAAGGCTTAAAAATATGACCATGGTGGCGAGGCGAGTGATCATGCAGAAAAGTGTATCTCGGTCAGGAGCTTTCCAGGGTAGGATTGGTGGAGTGTATTGGAATCAGGTCACTGGTGGAAAAACGCTTTCCCACCAGCTCCACCTTGATTCATCTGAGCGTGGAAGCCAGCCTTGCGCCCGTCACGGAATTCCTCACTCACCAGCAGGCACTTGACCTGGTAGCGCCTCTAAACGAAATCGATCCGGAAGATCCACCCACTCGCCGGACTGTCGTTATTAGGCCAGTTCGGATGTATCCCGGCGTCGCAGCTCACCAGTGACCCGTTATGCATCACCAGCCCATGTGGGTCCGCCGACCCCGGCACAAAATCCACCAGCTCCAGAACTTTTCCCGTAGCCGCGTCATACCGCACCAGCCCCGGCTTTCCCTCGGCAAAACTCTTGCTGTCATTCCCCAGGATCTGCCAGATCGTCCCGTTATCCCACGCCATCCCGTGATACCGGTTCCGTTCCGGAGCCGAGTAAAACGGAATCATAAACTCCGGAGCCCACGTCACGGGATCCACCCGCAGCAGCGCCCGCAAACGTAGCGCCGCAATCCACAGCTTCCCGTCCTGCCACATCGCCCCATGGCACCCGCCGCCATCGTTCGCCGGACCCAGCGGAATCTGCCGGTGACTCAGCAGCTTCGAATTCATGTCCACCTCAAACACACCCTGAGGAGGAGCATTCGCCACCATCCAGATCCGGTTATTCCCGAACGCCATCCCACTGGTATTCCGGGACGGAGTCGTGACCGTCTTCAGAACCTTCCCGTTCCAGTCCACCAGCCAAGCCGCTTCATCCAGTGACTTCGGTTCCGGCATGTGATACTGTGCCGCCAGCGCTGCGGAAAGCTTCTGCTCCCCGATCCAGACTCCCTCGGGAGCCAGCGCCAAAGCATTCGGAAATCCCTGCGGACTCTTAAACAGCTTCGTCGTCTTCGCCTTCCGAACCTTCAAGCCCTGTGCCGCAGCCGTCCGAACACCCGCGGCCACCAACCCCGCCCCGACCGCCCCCGCCAGAAATTCCCGCTTCGTCATCGTCCGCTCTCCCGAGCCGGATTATATAAGAAAAACGCGCCCGAAAGCTCGAGCGCGTTTTTCAAAACTCAAAAATGTGGCGCGGGTGCTTACCCTTCCAGAACTTCCTTACAGAAGGCCACGCACTTACTAACTTCCGCCAGAATCGAAGACCCCGCCGGCACCGGATACTCCAGCTCAATCGTCGCCTGGAACTTATACTTCTCCCGCTTCATCAACTGAAGAATCTCCTTCACCGGAGTATCGCCCTGGCCCCACGGCATCCCCGCGCCCATGTTCGCCTTCCGGTCCTTCAAATGAACATGCGTAATCCGCGTGTGGTTCTCTTTGATCCACTCCGCCGGCGAAAATCCATTCGACGCGAAGAAGTGCCCGATATCCACATTCGCGCCATTGAACTTCGAATACCAGAACGCCTGCTCCCACGCGCCCAGCCGCCCGAAGGCCTCCGGATTCGTCAGATTCCCGTGCCCGTGATACCCCACCATCAGCTGATGCTTCGCCGCAAACGCCCCCAGCCGCTTCGTCTTGCTCACCGGAATCTCGCAGCTGATCGCATTCGCACCCAGCGTCTTCGCCATCTGGAAGCAGTAATCCAGCACCTCGTCGCTCGACGTGTCAATCTTGTCGAACTTCACAATCTGAATCTTCACCCCGGCGTCCTCATACTTCTTCCGGAACGCCTTGAACTCATTCATCGACCGCGACAAGCGCCACTTCTTCAGAGCCTCAATCGCCGCTTTCTGCTCGGCTTCCTGCTCTTTCGTCGGAGGCTGCGTCCCGGTTCCCACAATCGCCTCGCCCACGCCCTTCGAAGCAAGCGCCGGAGCCCCCAGAGAAGCCTCAACAGGCTGCGACCTGAGTTCCGCTGCAGAAATCCCGGTCTGCACCAGATACCCCAGAACGTCGTCCGCGCCCGCCGGCATACCGTGGAAGCTATACGGGGCATTAATGCCAACCTGAACGCCGCCAAACACCGAATCCGGCTTCCCCGCCGCACTCAGAACGCCAGGCATCGCCAGCGCACTCGCGGCACCCGCCGCCATCATCCCGAAATCCCGTCGTGTGTAGCTCATCGCACCTGTCCTTACTTCTTTTCCGCTTCCAGATACTTCTTCAGATCCGGATTGATCTTCGCCTGAATCTCCGGCTTGTCCATGTTCTCTTTGGTCACCAGCGTTGGCTGAATGTTCTGAATGTGATCCGGTGTCCCGCCCTTCAGCTTCGTGATCGCCGCGATCATCGACCGGTACCCCATCTCAAATGGATCCTGCACAATCAGTGCATCAATCTCGCCACTCCGGAGCGCTTCCAGGAGTTGCGGGCTCGAATCGAAACCCACCAGTTTTACGTTCTTCCGGTTCTTGCTCTGCAGCGCCCGAACCGCGCCCACTGAGCTCGATTCGTTGCTGGCGAACATGCCATCCAGATCCGGCACCGCGGTCAGCATATTCTCCGCCACCTTGAGCGACTTGGCGAAATCCGCCATGCCGAACTGCTTGTCCACCAGCTTGATGTCCGGCGAGTTGTCCTTCAGTTCCTTCTCGAACCCGTCCTCGCGCAGCATCGTCGAAGCGCTGCCAGGCTGCACTGCAACTTCCACAATCTTGCCCTTCTTACCCAGCACTTCCGACAGCCGCCGAGCACCCATCCGGCCGCCCTCATAGTTGTCCGTCGCCACCTGTGACGTGAACGTATCCGTGTCCACCGGCGAATCGAAAATGATCACCGGCGTCCCGATCGCGGCACCGTGTTCCACCAGAGACACCATAATCTTCTTATCGATCGGAGCCAGACAGACCGCGTCTACATGCTGGTTGAACGCCGAGTCCACAATCTTGATCTGCCCTGTGTAGTCCGTTTCGGAAGCCGGCCCGTTCCACACCACCGTGTAGCCCGGATTCTCCCGCGCCGCCTTAATCGCTCCGGCGTGTACCGACTGCCAGAAAACGTGCGCCTGCCCCTTGGGGACGAACGCGATGCGCTTTTCCTGCGGCCCTCGATTGCACCCGGCCAAAGCCAGTGCCGCCAGCAGGGTCATGCCTGTCAGGGTTCGCGCGCGAAGACTACTAAGTCGGAGTTGCATGTGATTGATCCCTTACAGTTTAGCTCCGATCCATTTCGGTTTGTGCCAAACTGTGGGGGGAATAAAATGGGTTTTGTGAAAAACTTCGCGGCCATCGAGGCCGGCGGTACCAAGTTCGTCTGTGGAATCGGTTCCGGTCCGGATGACCTCACCACCGCCGTCATTCCCACAACCACCCCCACCGAAACTCTGACGCGCTGCCTCGACTTCTTCCGCGCTTCCCCCCATCCCCTGGCCGCGATCGGCATCGGCAGCTTCGGCCCGGTCGACCTCAACCCCGCCTCCCCCACCTGGGGCTATATCACCTCCACCCCCAAGGCTGGCTGGCACAACACCGACCTCGCCGGCACTTTCTCCCGCGCCCTCAACATCCCCGTCGGCTTCGATACCGACGTCAACGCCGCCGCTCTCGCCGAAGCCCGCTGGGGTGCCGCCGTCGGCCTGAAGAACTGCGTCTACCTCACGGTCGGTACCGGCATCGGCGGTGGTGCAGTCGTCAACGGCCAGCTCCTCCACGGCCTCGTCCACCCCGAAATGGGTCACATCCGTATCCCCCACGACCTTGCTCTCGACCCCTTCCCCGGCGTCTGCCCCTTCCACGGCGACTGCCTCGAAGGCCTCGCCTCCGGCACCGCCATGCGTGGCCGCTGGGGTGACGTCGCACCCACCCTTCCGCCCGATCACCCGGCCTGGCAACTCGAAGCCCGCTACCTCGCGCTCGCCGTCGCCAATTTCGTCTTCACCCTCTCCCCCGAACGAGTCATCCTCGGAGGCGGCGTCATGCAGCAACCCCACCTCTTCCCGCTCATCCACGCCGAACTCGCCAAAATCCTCAATGAATACGTGCAGGCCCCGCAACTCCTCACCGCCATTCACGAATACGTTGTTCCCCCCGGCCTCAACGGCCGCTCCGGTCTCTTAGGCTCCCTCGCCCTCGCGGAGGCAGCGCTCCCCTAATCCCATGACCTTCTTAGCCACCTGCCTCCTTCTCCTTCAGGCCGCCCCCGCCGACACCCCGAAGCACTACGACGCGCACCGCGCCACCGCCCCCATCACAATCGATGGCAAGCTCGACGACCCTTCCTGGGACAAAGCTCCCTGGACCGACCTCTTCGTCGATATCGAAGGCCCCACCCACACCAAACCCCGCTTCAAAACCCGCGCCAAAATCCTCTGGGACGACCAGAATCTCTACATCGCAGCCGACCTCGAAGAGCCCCACATCTGGGGCACTCTCACCCAGCACGACGCCGTTATCTTCCGCGACAACGACTTCGAAGTCTTCCTCAACCCCACCGGCGACACGCTGAATTACTTTGAATTCGAAATGAACGCGCTGAACACCGGCTGGGACCTCTTCCTCCCCAAGCCCTACCGCCAGCAGGGCAAGCCCGACAACGGCTGGGAAATTCCCGGTCTGAAAACGGCGGTCCACATCGACGGAACGCTCAACAACCCGGCGGACACCGACAAAGGCTGGCAGCTCGAAATTGCCATGCCCTGGACCGCGTTCACAGAACGAAGCACCAAAGGTCGCCCCGAACCCGGAGAACAATGGAGAGTCAACTTCTCCCGAGTCGAGTGGAGAGTCAACACCGCCCGGGGAAAGTACGAAAAACTCCCCGGTAAAGAAGACAACTGGGTCTGGTCCCCCCAGGGAGTCGTCGACATGCACCGCCCCGAAACCTGGGGTTTCGTGCGGTTCGTGAAGTAGTCATTCTGTGGTATGGTTTTTGGTATGGCAACTACCAAGATCACGATCACTCTTCCGGATGATCAACTCCTCGCGATTCGCGATCTGGTTGCTGCGAAGAAATCCGCCAGTATCTCCGGTTTTGTCCAGCACGCCGTTGGAATAGCCCTGTCCGACGTGGTCGGCTGGCGCACGATGCTCGACGAAGCGCTGCAGCAGACGGGCGGCCCTCTGACCGACGAGGAACGAGCCTGGGCCGATTCGATCCTCACTCCTCCAGAGAAACAACCGGCTCAGAAGCGAACAGTTACCGCCAATCCCCGCCGGAACAAGGCGGCATGACCGGACTCACCTTCGATGCAGGTGGGCTGATCGCGTTGGACCGAAATGACCGTCGAGTCATTGCATTGCTCGCACGTACTGCCGAACAGAGTCAGCGTGTAACGATTCCCGCCACCGCTCTGGCCCAGGCCATGCGCAACCCCGCCCGCCAGGCCCGACTCTCCCGCCTGATCCGTCAACCGGATACGGATCTGGTTCCCCTCGACGGCCCCGACGCTACCGCTGTCGGCCTCCTGCTGTCGCAAACGCGAACCTCCGACATTGCTGACGCCCACGTTGTTATCTGCGCCCAACGAACCGGCCAGGCGGTGATCACGAGCGATCCCGGCGACATCGCGCGCCTCGATCCTGAACTGCAATTAGTCGCTATCTAAGCCAGCGAACTTACTACGAGCCAGGCTCACTGAATGTTGGGCCATTCTGCAAATAGAAGAAAGGGCCGGGCAGCAAACGCCACCCGGCCCCTCTCCTTCCAACCGAACTTCGAACTTACCCCAGGAATCCCAAATTCGAAGTCCCAAAGTTCCCAATATTCCCGAAGATCGACCCCACCTGACCAGCTCCGACACCCGGTGCCACGCCAAACCACTGAGCCAGCGTCGCCCCGTACTGATCCACCGAAGTCGTCGGAATCAACGTCCCGCGGTTGTTCGCATCCACTGAGCTACCCAGCGCCAGTGACGGGAACTGACCGTAGAACTGCCCACCCAGAACGCCGCCGCCGATTGCAAAGTGATGGCTGCCCCACGCGTGGTCGGTACCCCCGTTGCTGTTGCCGGTCAGTGTCCGGCCAAACTCCGAAGCCGTAAACGTCGTCACCGAGTTCTCAATCGTCAGCTCCTGCGTCGCCGTGTAGAACGCGCCAATCGCCTGACTCAGCTCCTGCAGCAACTGGTCCTGAATCGCCAGCTGACTGCCGTGCGTATCGAACCCGCCCATACTGCAGAAGAACACCTGCCGCGACAGTCCCAGCGCACCGCGGACCTTCATAATCCGCGCCACCATCTGCAACTGTGCGCCCAGCCCGGTCGTCGGGAACACCGTGTTCAGCGTTACGCCCTGCAGCGCCGAATTCAGAGCCTGTGCGTAGCTTGCGCCCCGCGACATCGTCGCATTCGCCGCCTGTACCAGCTGAAGCCCGTTGTCGAACTTCAGCAACTGCTGTTGTCCCACTGCGCGCGCCTGGTTTCCGGCCATCAGCATGGAAGCGCCACCGGAAGGCACCGAAGCCGCAAACGTCTGCGCCCCCGTTACGAAAAGGCTCGACCCCGCCAGCGTCGTCATAGAAGGGAACGTCGCCCCCTGATTACTCGGAGCCAGCAGGTCATTGACGCGCCCACCCCAGCCCGTGCTCGCCAGACCCGATGGATCCGCCGCATGCCACTGGCTCGACTGATCCGAGTGTGAGAACAGCGCATTCGGAATAATCGCGCTGTTGTTCGTGTTGTACAGATTGCGGTCAATCGGCTTCACCAGCATGCCCAGATTCGCCACCACCGCCGCCTTGCCCTGCGTGTACAGGTTCCGGATTTCGGTCAGTTTCGGATGCAGGCCATACGTGTCATTGCCGTTGTTAATTGCCAGCAGACCGGCCTGCGGCAGAGCCAGCGCGCCCCGGCCATTCTTGTACAGCTGATAACCCTGTTGCGCGGTGCTGATCGGAATCACCGTATTGTGCCCGTCATTGCCACCACCCAGATAAATGCAAACCAGCGCCTGATAGTTACCACCCGCCGCCAGCGCATTCATCTCACCAAACTTACCCATCGCGCCCAACGCTCCCGCAGCCGACACCGACCGGATCGCATCCCGCAGAAAACCTCTTCTTGAACGAATCAACATGATCTTTTTCTCCTGATCTTTTCTGTTGTGTCTGTGTCTGCGTTTAGTGCCAGACGTTGTAGTAGTTCGAGCCGACGATCAACGTGACCGCTGTTTCCACGCGGCTGATATTTCCCGCCACGTCTGACGTCACCGCGTTGATCACAATCTGCTTCATCGCGGCCGGCATGGCTCCGTGAGTCAGTGTGAAATCCAGCGCGTCCACCAGAGCCGCCGGATTCGACCCCAGCGGCACGAAACCGCTCAAATCCATCGTGGTGCCCGGCCCGTTCGTCTGTATCGGATTGTTGTAGGCGTTGAACAAACCCGCAATCAGATTGCTGCGCCCGATTGCATTGTTCGGCGTATAGATCTGGAACTCTGGTCCCAGCAAAAGCGAGCCAGGAGCCACAAAGCTCGGCGAGTAGTAATTGAAGACGCTCGGCGAGTTGTAGATGTCCTGCCCCAGCCCGGCCAGTGTGTAAGCGAAGTAGTTCTGGTTCGTCATCGTGCCGCCGAATGCCCGCACAAAGCCGGCAATCAACAGTGCCGGTTCCTGCAGGTGTCCGTCGTTCGCCCCGTCCAGACCACCCGCGTCATTCGTCCGCGCTTCGGTATCCAGCAGAATCGCGGTGATAACGGCCTTCAGGTCGCCGCGTACACCCTGCCCGTTATCCGCGAACACAGCCGCCACGCGCTGCACATACGCCGGACTCGGATTGCTCTTCACCAGATGTTGAATCAGCAGCTTACTCATGAAGGGACCCACGTTCGGGTGATTGAAGATGTTGTCCAGTGCGTTGTTCAGGTCCGCTGTCGCCGAAAGTCCCGCGGGCGAAACATACCCATTTAGCAGAGTCTTCGCCCCCGTGTCATGCTGTGCTGCGTAAGGCACCATATTGCCGTTCTGGTTCTGATACGCGCCCCAGATAATGTTGCCGCCCGGTGCCGGAGCATACGTCCAGCCCGTAAACACCCGCGCAAACTCAGTAATGTTGAACTGCGAGTAAGTCGGGATCGGATTGTTGTTCGAATCAAACTGCGGCGTGCCATCCTGATTCAGCAGTTTCGTGCCGATGCTGAACAACTGCAGCACTTCGCGGGCGTAATTCTCGTTCGCCACCATCCCCGTAACCGGATTCGCTTTCCCGTTATTCGCCATGTCCAGGTACTGGCCCATGGAAGGGTGCAGCGTTACATCCGCCAGCAACTGTCGGAAGTTTCCAAAGGAATCCGCCATCAGCATCTGCTCAAAGCTCGTCGTCGGCCCGTTCCAGATCAGCTTGTTAATCGACACCACAAAAATCTGGCTCAGTGCGAACGCCACTTTCTGCCGCAACTGATCCGCATTCATCACCGCGTTCGTCAGGAAGATCGCACCCAGTCCGCTTTGGTTGCCCGCTGCGTTGTAGTTCGAAATCGGAGCCATCGCGAACTGTTCGTTCAGCCAGCCCTGGAATCCAACCTGCTGCACATGCAGCGCATCACTCGGAGTCGGCCCAAACGCCGCCTGTTCCAGGAACCGCCGCGCCGCGCCCGCCGTTACCAGCGGATTCGGCAAACCAACCTGCACCTGGAAGGGCAGGGAAGTGATCGGTCCGTTGCTGACCACAAAGTTCTGCAAACCCTCCTGCGAAGCAAAACCAATCACTGACAGCGTCGTCGCATTCACAAAAGTTGTCGTCAGTTGCAGGGACCCCAGTGCCACTTTAGAGAGCGCAGTAAACCCCGTCCCCGTCAGCGACACATTAAACGTCCCCAGCGGCAGCGAATTCACACTCAGCTGCGTAACCACCGGCGCCACATTGCTGATCAGCTGAATCTTGCCCACCGAGCTTCCACCCGCCCCTGTCGCCGTCACCGTGTCATATCCGGTAGCCGTCATCACCGCCGGAGCCGTGTACAAGCCGGTCGATGAAACCGTGCCCGCAGCCGACGTCCACGAGGTCACATTGCTGGCGCTGAATTGCTGCGTCGCACCCAGCACCACATTCGCCGTCGCCGGCGAAACTACCGGAGCTGCCGTCGTCCCACCACCCGACCCGCTCCCGCCCGTCGAAGTACTCGCCTTCACCGGAATGTTGAGCTGGTTGCTGTACGCCGTTCCCGGATTCTTCACCACGCAGGCCAGACTGGTCGTCGTCGGAGCCACATACCCCACCCCACTGACCGTCGTCGCCGTGTACGTGTTCCCCGAAAGCTGAACGCCGTTGCAGTTGATCATCGCGCCCACCACAATCGGGCTGCCCGTGATCGTAATCGTGTACGTCCCCGACGGCACCGGATTCGGCATGGCCATCGTTATCACCGGACCCGCCGTCAGCAAATTCACATAGGCGATCTGCGTTGTTGCCGGAATGCCCTTACTCACCGCTTTGATGGTTACCGGACTCTGCGCCGGCATAACTGTCGGCGCCGTATAAAGGCCGGTCGCATCAATGCTCCCGCCACCCGCACTTACCACTGACCAGGTAACACCTTCCGGCTGAATCCCGCTCGTGGCCGCTACAAACTGTTTCTTGGCTCCCAATGCCACGTTTTCGTAGCTGGGCGTAATCGTTATGCTCTGGGCTAGCATCAGGCTCGCCGCCAGGGCTGCCATGCCGGTTAATGTCCCGAGCTTCTTTAGTAGTCTTTGCATCTGACGAATTTCCTCCGAGTTGGCCTCCGGTTTTTGTGCGCAATCTTACAGCGCCGCAAATCCGATACCTTCTCAATGGGGAGAACGGAACCAGCGTTCGGAACCGATCAAAAAACTTCGCCAACTGCAACAAACTGCTGGATTTTTTATCCTGCACCAGGTGAAACAAAAGGGCTATTTCCTGCACTCGCGCGGGTGATAGGTAGTCCTGTTACTCGCTCAATTGACCACATAGTACTGCCCGTGCTACTTTGCCTAAGTACTGTATTTCCTATAAGAATCCGGACCACTACCGATCCACTGGGTGTGGCCACTCACATTTTCCATGGAGGAAAGTCTTTTGTCTGCCCCCCGGTCGCTCGTCGTCGCCACCATTATGCTCGCTGCCGCTCCGTTTGCCGGCGCGACGATGCTCATCAACCCGATCTTCGATAGCTCCGTTACTGCCCGCGGGGATTCCGCCGACATCCAGGCTGCCTTCAATTACGCTGCGTCCCAGTTCACGTCACGTTACACCGACAACATCACCCTCAATATCACCGTTAGCGCTTCCTCCGGCGTCGCCCTCGGCCAAAGCACCACCCAGCTTTACGGCAGCGCCTTTAACTACGCCACCATCAAGGTCAAACTCGGTAACGACGCCTCTTCTGCCGATGACGCCACCGCCAACGCCAGCCTTCTGGCAACCGATCCGACCGGCGGCGGACTATTCGTTCTCACTCGCGCCCAGGCGAAGGCGCTCGGCGTTCTGAGTGCTACCAGCGTCGCCTCCGACGGCACTTTTACCTTTTCTTCCAACCAGACCTACACTTTTGACCCCAATAATCGCGCCGTCTCCGGCAAGTTCGATTTCATCGGCGTCGCGATGCACGAAATTTCCGAAATTATGGGTCGCAATGAAGGCCTGAACACCTCCGGCTTTCCCTACTACATGATTTACGACCTCTTCCGCTACTCCTCGGTCGGAAATCGTGCTATGACCGCCGGGGCCTCCGCCTATTTCTCCGTTAATGGTGGCGCCACCAACCTCAAAGCCTTCAATACCAATTCCGCTGGTGATTACCAGGATTGGGCCTCTGGCTCCAATGATGCCTTTAACGCGTTCACCAGCTCCGGCGTAGAGGGTCTGCTGAGTCCTGTCGATATCAGGACACTGGATGTCATCGGCTACAACCTCGCCACGCCTGAACCCTCTGAAGTCCTGCCCTTCCTGCTCTCCTTCGGGTTCATCGGCTGGAAGCTGCGCCGCCAGCGAAACAAAGGTTAGAGCCCCAAACGAGCCTCGTACATCCGGAGAATCTCCGGGTGTGCCAGTAGCCAGTCCGCCAGCTTCTTCATCCCTTCCGCAAGCTCCGTACCCTCGGCCGCCGCTTCCCCGCTCGCAGCCGCCAGCAGCGCAGACACCCCATCTTCCACCCAAATCCGCTCGCCCGCCGGTGCCACCGGAATCGCATCATTCCGTAAAGCCCGAACCACCGTCGCCGGCACTGCCCGCAACGGGTCTTCCCAGGGACCATACAACGCGGGCAACCGGACCACTGCCGCGTTCACACCCTTCGTCCGCGCCACCCACTCCACATACTGCGAAGCCGCCGCTTTCGTAATCCCGTAAGGGCCAGCCGGAGCCGCTTCCTCAGTAGTCCCCGCCTGCACGAACGCCTCGAACCCCTCCGCGAGACACGCCTCCAGCAGGTGCACCGTCCCCATAACATTCGTGGAGACCATCTCCTGCATGCCCGCCTGCCCCTCGTGCGTCCCGAAAGCCGCCAGATGGAACACCCACTCCGGTTGCACCGACCGCACAATCGCCTTCACGGCCGCGGCGTTCTCAATATGCGCGTGGTGCTGCCCCACATGCGCCCCAATGTCCTTCAGCCGCCATGTCTGATGCGGAGGCCGCAGCAACAAATGCGTCTCATGCCCGTCCGCCACCAGTCTGTGCACCAAATTCGCGCCAACAAACCCACTTGCCCCAGTTACCAGAACCCGTTTACTCACAAAAACTCTCCCTCAAATTCTTCCCAATAACCCCGGTCGATGCGGATGTTCCGGCCAGCCCGGAAAATGCGGCGCAGTCAACACACCTTTAGGCCGTGCAACCAGCTTGCCATCCTTCACATAGCGGTCGCCCCGTTCGGCCAAATGCGCCACCAGGCGACCCCGCCAAAGCTCCAGCGTCGCCCCGTACGCCGCGTCTCCCGCCAGGTCGTTCATCTCCCCCGGGTCCCGCGCCAAATCGAACAGCTGTTCCTGGCCATCAAACGCACTGTACACGTACTTCCACTTCCCGTCACACAGCGCATTCCAGTTGTTCATCGGACTGTAGCAAATGCTGTGCTCCAGATCGATCCACTCCCGCCAGCCCTCCGGCTTCCCCGCCGCCAGCGCCAGCAGACTCTTCCCGTCCACCGGCAGCGCTGGCTTCGTTCCCGCCGCCTCCAGAAACGTTGGCAGAATATCCCGCAGCTCCACCGGTTCCTTCCGAACCACACCGCGCTTCCCCGCCACCAACCCCTCCGGCCACCGCATCACCATCGGAATCCGCGCCGATTCCTCCCACGGATAGCTCTTCCGCCACAAATTGTGGTCGCCCAGCATATCCCCATGGTCGGAAAAGAACACGATGAGAGTCTCCTCCAGCATGCCCTTCTTCTCCAGAGCCGCTAGTATCCGCCCTACCTGCTCGTCCACAAACTCCACTGACGCGTAATACCCCACCCGCGACTCCCGAACGTCCGCCGCCGGCAGCTTCCCGTGCCAGATCTCGTTATCCGGCCCACTCCGCGGTTCGTACTTCGCTGCCCACTTCGCCGCCCGGGCCTCCGGAATCGCCGCCCCCCGGTACTTCTTCATCAGCCGCTCCGGCGGATCATACGGCGAATGCGGCCGGATGAACGACACTTTCAGGAAGAACGGCTGGTCCCGGTCATACTGCGTCAGGAAATTGACCGCTGTATCCCCCGTCCAGGTCGTCGCATGCAGCTTCTCCGGCATCACAAACGACTTCGCCCGGTAATCATTCCAGCTCAGCCCCGTCGCATGCGGATCCCCCAGCGGATTCTGCGACCAGAACCACGCCTCGTAATCGCACCTGGCTTCGGGGGACGCCTCCGTCTTGTGCCCCGCCCCGCCCGGGGCAAAGTACGAACAATGCTCATCCAGCAGCATCTGCTGGTACCCGTGCGAATTCCGCATCGGGTAGAAATGATTCTTCCCGATCACCGTCGTCTGGTATCCAGCCTCCGCCAGCAACCGGGGTTTTTCCTGCGGATACTTCTCGGCGATATCGGAATACGCCAGCATCCCGTGATGCCACGGCGACAACCCCGTCAGCAGCGCCGCGCGCGCCGGAGTGCAGGTCGGAGTTGACGAATACGCGCAGTCAAACCGAACCCCTTCCCGCGCAATCCGGTCGATATGAGGCGTGTGAATGGCCTTGTTTCCATACGCCCCCACACAATCAAGCCGCAGCTGATCGGCCATAATCATGAGGATGTTCGGCCGCCGCTTCGCCGCCTGCGCCCCACCCGACCGCGCCTGCGCCAACGCCACACCCGCGCCGGTGACCAGCTCCCGCCGCGTCAAAACACTCTCCTGTTCAGCCTCTCTACCGTGAACCGCGCTGTATCCGCCACCGCCATCACCGCCATCACGCCGGCCTGCACCGGATCCGTCACCACCAGATCCGCCGCATCCGGCACACTGCCGGCCATGTTCAGGCTGATCACCAGCAGCCCCTGCGCCCGAACCTCGCGCACCGCCACCTCAATCTCCCCGCCCATCAGACTTCCCGCAAGCACCAGCGCCCGCGCCCGGGGCAACCGAGGCACCGCCCGAACCGCATCCGCCAGCGGAATCTCCCCCACCAGCGGAATCGTGTCCACGGAAATGTGCTCGCCGCGAATATTATGCCGGTCGGCTTCGACAATGGCGCCAATCGCCACCTGAGCCACTTGCGCCCCGCCGCCCATAATGATGATCCGCTTCCCGTAGATCCGGTCCATACTCTGAACCTGCTCCACCATCCGCACAATCTCCAGAACCTGCAGATCCTCGACAATCTCCGCAATATTTCCGGTTCGGACCTCAAAGTAAATCCGAGCCCCCTGCGCCGTGTTCTCAATAATCGAGCAGGTCCCGATATCCCCGCCATGGCTCGCGATCACCCCGCTCAAACCATGCAGAACCCCGGGCCCCGCCACGGCTTCAATCAGAAGCCCATAATTTTCCAGACTCATCTTTTGTTTCTGTCCACACTGGTAAACCAGTCTGGAGCTATCATCGCAATAATGGGTTCCAACTTCTCACTTTCCCGTCGCGAACTTCTCGCCACTGCCGCCGCCTCGCTCGCGGTCGGCCCCCTCTCCGCTGCCAAAGGCAAAATCACAAAGGCCAGCGTCTCCGCCATCACCGACGAAATCGGCCGCACCCAGGCCGACGCGATCGCCTTCGCCCACCAGTACGGCCTCCAGTGGGTCGAACTCCGGAACATCCCGGAAACGAAGAAGGAAGTCGCCTTCCTCCCCGAAGCCGAAATCAAAGCCGTGGCCGCCGAACTCGCCGCCAACAAGCTCAAGGTCTCCTTCCTTAACACTTCTCTGATGAAGTTCACCTGGCCCGGCACCACCCCCGCCAAGCCCCGCAAGGACACCCCCGAGCAGGCCGCCACCCGCGCCGCCGCCGAAAAGAAGCGCTGGGATAACCGCAAGGCCGATGTCGAAGCCGCCGTGCGCGCCGCCAACATCCTCGGCACCGACAAGATCCGCATCTTCACCGGCGAACGCGTCGCCCAGCCCGAGACCACCTTCAAACTCATCCAGCAAACCATGGAAGAGTTCATTCCCATCGCCGAAAAGGGCAAAGTCCACCTCCTCATCGAGAACGAATACTCCCAGAACATCGGCTCCTCCCTCGAAACCAAAGCCATCATGGACCTCCTCCCCTCCAAATGGATCGGCTTCAACTGGGATCCGGGCAACGCCAAATACCTCAACGAAACCGCCTGGCCCGACGGCTACAAAGTCCTGCCCGTCAACCGCATGCTCAACGCCCAGTACAAGGCCAAAAACCTCATGCAGGGTGAAGAATTCATCGACTGGCTCTCCATCATGAAGGCGCTCCAGAAGGACGGCTACAACCACCAGATCGGTCTCGAAACCCACACCGGCGGCCCCAACCTCATCGAGAACGCCCACACCGCCATGAAGACCATCATGCACCTGGTCGGCCAGCTCTAACTCATGTCCAGTCCCTTCAAAATCGGTTTCGGCATCGCCGCCGTCATCATCGCCTTCGTCATCTGGCGCGGCTTTGTCGAAACCAAAGGGAACCACCTCGAACCCACCGGCAAGATCGGCAAAATCCGCGCCGAAAAAGTCGACGACAACGAGATGATCGCCATCCTCGACTTCAGCATCAATAACGACGCCGACGTCGAAATGGTCGTCCGCGGGATCGAAGCCGAAATGACCGCAGCCGACGGCGCAACCGTCACCGGTTCCGTCATCGCCGCCACCGACCTCGACAATTTCTTCCGCGTTTACCCCACCATCGGCGAGAAATTCAACCCGCCTCTCAAGGCCCGCGACGCCATCCCCGGACACCAGATCACCGACCGCATGGTCGGCCTCCGCTTCGACGTCCCCGAAGACGTCTGGGCGAAACGCAAAGCCGTCACCCTTCGTATAGAAGACAAGACCGGACCCGTTCTCGAACTCAAGAAATGAAACGCGCCGCCCTAATAGCGCTCTGGGCCCTGCCCGTCTTTGCCACCCAAATCCCCGCCGGCACCGAACTCGCCGTCCGCCTGAACGATAAAGTCGCCAGCGAACTCACCACCCCGCAGACCTTCAAACTTACCCTCGTCGCGCCCGTCGTCCTGAACGGAGCCATCGCGCTCCCCACCGGCCTCACCCTCGCCGGCACCGTTAAACAGGCGCACGCAGCCGACGCGACCTCCAAAGCGCTCCTCGAACTCACTTTCACCACCATCACCGACGGCAAAGTCACAGCACCCCTGCAGGCCACCCTCGCCTCGCTCGAAAACGCCCGCGAAACCGTCGATGACAAAGGCGTCATCCAGGGCATCGACGCCGGCCAGTCCTACGGCGGCCGCCTCAACGAAGGCCTCGCCAAACTCAGCGCCAATCAGAAGCTCGCCGGTCTCGCCGGCATCCTCCAGCAGGCCAAGCAGGCTCTAAAAATCGAGGACGTCAACCCCAACATCAACTACGACCCCGGCGTCGAATTCAACCTCAAACTCACCCAGCCCCTCACTTGGACCGGCCAGTCGAAAGGCCCCGAATCCGCGCTCACGGCCTTCCCCAATGAAGCCGCCCTCGCCGCCCTCGTAACCTCACAGCCCTTCCGCACCATAGCCGCCAAACCGCCCCGCCCCAGTGACATGACCAACCTCATGTTCTTAGGCACAGAAGACCAAATCCGCGAGGCTTTCAAAAAAGCGGGCTGGACCGAACCCGCCGCCCTCAACGCCCAAACGAAGCTCGAAACCGCCCGAGCCATGATCGCCGATCGGGGCTACAAAGAAGGCCCCATGTCGATCCTCCTCCTCGCAGAAGAGCCCCCCGCCATGGCTTGGCAAAAGGGCAACAACACCTTCGCCTCCCGCCACCACCTGAGAATTTTCAAACGCCCCGGGACCTTCGAAGGCCGTCCCGTCTGGGTCTGCTCCTCCACCCACGACACCGGCATCGAATTCAGCGAAAAGGACCGCACCTTCATCCACAAAGTCGACTCCGAAATCGACAAAGAACGAGCCAAGGTAGTCACCGACCTCATCTTCACCGGCTTAGTCAAATCCGTGGCAATGGTAGACCGCCCCGAAGTCCCCACCTCAGTCCAAAACGCGACGGGAGACACCCTCAAAACCGACGGTGCGATGGCCGTCCTGTTGTTCTAA
>CANIHR010000060.1 GCA_947467185.1 Bryobacterales bacterium
CAAGAAAGCCTGGGAATTCCCCGACGGCGCGCTGCTCACCGCCATGATCGTCGCGATGGTTCTGCGGGCGCAGGAACCCTGGCACGTGGTCACCATCACCGCCGTCGCGGCAGTCCTCAGCAAGTACGCGCTGCGCTCACGCTCCGCCAATGTTTTCAACCCGGCAGCCCTCGCCATCGTCGGCAGCTACTACGTGTTCCATACGGGCCAGAGCTGGTGGGGTGCGCTCACGGAGGTGAACCTCTACGTGCAGATCGTCCTGATCGCCGTCGGAGTTTTCATCACAGACCGCGTGAATAAGATGCCACTGGTGCTCTCGTTCCTGGGCGTCTACTTCCTGCTGTTCACGCTCACATCCTTCATTCGCGACCCTCGCTGGGTGGCCGAAATCTATCGTTCTCCTGATCTGGAAGCCGCCCTCTTTTTCGCCTTCATCATCCTGACCGACCCACCGACGTCACCCGCGAAATACCCCGACCAGATCGTTTGTGGCATCATCGTCGCAGTGGTCAGCTTCACACTCTTCGAATGGGCCGGAGTGGTTTACTATCTGCTGGCGGGCGTCCTGGTCGGCAACGTGTGGGAAGCCTGGCGGAGACTGCATCGGCGCTCCACACACCGCTTCCCGCGCGGCCTCGGAGAGTTCCTCCGCGAGATCAGCCCGTGGCGGCACACGCACCACCACAAACCCGCATGACCGCCCTCCGCATCGACAAATGGCTTTGGGCTGCACGCTTCTTCAAGACACGCGCGCTCGCCGCGAAGGCCTGCGATCTGGGCCGCATTGAATCGAATGGCGTAACCGCGAAAGCGTCGCGGGATGTCCGGGTGGGCGACGCGCTCCGCATCAAAAACGAGGGCGGAGAATTCATCGTGGAAGTCCTGGGGCTGACCGAACTTCGTGGCCCCGCCGCAGCTGCGCAGGCGCTGTTTCAGGAGACGGAACTCAGCAAAGAAACCCGCCTTCGCCTTGCAGCGGAACGCAAGATGATGATGGAAATTGCGGGCGGTCGCGAAACCAAACCTTCAAAGCGCGACCGCCGCGATATCGACCGCCTCCGCCGCCGCTGATTCTCGATATACTGGGCGACCATGCCCATGCAACGTCGCGACTTTCTCACCCGAATGATGACCGGGGTTTCCGTCCTGGGAGCCACACAACTGAACGCTCAGTGGATCACGGCGCCGCCTTACATTGAACGCGCAGGTGCGCCGCATGTGGGCAAGGTCCTGGCCGCCATTCAACCGCATGCCGACGATATTGCGCTGCTCTGCGCCGGCACCGTGGCCAAGCTTCTGAACGAAGGCTATACGGGCTACATGATCCGCGCCACGAATGACGACATGGGGGATGAAGTGGGTGACCCCGGCACGCCCGGCGAGAACGTCTACCGCAATGAGCGCGAGGTGGATGAGCAAACCCGCGTGCTGGGGCTGAAGAAGCACTTTTCTCTGCAGTATCCGAACCACCGCATGAGCGATGTTTCACGCAACGAGCTTATCTGCCGGCTAATCTTCCTCTTCCGGTTCCTCAAGGTGGATACCGTCTTCTGCTATGACCCGTGGGGCCATGACGAAGAGAACCCCGACCACTACGTTCTGGGTCACTGCGTGGAAGCGGCTTCGTGGATGGCGGGGCGCATTCACGATTACCCCGAACAAATCGCGGCGGGCTTCGAAGCGCAGACCGTGAAGGACAAGTATTACTATGCGCGCCGACCCGAGATCACGCGCGTGGTGGATATCAGCTCCACGGTGGAGAAGAAGATCGACGCCAACCTCGCCAACATGGCGAAAGGCCCCGGCGGGCACCACGGGTCACGACTGCGCGCACAACTAGCGAAGGAAGGGAAGAAGCTTCCGCTGCTGGGCGATGACGATGTCACGGCTGACCGCAACTACATCCGCGAATTCGTGCTCGAACCCAGCCGGGTTCTGGGGCAGAAATACGGACTCCAGTACGCGGAGGCGTTCCACTACCTTGGCCCGATGGCCAACGCAATCGAAACGCCCACGCGCATGGACGAATACATCCGAAAGAACGCGGTGCCGCTGCGTTAGGGCTTTATGACTTTCACAACGTAGTAGCTGATGCCCGACGCGGGAACTTCTTTGAACCAGTGCGGAGTCCCGGCCGGAACCACGACCACGTCACCCTTCATCAGTTGGCGCGTGTCGCCGCCCTTCACGTCGGTGCCCACCCACTGGCCGGGCTTCGTGTTCTTGCCGCCCACCATCGTGCCGCCGGTCACCAGCGTCGCGGTGCCTTCAATCACGTACATGACGTCCGTCTCTTTGTCATGGACTTCCACTTGACCCGCGGCCACGCGATGGCTGCCCGAAACGCTCAGGTCCTTTGCGGAGACCATCCCGCCGCCCTTGGCCAGCGCCTCGGCAACCTTCTCGTGACTAACAAACGACACGGGAGGCGGCGCGTCAGCCGCCACCAGAAAACCACACGCCATCACACCTGCAAGCAGGACCTGTTTCATGGATTCCATTATCATGCCAACGCAGCGGCAGCGGAAACCCCGGAGTACTTCTCCAGTGCATCGAGGTCGATTTCGAGCCCGAAACCTGGGCGGTCCGGAATCTCCAGCATGCCGTCTGCATCGAGTTTCCAGCCACCCGCCGCCAGTTCGTCAATGAAGGGTGACCCTGTCAGATACTCCACCAGATCGGTATCCGCGAAGGCCGACGCAATCTGCAGATCCGACGCCAGACCAACCGCTGTATTCCAGCCATGCGGGATGAAACGAACACCGTGTTCGCGCGCCATCCACGCGATACGCCGCTCTTCGCTCAGGCCACCGACCTTCGTTACGTCGGGCTGCACGATATCGAACGCACCAGCTTCCAGCCACGGCTGAAAGCTCTGCCGACGGGTGAGGACTTCGCCACCTGCGATGGGCACACTGGCCGCACGGCGCAGGGATACATAATCTTCCAGGGCATCGGGCGGCAAGGCCTCTTCGAACCAGGCGACGTCGTAATCCGCCAGCATCTCCGCCGTTCGCAACGCCCACTTGTAACCCTGGGGCCAGAAGGCATCGCTGGCACCGGCATCCACCATCAGCATGGAGTCAGGCCCCACCGCCTCCCGCGCTGCCCGCACGATGGCTTCATCCACCGCGACACTGCGTTTACCAAACGGCCCCCAGCCAATCTTGAACGCTCGGAACCCCTGGGCTTTCACTGGCAGGAGCTCATCTGCCATCTGCTCCGGCTCGCGCATGAGCAGCGACGCGTAGGGCCGCACACGCTCCCGATATCGGCCACCCAGCAGACGCCCCACCGGCTGCCCACAGGCCTTGCCCAGCAGATCCCACAGCGCCATATCGATGCCGCTGATGGTGTGCGTGATGGCGCCGCCGCGTCCCTGCCAGAACGTGTTCTGGTGGAGCTTTTCGCTGACTCGTTCCGGCTCCAGTGCGTTCTCGCCTTCATACAGAGGTCGCAGCACACCCAGTGAACCCTTCACCAGCGCCTCGCTCGTGAACACGCTCCCCCAGCCCACAGCACCGCCTTCCGTCAGCACGGCAATCAGCGTGTGGACGCAATCCTCGGGGCGCAACTCATTCGACCAGCCACCCTCCGGCGTACTACCCCGCAGCCCAAAGGCCCGCACTTCACGAATCTTCAAACCAGACATGAAAGTCAGCGTATCTCACGGATCCGAATATTGCGGAAAAGGATTGCCGATACCCTGTCATGCAACTGCAGCCCGATCGGCCCGACCTTCGAACGCCCCGCTTCGCCTGGATGCTGCGACACCAGTTCGCCATTCACCTTCACGCGAATCACGTCATTGCGCGACTCGATATCGAGGCTGTTCCACTCGGTATGCCGCAGACGCCCGGTCTTCGCGGCGTCCAGCAGATACACGCTGCCGGTGGGATACTGCTCGGCCTCGTCGTCGATGATCTGGATCTCGTATCCGATATGCGCAGGCGTGCTGTGCACCGGCCCCACCAGTTCCGGATGTTCGCTGTCCGGTTCGTCCACCGCGTAGTGCGCACGCGACGTGTCCCGAATCGAGATGCCGCTATTGCCGTACTTCGGCATCCAGAATTCGGCGTGCAGATCGAATTCGCCAAAGTCATTGCGCTTCGTGTAGAGCCACGCCTGATGCTCAATCTTGCCGCCTTTCACCGGACGAAGACCCTGCCCGAAGAGACTGCCGTCGCCCATCGTGCTCCATACGCCGTCGCCGCGAACTTCCCAGCCATCCAGGTTCTTCCCGTTGAACAGGCTCTTCCAGCCGAGGTCCGCCGGCAGCGTCACCTTGCCTGTCGCAGCCCACTCCGAACCGCGCGCCACCAGGGCCTGAAACGACACATCGTCCAGATTTGGATTCGCCTCGCCCTTCCACGTATGTCCCAGCATTGTCGTATAAACGCGACCCTTGCCATACGACTTCACCCAGTCCATTGGTTCGCCCTGATGCGAGACTTCCGAGAACGCCCAGGTCAGCACCGACACACCCTGCGCGGGGCCATGCTGACCATGCGTTAGCTGTTCCGCCGGATGTGTCCAGTGTGCGGGCAGACCGCTCGTGATCGGGTGCGCTTTATCCAGCACGAACATTTCGAACTCATGCCGCGGACCGTGGCCAGGTGCCAGGCCTGAACCCTGCGGCACAGTGACCACCTTGTCGTTCACCACCGCCAGTCCTGCGCCGAAGCTCTTCTCACGCCACCCCAGGCCGATCATCTGGTTGTACTCGGGCCACTGCAGAAACGCGTTGTTGGCCGCATGGAACACCACCAGCCCGCCACCTTCGCGAACGAACTTTTCGAGGCCGACCTCCACTTCGCGGGGCCACCGCTTTCCGTCCGCCAGGTGCCCACCGTTGAAATTATTCACCACCACGTCATAGCCCGTGAAGTCGGCCTTCAGCGCGGGAAACGTTGCCACGTCCACGCGAAACCGACCCGTCCCCTCCAGCGTGGAGCGGATCGCCCGCGTACCCGCCTCCCAGTCATGGTTGTTCATCCCGTCGATAATCAACGCGGAAAGCTTTCGGTCGGCGGCAGACAAGGCAGACACCAGAACCAGGGCAAGAAGGGCAATTCGGAATTTCATCACGACATCGTCGATTTTAGCCCCTCCCGTTCGGGGGGCGGGTGTACATTGATTTGGAGGTAACTCATGTTCATCGTTGACAACATCGGCCTGGCTATCGTCTTCTGCGTAATCACTATGCTGGGCTGGGGTTCGTGGGCCAACACCTTGAAGCTCGCCGGCAAAGACCAGTGGCAGTTTCCCCTCTATTACTGGGATTACGCAATCGGTGTCTTTGTGCTCGGCATTGTCATGATGTCCACGCTTGGTATCTCGGGCTACCTCGGCATGGGTTCTTTCGACAACCTCGCGCAGGTCGAATCCGGACCCGTCACGAAGGCTGTTCTCAGCGGCGTGCTTTTCAATATCTCGAACATTTTGCTGGTCGTCGCCATAGACGCCGCCGGCATGTCGGTCGCATTTCCCGTGGGCGTTGGCCTGGCGCTGGTGATCGGGACAGTTGCCAGCTACATGCAGTCCCCGAAAGGCAACAGCACGATGTTGTACACCGGCGTCGCGCTGGTTGTACTCGCCATGATCTTCTCGGCGATCGCCCACAGCAAGCTGCCACGCAGCGGTGGCAAGGGCTGGGCGAAAGGCATCGTCTTCGCCGTCATCGCCGGCTGCCTGATGGGTTACTTTTACCCGCAGCTCTCCTCCGCCATCTCGCCCAACTTCGGCAAAGGCGAAATACAGCCAGGGTTCCTGACGCCCTACACCGCGCTCTTCCTCTTCGGCGTCGGGCTGCTGGCCAGCAACTTCGTCGTCAACACGATCTTCATGCGAAACGCCGGTCTCACATACTCCGACTACTTCCGGGGCAGCCTGCGACTTCACACGCTCGGCTTCCTCGGTGGCCTCATCTGGATGCTCGCGCTCAGCCTCAACCTGATCGCGTCAGGCGTCGCCGGACCGGCCATTTCCTACGCGCTTGGCCAGGGTGCCACCCTGGTCGCGGCCATCTGGGGCGTGTTTATCTGGAAGGAATTCCGCAGCGCGCCAGAAGGCACCGGAAAATACATCGGCGCTATGTTCGCGGGCTACACGCTGGGTCTGGCGCTTATCGGCCTCGCGACGCTCTAAAGCCGGCGAATCAGCAGGTGCTTGTACTCGGTCCACTTGCCGTTTTCATGTGCCTGCAGTTCCACCGGACCTTCATCCAGATTCTCCAGCCGGTCGTACTCCAGCACAGTGTCGCCGTTAATCCGGACCGTGCAGTTCGCGTCCTTCACGCGCAGCTGAAATAGCCACCACTGGTTCGCTTCAATGCGTGGATACGCCGCCCTCTTGAACGTGTAGAGCGACCCCGTCGGGTAATGTGCGCCTTCCACGTCATGCAACTGGATCTCGTAGTGCTTGCCCCGGTTGCCCGTGCCTTCACCACGGAACAGCACGCCGCCGTTATGGTGCCAGCTGTGCCGGATGTACGTCTGCAGTTCGAAGTCGCGATACTTTTCCAGCGTGCCGATATGCCCCAGCCCTTCGGTATGCAGCACATTGCCGAGCGCCGTGATCACAGGCTTCCCGTCCGTCACCTTCCACTTCGCCACATCGCCCGGCACTTCATAAAGCGGTGTCCAGGTCAGTTTCGAAGGCAGTTCCCGCACCCGCAGGTTCCGGAAGCGAATCGGATACGAGAGCGACTCCAGCCCCAGATAACCCTTGCGCAGACGGAACCGCAGTTCCGGCACCGATTCCACATCCAGATCATGAATCAACTCGTCGTTGCTCCACACCTGCAGCCGGGGCCAGTCCATCAGAACCCGGAAGGAATTCCATTCCCCGTTCGGCTTCACATTAACCTTGCGTGGCGCGATCAGAGGAAAAATCGAACCCGCGGCTTCCGGTGCCGGCGCCGTCGCCTGATGGAACAGGTTCAGCTTCATCCCGCACCACGTCGGACGCCCGTGTTCCGGCGCGTGGAAGTAGATGCCCGAGTTCATCCAGCCCTTCAGGAAGTACTCACCGCGGAAATCGAAGTTCTCATACTCGCGGTCCGACCGCAGCCACGCCGGAAAGCCTGCACTCTCATGCACCACAATCGCGCCATCGTTCACGTAGAACGCCGTCTCCGGCCCATCCTGCACGCTCCAGCCCTGTAGTGAACGGCCATCGAACAGCGCCTGAAAGCCCGGTTCATCCGCAGCCTGCGCGAAAGGCAGTATCGCCGCACCCGCCAGCAAAGTCCGCCGCGTCAGCATTTACTTCACCGCCGCGATCTGGCGCTGCAGATAGTCCACCACGCGCTCAAACGGTTCAAACCCAAACGCCCGCGCGATCGGCGGCCGCAGGTTCGAATTCGCATTCACGTCGTAGAAAATCAGTCGGCCGTCGGCCGCTTCCAGATACTCAATACCGCCCACGTCCAGACCACCGGCGGCCATCAGGCGCTTGCCCGCGTCCACCGCGGCAGCGGGAACCTCGGGGTAAGGATAGAACTCGACGGGAGGCGCGGGAGGCGCTTCTGGAATGGCGCAATGCCCTTCGCCTGATTCCGGGTTACACACTTCCGAAGGGCACAGGTTAAATGCTCCGTGCGAGACGACGCGCATCGCATACAACAACTCGCCGTCCAGAAACTCCATGCGGATAATGCCGCGCGCCGGGTCCACTGGGAAGTACTCTTGCAGCATCAGCAGATTATCGGGCAGCCAGATGTCGGGCTTATCGCGCAACAAACGCCGCAGTTCGTCTGCCTCGTGCAGCAGGAACATGCGCGCCCCGCTGCCACCCTGCTCGGGCTTCACCAGCGCGGGCCAGTTATCGCCCCACTGTGCAAGCGCAGCCTCCACATCGTTGAACGCCAGCGTCTTTGGATGCCCGATGCCGAGCTTGTGCATGAGGGCTGCCTGGGTCGATTTCGTGATCTCCAGCGTGAACGCAGCACTGCCGTTCAGTACCTTCGCACCGCCCAGTTCCAGGCTCCGCATCAGCGAATAACAAAGCGGCACGGCCCGTGTGTTCCCGCGAACGTAAGCGCTCGGACTCGCCTGATTGAAGTACACCAGTGCATCCGGCACCGATGACGGATCAAACGCCGCTTTCTTCAGATCGAAAGGGGCAAAATCGACCCCGCGTTTTTCCAGCGCCGCAAACAGCGGCTTCTGCCATTCGGGGTGCTCGTAGAGGACTACCAGATCATGCGCCATGGGTTCTTCCCAATTGTCGCAATCGGCCTAGCGAACGCCGGACAGCTTCAGCACCCATGCCGGCTGATGCAGCAGGTCTTCGGGCAGTTCCGGCAGCGTCACCTGCAAGCCGCCCTTGACGGCCTGCCACCGTACCGCCGCCGTCGCGCCCAGGAGCGAAACCTGCGGCGCACCGGTCACACCCTGGATCTGGAAGTTCCGCCCCGGCCAGCGCGGCAGAATCGCGTAGACATCCCCGCCCTTCGCCGTGAAGAAGGCCTCAATCGACGCCTTGCCCGGTTCCGGCTTCATCGTCAGCTTGCCGACGTCGTATGCCGTGGAGAATTCCTTGTTGTACTCCACGCCCGGCTTCTGTCCGGCACTCCACTGCAGCGCCGTCTTCCACGGCTTCGTCCCGTAGATCGCCTCGCCATTCACCTTGAGCCAGTCGCCGATTTCGGTCAGCCGCTCTTCCATCACCACAGGAATCGTGCCATCCGCATTGGGGCCGATGTCCAGCAGGAGGTTCCCGCCGCGACTCACCAGATCGCAGAGCATCACCACCAGCTCACGCCCCGAATGATAGTGCTCCAGACGCTCGGCGCGGTTGTAGCCATAGCTAAAGCCCATGCCGCGGCTCTCTTCCCACGGATGATCCATGCCGCTCATGCCCGGCGTGTATTCCGTGGTCCAGTAGCCGCCGTGCTTGTGACGCGAATCCTTGCCCCAGCGGTCGTTGAGCACGACTTCGTCCTTCACCGCCGAATCGTTCAGGACCCACGCCAGCAGTTCGGGCGACTTCCACTCGCTGGAAGGGAGATCCCATTCGCCGTCCGAGAAGATGATGGACGGCTTGTACCGGGTCACCAGATCCTTGAACTGCGGCGTCATGTGCTCGCGGATGTACTTCGGTTTGTCATTCAGCCAGAGCGGGTTGTACCACTCGTACAGGGAGTAATAGAAGCCCATTTTCAGGCCCTTGCGCCGCACCGCATCCGTCAGATCGCCCAGGATGTCGCGCTTCGGCCCAATCTCGACCGCATTCCACGGACGTCCCCAGGTAGCCGAAGCTTCCTTGCTGGGCCAGAGCGCGAAACCTTCGTGGTGCTTAGACGTAAGCGCCACATACTTCGCGCCGGAACGCGCAAACACGTCCGCCCAGTGGTCGGGGTCAAATAGCTCGGCCCGGAACTGGGGAGCCAGATCCTGGTAGTTGAAGTCGGCGCCGTACTGTTTCTGGTGATACTCCCACGTTCCGGTCTGAATAGCCGTCGCCTTTGGGTTCGTTTTGCCCTGCGTTAGCGCATTCCAGTACCACTCGGCGTACGCCAGTTTGCCGGGAATCACCGGGGCATACGCGGGAACCGAGTAGACGCCCCAGTGGATGAAAATACCAAATTTCGCGTCGGTGAACCAGGCGGGCGTGGGGCGCTTGTCGATGCTCTCCCACGTGGGCTGGTATGTCTGGGCGGATAGCGCACCCGCCACCAGCAGCGATTGCAGAACGACGCGAAGTCTCATAATCACCACCTACGCCAGCAATTCTGTTACCAACAGAATCGCTACGCGGGCAGCATATCCTGACCGTGGCCTTCGAGCCGACGGCGCAGTTCCACACGAGCGCGCTGCAGACGGGATTTGGCCGCCACAATCGTGATTCCGAGCCGCTTCGCCACATCGTCGATGGGCAGTTCGTTCAGATCTCGCAGCACCAGCACGTTCCGCAGCAGGGGCGGCAACTTGCGAATCTCGCCATGCAGCGCCGCGATGGAGTCCTTGCCACCCAGTTGAGCTTCCGGTGACGGGCACAGATCCGGCAACTCAATCGTCGCCACGTCGCCGCCCGGACCCTCGTCCAGATACAGGAAGCTGGCCCGCTTGCCCTTCCGAAGGCGCATGAGGCACTGGTTGGTCACAATGCGCGACATCCAGGTAGAGAACTTAGCTCCACCCCGGAAATTGGCCACGTACTTCCACGCGTTGAGGTACGAATTTTGCACTTCGTCTTCCGCATCCTGCCGGTCCCGAAGAATCGAGAGGGCCAGTTTCATCGACGACGATTCATTCCGACGCATCAGTTCCGCAAACGCCAGTTCGTCGTGCTGTTGCGCGGCGGTCAGCAGTTCTTCATCGGATAATTGGCGAGCGGCGGCTGGTGACGTTGTGGTTGGCAAGATATGTACCCTCCTGATAGACGCTGCCACCCGGGGTTTCGAATCAGCCCAGCGAAAGATGGTTTCAGTCAGGCTGAAAGATTGACACGTTTATTTAGTGTCACTAAACTTAACTTCAAATGAAACAGGAATCCGGCCCGGAAACGATCCAGCGAGTCCTCTCGAACTACGATTTGGGGGCAAAGCTCCGGGTTCTCCGACTCCGCAAGAAAATCGCCCTGGCCGACCTCGCGAAACACACCGGCCTGTCCGCCTCGATGCTCTCGCAGCTGGAAAACGGCAAAATGACCCCCACCCTGCCGACGCTGGCCCGCATCTCCATGGTCTTCGACGTTGGCCTCGACTACTTTTTCGGCCAGAAGAAGGGGCAAAAGCTCTTCTCCGTGGTCCGCGCTGCCGAGAGGATGCGATTTCCGGAACGCGCCGACGCTCCGCGGCCCGCCTACTCATTCGAGTGCCTCACCTTCGCCGCGCAGGGCCAGAACTTCCAGGCCTACCTGGCCGACTTCCCGAAAGCTGACAAGGGTGAAGTAACCGAACACTTCCACGACGGCACCGAATTCGTCTTCGTGCTCGATGGAGCCGTTACCATTCGGTTCCAGGGGGAGGACCACACCCTCCACGAAGGCGACAGTCTGTTGATGGACTCATCCGAGCCCCACGCCTACAACGGCGGCAAAAAGGGAGCTCGGGCTGTGGTTGTTACTGTTCCGCCACGGCTGTAGCGTCCGCTGTCACCATGCCAGCGTAATCCGGACGGTCTGCGGCGCTCTTGTGGCGGAAGCGCCGAATAATCCCAGTCTCGTCCATCAGAAACAGCCCCGGCATTTGCGAAGCGTCCGCCGCCTGCCACGCGATGCCATGCCGTGCGAGAACACCCCGCCCAAACGCACGCCACAAGACCTTCGGCCCCAACAACTGCCGCAGCGTCCCGCGTTTCAGGCCAAACGCCTGGTACAACCGCTGTTGCGGATCACAGATGCGCTCCACGCCCTCTAGTTGATACCGCTCTAACAGGGTCTCAATCCCCTCGGCGTCGCCCATGTGGATGAGGACAATTTTCGTTCCGGTCGCGTCGATCACGCGCTTTTCCGCCGCCAGATCCGACAGCGCTTCCCGGCAAAACGTACACCCCGCATGGCGCAGAAACACCAGCAGAACCGGCGACGCCTCACACAGATCCACCAGCCGGACACCCGTGCGGGTTGTCGCGCTTTCCAGCGCTCCCACTATATTCTGCAATTGCTCTGAAGCCATGTTCTTCTCTGCGACTCAATTCCGGCGGACACCTGAAATGGGGACAGGCCGCGGTTGCGGCCCGCCCCCGGGCTAACGGCCTGCGACGCCTTGTTACTTCGGCAGTACGACAGTATCGATGACGTGGATAACGCCGTTCGAGGTTTCGATGTCCGTCTTCACAACAGTGGCGTTGTTGACCATAACGGTCTTGCCCGCCTTGATCGTCAGCGACTGACCGTTCACAGTCTTCGCCGTCTTCAGCTTCACAACGTCTGCCGCCATCACCTTGCCGGGCACCACATGATACGTCAGAATGCCGGCCAGCTTTGCTTTGTTTTCCGGCTTGAGCAGATCTTCCACGGTGCCTGCGGGTAGCTTGGCAAACGCTTCATCGGTGGGAGCGAAGACCGTGAACGGGCCCGCGCCCTTCAGCGTGTCGACCAACCCGGCAGCCTTCACGGCGGCAACGAGGGTCTTAAAGGATCCAGCGGCAACCGCCGTGTCCACAATGTCCTGCGCGGGAGCCGCGTACGCCACGGCACCGAAAACGAGCGACGCCAGTACGGCGCCGGTTCTGAAAAGCTTCTTCATCTTGTTTAATTCCCCAATCAGATTTTGCGGGAAGGAGTGGTTCCCCTTCCGTCTTCTTCGATTTCACGGGGAGCAAAATGGAGTTAAAAAATTCAGATCTCGCGCTGTTTCTTTCGCTCGACTGTGGTGGAGTAGCCTCGGCTGCGGTCAATGTCCTGTACATGAACCGTCACCGAAGCGAGCCCCGGCAGGCCCGCGGTGAACGAGTCCACCGCGTCACCCAGCGCTTCTGCGGCATGGCAGCGAACCTCCGCTGTCCGCCCCGGAGTATCGTTCCCTGCCGCCAGCGTTACATGCAGAAAACGCTTCGAAGGGTCAGCACCCACGCCCGAGCCATAGACCGGAATGATCGCGTGCTTCAGGTTGCTGAGGTTGATCATCGGGACGTCGCCCATACGCAGAGCCGCAACCACACGAACCAGCACCCCGAGCAGTTTCTCCGCGTCAAAACCTGTGACGCTGCGGAACTCCGGGCTCAGCCACTCCACGGGAACTTCCAAACGCAGGTGCGGCAAGTCAGCCCTTGTACGCGTTCAGGAAAACGGCGCTCAGGCGGAACGATTCCAGCACGTCCAGCTTGCTGGGTTCCAGCGGTTCGCCGTTCAGTGTCGCCACACCGTAGGCGCCCACCTCAGCGACCACGCTCTTGATTCCAGCCTTTTCCGCAAGCGCGAAAATCTTCTTCCAGTCCAGGTTCCCGGCACCCACCGGAACGCTGGCCTTGCCCTTCACGAAGTCCTTCACATGCAGCGAGAAGCATCGGTCCCCGTACTTCGTCAGGCACGCCACGGCATCGCCACCGCCGAACGTCAGATTGCCCACGTCGATCTGGAACTTCACCAGCTTCGGGTCCGTGGTGGCGGTCAGGATATCGAACGGAACCTGGCCCTCCACCGGAACAAACTCAACCTCGTGATTGTGATACCCCAGCTGATAGCCTTCCTTCTGCGTCTTCGCCCCAATCACGTTCAACTGGTCGCCCATCCACTTCCAGTCGTCGGCCGTTTTCCGGCGCGGACCGGGCGCACAGACCAGGCTCTTCAGGCCCAGATCATGCGCCTTCGCCATCGTCGCGTCAAAGGATTCGGTGCAGTCTTTGTACGAGAAATGGCCGTTGTAGACATGCAGGCCGCCGTCCTCAATACCTTTCCGAATCTCTTTGGCATTGAAATTGACGATGTTCGGCTGGCGCGGCGAAAACGTGACCAGGTCGACGAAGCTGTAGCCAAAGCTGGCCATCTTCTTCCATGTCCCTTCCCAGTCTTTGTTGAGATATTCCAGGATTTCGAAGCACTGAAAACCAATCGGCTGATTCATCGGCCCGGCCTGCAATGCAGCGGTTCCGGGCAGGAGCGCCCCCGCCCCCAGGGCCACGGCACTATGATTCAAAAACGATCTTCTCGAAATCGGCATGGGGGCATTCTATATCAAAATGGGAGCGCTCAGGAATAAAGCCAGCGAAGTCCTGCGACAAACACGAGGCAACTGGCGCAACCAGCGAACAGGGCGAGCAGGCCGGGCACCCGCTTCTTCGGAAGCACCCACCACATGTAGTAGCTGCCGAAGACCATGATGATCAGTCCCACCGCCAGAGCATCCATCGCCAGCGCCCAGACAGTGGTTGCCAGCCACTCGCGCCGTTGCTTCGGGTTCGTCACGCTGACGCCGGTAAAACTGTGCAGCGTCCGCATGACGCCCCAGGCGTTGTACTGATTCGCGACGACATGCGCATGGCCTTCGGCCGGATTGGCCTGAACCTGCCAGAACTTACCGGGGCGCGAAATATTGAAATCGATGCGGCCCGGAACCGGAGGGCGGGCACCCAGCGAGATCTCTCCCGAAAGCCCCAGCTGGTCCGCCACGTTGCGGGCAACCGCGGCATCGGTCGTGGCGCCCACCGTACCCCGGATCACAACGTCGGAGGTCGTGATGCGGCGGTTCGGGAAGAACTCGGCGAACTTCCACGAGTGGTTGAGCAGCAGCCCACTGAAGGCGAACAGCCACGTAAAGAAGAGGAAATACAAACCGAGGTAGAAGTGGAGCTTCCGGTTCCAGGTGCGAAATACATTAGAAAGCAAGCGCCACCACCATTCCCAGAAATGTGAGCGCCCCGGCGGCCAGCATTGCGAACCCAACACGCCGTTCCGCCTTCAGGGCGGTCCAGAGGTAGATTCCACTGATCGTGATGAAGAGAGTTCCGTATACGGTAGCGTCCGCAAACCAACGCCAGATGCCGATGTAGAACCAGTTCCCGCGCAGGGCGACGTTGTGCGGTCCCGGCATCTTATGCAGATAGACCACGGAGTTCCAGAAGCTGTTTGATTTCTCGGTGATTACCGCGGTGCCGGAGGGGAGATGGATGCTTACTTCCGTGTCCCGGCCGGGGACGCTGATTGGCACCACCAACCGATCCTCTGCGGCGATGCGGCGAACAAAGTTGATCTCTCCGTGAACGCCTGACTGCTCCAGTATCGGGCGGATCTGGTCGAGCTGTTCTTTCCCCTTCAGCGCCGCGATTCCCGAAGGGATTTGCAGGCCGCTGACCGTTCTGGCGGGTGGCTTTGCGGGTTCCGGCAACCAGCCGTGAGCAAGGCAGAACACGCTGAGCGAAAAGACCAGAATGAAGGGACTAAGAAAGAGGCCTGCGTACAAATGCAGATCCCGAGTGATTAAATAAAGCCGTTTCACCCAACCGATTCTATCGGAGAGACTTAGCGGCGCCGAACGGCAAGACCAATCAGCCCGGCAGCGGCCAGCAGCGCAAACGTGGAAGGCTCGGGCGTATCACTGGTAGTGAGCGTCGCATAGAACCCCGTGGAGTCATCCAGGTAGTTCCCGTTCGAGCCATACCCCACCGCAAAATCCAGAACATCGCCCTGCGCCAGATTGACGCTGGCGTGCAGCCCCTGGACCTGACCAAAACCATTTATCCCCCCGGAAAACAGACTCTGCCCATTCAGCAGAACGTGCACGTCGGTCGTCGTACCAACCACATCGATCCCGCTGAAAGCCACATCCAGCATCCCCGAAAACGCGCTGGTAGCCGTATAGCGCACGTCGGCGAACTGGCCCGAAACACCAGGATGCAGTAAGCCCTGCATGCCGGCCAGCGTAATCGCATTCCCCGCACCAAAGCTGACGGCGTTCCCCGTCGAATTGAGCGCAATCGTCGGCCACGATGTACCGGTTGGGACCCAACCATGAACCTCGTTACCCGGGCCGTACGTGCTGGTGGAAGTCGAAAGCGTGGGAGTCGATCCCAGGCTTGCGACCGCCCCGTAGCTCCAGGCCCCGGAAGGATTCGACGACGACGAAAAATCGGCAGCGAAGTCCGCTATCACGCCTGCCTGCGCACTCGCGGCAACCACAAAAACCGCGCAGACTATTCCTAAACCCCTAAATCTGACAAAGCTCATATATCTCGTGACGAAAAAGCACCCGGCTTATTAGTGCCAGGTAGCAAGTCTTTAGCGAACGCGTGCCACAGCCCAAAACAGTGCGAGCAGAACAACGGTACCCACCGCGACCACCGCACTTTGTGGGCCGGGAAACATCCCGCCCCAACGCAGAATGCCCAGCAACCCAATCAGGAGCAGCCCGATCAGAACGCTGCTGCCGGAACTCCCCCCCGCCTGCCGTTTCGCCTTCGAAGAGCCAGCACCCAGGTCCACTTCCAGCGACACGCTGTTATCGCGAATTTCTTCCGCAAACCGGTTCGCCTCGCGCATGGCCCCAAAGCCCAGCAACCCCAGGCCGACCGACCATTCCGTCAACACCGCGGGCTGCAGGAAACGGGCGGCGTTCAGCTTCACCATCCGCTCCACCACAGGCCAGTGCCCCGCCGCCAGCGTATCCGTTTTCTCGCCACCGGCCGCTACCGCTTCAGCCGTCCAGTAGCCCATCCCGATCAGATTCCGGTGCAGGCAGTTCAGATACAGCGGACGCGCCACATCCAGCCGAGACAGGGCTCTCCAGTTGCTCTCAAATGACGCCGCCGATTCCGGGAACCACAAACTCACCTTGAGTTCCGGTTCCAGTGCCGACATCAGCCCCAGCAGGTCCGCTTCCATCTTCGCGGTCGACTTGCCCACCGTCAGCTTCACCAGAGTCTGCACCGCGAGCGACGTGCGCCCCTCCAGCACAGCCGCCAGGTATTTCATACCTACGTTCACCTGCGACGACGGCACCGCCAGTGGACGGCTCACACGCCGCACCACCAGGCGCTGACTACCCTCCGGCAAAACCATCGCATCCCAATCCAGTTCTGCGTCCACCACAGACAGACTGCAGAACTGTTCCAACACCGATACCGCCACCTGCGTCACTGCCTCTACCGAACCGCGTCGGACCAGTGCGCTCACCGGCTCACCTTCAATCCACGGCCAGCACAGCACCGCGTTCGTGGTGATCTCCTCCGCCAGCATCGGGTACGCGACCATGGTCTGCTCGCTGGCCGTCCGCAGCACCTCCAGGTAGGACCGCTCCGTCACGCACGACTCTGCCTGCCGCAACCAGGTCCGGAACTCCGTCAGGACCACCGGCGACGTCACCCGGCTCACATCGGCATTCCCCAAATACTGAATGCCCTCTTCGAACTCGGCGAGCGCGGAGGCCGAGACAGGTTCCTGCGCCACCTGCACCACCATCCTGATGCCTTTGTAAGCGCTCAGATACGCCGTGCGCGACAGCGTTGACCAGACCGGCGCTGCCGACAGTTCGTTGATCAGTTCATCGGCCCGCTCTCCCAGTTCCAGGCGAAGTGTCTTCAGCACGGCATCGCGAGGCACCGGGGGTACAGTGCGGGGCAGTTCACGAAGTGCCGTCAGGTAATCCAGACCCAGCAGGTCCGCACGCCACAGCAGGAATTCCGCAAACGCCAAATACACGCCGCCCAGTTGCTCAAAGGCGTCCCGGAGTTTCTTCCCGGGACTGGTTCCTTCCACCCGCGCCGGAACCTCAAAAGCGCCCAGCAACCCCGGGGCCTCAAGTCCAAATTGGCAAAATACTTCCTCTGCGCGTTTACTCAAAGCGGGTATCCAGACGGCGCAGCAGCACCAGCATCCACAGCGTCCACGATGCGACGAACACGATAGCCAGCACCGCCAGACCCGGCGTGGTCTGCCACGACGGCAATCCGCCTCCCAACGCCAAAAATACGATTGCAACAGTCCACACGGCCCGCACTGTGATGGCCCTGCGACTCAACCCGGCCGGTTGGGGCGCACTGTCCGACCCGCCGCCGCTGCTCCGAAGCCGCAGTTGCCGCCGCTCCACCATATCCAGTGAGCGCAACATAGCCGCCGGCCCCATCTTCATCCAGATCACCAGGTCCGTCAGCATCGACAAACCACCGGCACGCGAAAGAATCTTGCTGCGCGCCTGCGCAATCAGATACTCCTCCACCACGGTACGCAGCGAGTCCGCAATATCCAAGCCCGGCGCGATCAGCGACACCAGACCGTCCACAAGAATGGTCGACCGGATGTACTTGATCATCTCCTGATCGACCAGGACGCCATAGTCGCGGCAAATGGTCAGCAGGTCCATCATGGCCGCCGTCACCGTCACGCGGAAACGTACGTTGCCCGTGATCGTGGGCTCGGCATACCACTCCTTCGTCATCACCGCGATCCGCTTCCGTATGGCGTCGAAATCGACATCCCCGCTGGGTTTACAGATGTTGATGAACTCCCTGTAAATCGCATCCGGATCGCCCGACGCATAGGCCAGGGTCAGTTCAATCTGTTTGCGCCTGGCTTCGGGCGTCAGAGACGCCACAATCCCGAAGTCCACATACCCGACTACGTTGTTTGGCAGGATCAGCAGGTTTGCCGGATGAAGATCAGCGTGAAACACCCCGTGCCGGAACGCATCGCGCAGGAAGTTCGTGATCACGTTGCTGGTGAAAACAGCCGGATCAAAACCCGCCTCAGTCAGCTTGTCGATGGCCGCCCGGTCGCCGTTCTTCAGGTACTTCAGATACGACGAAACATTGGGGCCTTCGAGGAACTCCATCGTCAGCAACCGCGGCGTCGTCAGTTCCCAGTAAATCTTTGGAATTCGCTCCGTTGTCGAGCCAGCCGCATTCTGCGCCAGCAGATTGCAGTGCGCGGCCTCGCGCCGGTAATCGAGTTCATCGTCGGTCCAGTGACCCAGTTCACGCACCGGGTCGCGCATGAAGTAGAGGCTCTTAATGCGCAGCGCGAAAACCAGCCAGATGAAGCCCCGCATCACCAGCACGTCGCGGTGAAAATCCTGATGCACGCTCGGCCGCTGGACCTTCACGGCTACCGGCGTCCCATCATGTAATTCCGCACGGTGTACTTGCCCGATCGAAGCCGATGCAATGGCCTCGTAGTCAAACTTCCGGTAAAGCTCTTCAGGCGTAGCCTTCAGCTCTTCCCGAAAGATGCGTATCACCTGATCCCGGCCCGTCGTCGGCATCCGGTCCAGCAGGGCCATCAGGGCGGCGCAGTATTCTCGAGGCAGAATATCCACCTGCAGCGCCAGGATCTGGCCGAACTTCACAAACGTGCCGCCGGCGCGCTCAAACCCCTCGCGCAGAAGGTTCGGACCGTCCACCGGTTGCCCTCGCAGGCGGCACATTGCAAGCTTCCAGATCTGGGAGGTCGTGACCGCCATAATCTGGAGCATTCGTTTGCCGTAATCGACAATGGGCTGAACCGAAATCATCCGTTCATTGAATGGTACTGAAAGAGGTTCGCGATAGTGGGTTGCCCCTCGCCGGATTCGTCCGCCAGCAAGGGGAATGTCCCGGTAAACGCGGCCGCCGCCGGCACCGCAATACGGTCATTCCAGGTTCCCGCATGGATCCCGCCCGGCGAAACCGACTGCAGATACGGAGCCAGAACGTCATCTCCATCCGGCACCATATGCTTCCAGACCATCAAGGCCGAAACCACACCGTTCGTGAAAGCTTCGGGCATCCGGAACGGCCCACTGCGGCGCAGCAGATTCTCCACCACCGCCGGGTGCTCAATGTTCACCAGTGTGACCGCCCACACCAGTCCCGCCACCGCATTCCAGCGATCTTCTGCTGTCGGGGCCTCGCGAATCGCGGCCTGCAACGCCCGTTCATGCGACCCGCCGTAGGTAATGAAGTTGGTCGGGATGAAGTAAAGCGACCGCCCGACCCCGTGCCAGAACAGGCGCTGTGCGGAGGGCTCGATCTCACCCATCGCGGTGCTGACCACCCGTAACAGGCGCGGATGCATCGTGCGGACCGCCAGGCCCATCGCTTCAATCGCACTCACATGCCACCCTGGCCGCGAGTGCGTGTGGCAACGGACGATGAAGCCGCTGAGGGCGTCGTGAAGTTCATCGGGGGAAGGCGACCGGCCCAGTCCCTTCAGCGTGGCGGTGGCGAAGGAAATTCCCATGCCGGCATGCATCGGGACCATCGCAAAGGCGGGCAGCTCCGGATCGGTCAGCAGCCCGTTTTCGAACCCCTCCGACCCCACGTTATTAGCGTAATAATGAGCGACACCTTCCAGCGCAAAGCTCCGCTGCAATGGTGCCAGTAACTCTGCCCGGCGGATCAGGTCCTGCAGCGGCAGCAGTGTCCGGGGAAGCTGCAGTTCCTGCTCGACGTAGGCAAAGAGGCGGAAAGCCTCCAGCTTATTCGAAACCTCCTGCGTCTCGTGCCCCGGCAGCAGCCCCCGAACAACCTGAGCGGAACGCTGGACAAACTCCAGCGCAGATCCAAAACTGGTGCGATAGTCCAAGAGATTAAGCTAGCAAATGGAGCACGATTCAGGAGATCTATGGAAACAACGCCAATCATTATGACGGTCAGCTTTCAGGCCCTGCCCGGCAAAGAGGCGGAATTAAGAGAGGCCCTGACCGAGGCCGTCGCACCCACACGCCAGGAAGAGGGCTGCCTGTTCTACGACCTGCACGTCGCGGCCGATGACCCCACGACGTTCCTCTTTCACGAAAGCTGGGCCAGCAAGAGCCACCACGCCGCCCACGACCTGACGCCTCACATCCAGCGCTTGCGCTCCCGCCTCAAAGGCCTCACCCAGCCTGCAGTAAAAGGCTGGTGGGAAAAGATCGGCTGAGCTAACGCGTCGCGTCGCAGCGACGGGCCTGTTTCAGATACCGGCGATTGCCCGCGAAGGAAGTGTCAACCTCTGAGCAAAACGTGCCAGCTGAAACCCGCAAGCGCCGGGACGAGGCCTTCAACAGTGGCTTCGAAGGCGTCCGCAGCGCTTCGGAAAGCACCCGGCCATCCAGGTTTGCGGGCACCCCTACGCCCGCCAGAGTAAGCACCGTCGGCGCGATATCCTGATTGCCCGCGGGCAGGTCCACGACCTTACCCTGTGCGAAATCCGGGCCAACCGCCAGCAAAGTGGAATGCGTCACAAACGGATTCAGTCCGCCATGGCCGTTGTGCGCGGCTTGCCCTGCCTTTCCCGGAACCCACTGTGTTCCGGGCGCGCCGAACGGGTTCGGATCCGTATTCCAGCGATGCGTGACAATGATGTCCGGACCGCGCGCCGGGATGCAGTCGGCGGCAAGATCGAGCGCGAAAGTGCCCGGCAGAAAGCCCTTCACCGCCCCCGGCGTACATCCGAAGGTACCGCTGGCGGGGCGTTTCGCGGCCACAAAAACCGCATTCGTCGTGTCACTGGCCTGAAACCTGGCCACCAGCCGCGAAATTTTTTCCGCATCGTGATTCTTCACATGCAACAGCGTGGATCCACCCTCGTTGTCGATCACCACATCATCCGCGAAGCCTGACTCGCGCAACGGAGCCAGAAGGTCGGCCTGTGGTTCGTAATCAAAGCCGTGATCACATGTGACGATGATGTCCGTCTTATCCTCCAGCTTTAGTTCGCGTAACCGTCGCAGCAGCAACCCAATCTGCCCATCGATCAACCGCAACGCCGCCAGACCCTCCGGAGACCCTACGCCATAACTGTGTTGCGCACTGTCCGACCGACCCATCCAGTCCACAACCACCTGAGGACGCATCGTATCCAGCACATACTCCCGCAGCACCTTTTCGCTCCACAGCAGAGCGGCGTCGCCATCTTCTCCGCCCTTTACGGCCCCGAACCGCTTGAGCAGTTCTGTGTTGAGCGAATCCGGGAACGCCACGCGGGCACCACCCTCAAAACCGCTGTTGATGAGTTGGCCGTTTCCATAAGGCGCCGTGGGATTGAGGAGCAGAGCGTTGCCGGTAGACCCCGAACTGACTGCCACGTAGCGAAGCGATGCCGCCCGGAGATATTCGTGCAGCGTCTTCGGCGTAACCACTCGTCCACCGTTCGCCGAACCCAGGCTCAGCAGATTGCGATAGTCGCCGTTGCTGAGTACGCTTGGGGAGACCGCCGGAAGATACACCGAGTTGCTGGCGATTCCATGCTGAACCGGGAGCGTACCGGTGGAGATAGTTGCGGTGTTAACTCGGGTGACAGTCGGGAAGACGGAATGCGAATTTGTGTACCAGACCCCGGTAGTCTTCAGGCGACTCAACTCCGGCATTACGGCTGGAGTGATGGAATCCGGCCGAAGCCCATCGATGACCAAAATGATCACCAGTGCGGGCCGCTCAGTGACTCCCGCCAGCAGCGAAAGGCACCCAAGGAGAAACAGAATTATAGTCTTCATCACCGTCAGCGAGCCCTTATTGTCCCACGAGAAAGACAGACCGCGTGGCGGAGGACGCCCAAATAAAGGAAGGGCGGATGACTACATGTGAGTCGATCCGCCCTAAGCCACAAAACAAGCCAGTCATACCGAACCTGCCCGACGATTACGAGTGAAGCGCGGAGGCCCGGCACATATGGCACGGCGAGGCTCTAGCCGGTTAGTGGGGGCAAGCCAGCCTCCGAACTGATAAAACGATCTTGCGAGGGAACGATTTTGATCAGATCAGAGGCTGTAATTGGCTTGCCTGGATATCAGATTACAAGCATCGAAGAGGTAGCGGGGCGGATCTGGATC
>CANIHR010000061.1 GCA_947467185.1 Bryobacterales bacterium
ACGTAGAACCGCGCGTTCGACACCTGGTGATTATCAGCGCTTCCCGGTGTCGGTGCCAGAAGGCATGGTATCCCGCACGCGGATAACTCCGCCAAAGTTAAGGCCCCGGCGGCCGCGAACGCGAATGTGGCGTTCTCATACACCGTTCGCATGTCGTCCACGAAACCTTTCACGCAGGCCTCCACGCCTTCCCGTTCATAGGCCCGTTCCACTTCCGCCGGGTCGCTGAAACCCGTCAAATGCCGCACCGTAAACCGGACTCCCCGGCGATGCATTTCACCAAAGAATCGGGGTGCCTCTCTGTTCAGCACAGGGGAGCCTTCCGAGCCGCCCAGGACAACAAAATTCGGAATTGCGGGGGGCTTCCGCCTTACCCTCTGTGCCGGAATCCCCGTCACGATGCTCCGCGCCCCGAACGCTCGGCGTGTCTCCTCGAAACCCACTCCGATGAGACCCGCGAACTTTGAGATCAGCCGGTTTGCCAGCCCCGGCTCTATGTTGGATTCGTGGATCGCCACCGGCACACCCAGCGTCTTCGCCGCGAGACAGGCACCGACCGAGGCGTAGCCCCCCGTGCCGATCACCAGGTCCACCTTCTCTCGTCGCAGTATTTTCCGCGCGGCCAGAATTCCGGACGGAATACTGGCCACTGCCCTCATCCGTCCGAACCACCCCTGTCGCGCCCAGGGTCGTCCGGGTATCGTTTCCAGTCGGACCGATCGGGCGGGTACCAGGTGGCGTTCCATGCCTACCTCGCAGCCAATGAAGAACCCCTCCGCTCCGAACTCGCGCCGGTAAGCCTCCAGGAACTCCAGCGCCGGTAAAATATGGCCCGCAGTGCCACCGCCGGTCACGGCAATCCGGCGTCGCGGCGTCGATTCCATTCAGTTGGTATCTTACCCCGACGCGTCCGAACGTGTCGTCCGCGGCACTCCTCCCAAAATATCCTTGACAGCTATAGTGATATAGAGTTATATATCACTTAGTGCAGCTTTTCATCAATCCCGCGGGCGAACTCTCCATCTATCGCCAGATCATGCGTCAGATCACAGAAGCCATCGCCGCTGGCCGTCTTAAACCGGGTGACAAGTTGCCCAGTCACCGCGACCTCGCCGAGCAAATCGTTGTCGCCCCTCTCACCGTCAAGAAAGCTTATGACGAACTCGAGTCCGGGGGCTTCATCGAGACCCAGCGTGGCCGTGGCACTTTTGTAGCGGAATCGGCGCCGCGGCCCGATGCTGTTGAAGCCCCGGCGCAGCTCAAAGCCGCCGCCCGCAACCTCCTCGCGCAGGCCTACCTTTCCGGGTTGGGTATGCGCGAAGCAACCGCCGCTCTTCGCGATGCGGAACGTGAAATGGCTAATGAACGCCGCCTCCGGGAAAAGGAATCCTAAATGAAGCCCGTCCTCGAATTCGATAACATCCACCGTGCCTACAAAGCGGGCGAAGACGTCCTCGCCGGCGTCACCTTCTCGCTGCGCGAAGGCGAAGTCCTCGGCCTTCTCGGCCGCAACGGGGCAGGGAAGAGCACCCTCATCCGCATTGCGATGGGCCTGATCGTTCCACATCAGGGCACTGTCCGGGTCTTCGGTGCTGAACCCACCGGCGACCCCGTGGGCGTCCGCCGCCGCATCGGCTATGTCGCGGAAGATCAGGTCCTGCCTCCCGCCGCGACCATTGCCGAACTCATCGCGTTCCACAAAATGCTCTTCCCGAAGTGGGACTCCACAATCGAAGCGGATCTCCTTGACCGTTTCAGTCTCAGCCGGGGCGAGAAGATCAGAAATCTGAGCAAAGGTCAGGCTCGTCAGGTCGCGCTCCTCTGCGCCCTGTGCCACCGCCCGGAACTCCTCATTCTCGATGAACCAGCCGGCGGTCTCGACCCCGCCGCACGCCGCGAATTTCTCGAAGCCTCCATCCAGTTGCTGAACCGCGAAGGCAGCGCCATTCTCTTCTCCTCGCACCACATGGGCGACGTGGAACGTCTCGGCGGCCGCATCATCCTTCTCGATCAGGGGAAAGTTGCCCTCGACGACGACCTGGACAATCTCCGCGAGGGCATCTCTCTCGCCTTCCTGCCAGCCTCCAGTGGACGTCAGCAGACCATTGCGGCGATGCCCGGTTGCCTTCGCGTCCACGAGGCCAATGGAGAACTCCACGCCATTTTCCGCGGCGCTCCTGACTCCGTCTCAGCCCGCCTGTACGCCGCCACCGGTGGCGCCGCAATCCGCTGCGGTCAGGCACCCCTCGAAGAACTCTTCGTCGAAATGGTGGGAGGCCGCCGGTGAGTCTCCTCTTCCCCCTCATGCGCCGCGATCCGATCTGGCGCTTCATGCCCTTCGCTGTGCTTGCCGGGTTCGGTGCACTTGCCCTTGACCTCAAATCGCCTGCCCTCCAGGGTGGCATCGCCGGCATTGTCGGCAGTCTCTATATGGCGTTTCTCGGTCAGGCCCGAATCCATGAACGTGCCAGTACCTTTGAAGCTGCGCTTCCCATTGATGGCCGCGATCTGCTCCGCGCGCGTCTCGCCAGTCTCCTGCTGTTTCTCTGGCTCCCCGTTGCTGTTGCCTTGCTCGTCTGCCTCTGGTTCGGACCTGCCCAGGCAGTGCGACTCGCCTGGCCCCTGGGTTCCGCCGCGATGGCTGCCAGTGCCACTGTAGTCCTGCTCCAGCTCTATGGCCTGCCTCGCATCGGAGTGGCAAAAGCGGTTGCTCTCGCAGCCTGGCTCAGCGTCCTCGTTATCTGCATTGCCGTCGCCTTTCTGGTCCACCCCGAACCCGGTGCCACCAGTCCGCTCCTGGGGCTTGCGGCGATCGGACTTCTCATCGCAGCCGGAGCCTTCCGCGCCTGGCCCAAAAGCTCACTGGCTCTCCAGTTGTCACCCGTCGAGCTCCAGCGCGCCGACCTGCCCGCAAGCGCCGCCACAACTGGGGACCCAGGTTCCTGGGTTGTCCTCTTGCGTTCCCTGCTGAATACCCAGACCACCGTCTGGTTCGGTTTCGCGGCTTTCTATCCCCTTCTGAACAATTTCGTCATGCCTCTCTGCTTCGTCCCGGGCTATGTCACCGGAGCCTATATGAGCCTCCGCTGGATGTTCCCCCTGCCCATCTCCCGCCGCCGTATTCTCGGCGTGATCCTGCTGCCTTTCCTTGCCCTCTACGCCATCTCCGCCATGGTGAACCTGACGTGGGGGATTGGCTCCGACGGCGACCAGGCCATTGACCCTCGCCCCGCCGGTCTCCGTCTCGCGTCTCCCTGGTGGAAGCACGTCGCTGCGGGTGAAACGCCTGTCGTTCAGGCCCCCTGGGGCGAGACCCACAGTCCGCAAATCAAGCGGGTCTGGCTGGTGCGTTCTTACAACCCCTGGGAGACCGGTCCCGAGAACTCCCGGCAGTTTCGCGACTGGCAGTTCCGTCGCGCCACTCAGGCCGTATTTGGTCAGGAGGTCGACTGGGCAGACCGGGCTCGGCTCGACGATCTTCGGCCTCTCAATCGCCGTCCCGTGGAGAATATCCTGAACGTCGCCGCGTTGCTCTTCCTCTCGATGTTTCTGGTCAGCTTCATCCTGATCCCTCGCTGGAGTCGCATTTCCCACCTACCCGCGCCCGTTCGCAAATACGGAGTCATGGCCCTGTTGCTTCCCTTCGTTGCCGCGCTGGCCTTCTCGCCGATTCTTGCCGAACCCCTCGGCAACACTGGTATCCTCGACGTCTTCTCCATGGCCTGGGCCGACACAGTTCGAGCCAACCCGGTAGCAGCCTGGAGCACGGTCCTCCTGGTTCTCTGGCTCATGTACGCCCTTCTCGGGAAACAGTTCTCGGAACTGGAACCCGATAACCAGCCAGCGTCCGCCAAAGGCCGTTCGCCGTTTGGCGGGGGCCTGTTTAGCTAGCGCCCCGGCGATTTCACGCTAAACTGATCCGTAGTTTGATCGTTGAGCTGCAGAAATTTGAGGAATCCACCGACCTGCTGTTTCGTTCGGTCGCTCGTTTTACCGTCGCGGAGAAAGCGTTTGTCTGTCTGTGTTCCGGTATTGTGGCGGGCACATGTGCACACCAGGTTGGCTCGTGGCTCCTCTCCCTTGTCATCGGGCCGCTGGTCGCTGCGGTCGTGTTTGTGGCCAGTAAGAGACCGCAACATTTCAGGTTGCGAGTCACGAATCTGGAATTCTCTTTCGGCGAGAGTGGCGCCTCGTTCCCAAACACGAATTCAGTCCCGAGGGCGGACATTCGATATCTCGAACACCGTGGACCACAAGGCGACGATAGTCCCTGTGGTCTCTATGCCGCACTGGACCACGGCGGTCGCTGTCTCCTCCCTCATCTCACAGAAGCGCAGGCGAGTGAGGTCATCGACGCCATCTACACGCGTTTCCCCGATATGGCCGTCGCCAGCCGGACCTTCTCGCCCGGCGGTCACCTCACGCTTCTGGGTCTGTAACCCGCCGTGGGCCTCTCCGGCTACCCCACTCCATGTCCGGTACCTCTCCGGAGAACCCACACAAATCCCAGCCCAACCAATGCCACAGTCGCCGGCTCGGGTATTGATGTTGCGCCTGATGGCAACCCATCGAAACCGCCTGCCGTGTATCCCAGGCTCGTAAAGTCGCCCCCGCTCAGGCCCACGCTGCTGTAGTCGCTGATTCCGCTCCCCAGGTCGCCGACGCCGAAGCAATTGTTCGAGATCGTATTCGTCCCCATCGTCACCGAGCCGTTCAGCGCCAGCGCCCTGCCGCACAGGATTCGACTGCCCGTATTGAGCGTCACACTGTCATCCGCCACAATGTTTCCCGCAAACGTCGTTCCTGTTCCCAGGGTCGCCGACGTGCCAATTTGAAAAAATACCCCGTTGGTCGCACTCCCGTTTTGAACGATAACGTTCGAGCCACTCGCCGTTGTCAGTGCGCTGCCGATTTGGAAGACAACATCGCGATTTGCCACCCCCGCGAAATCAATCGTCAGGGTCCCCGTCAGTTGCGCGGAACTGCTGAAGAAATATACGCCCGAGCCCAGGCTCAGACCTCCAAGATCCTGCCCCGTCAGATTGCTTGTGGGTGAAAGTGCGGCCAGAATCACGCTGGCAGTCGTCGCGTCGATTCTCGCCTGTTGTGCCGTGCCGTCTGCATTATGAGTTGTCCCGGTGAGTGTAATCGAACCAGCCCCCGTGATTGAATTCCCCGGGCTGACACCCAGGTCGCCGTACACAGTTGTGCTGCCGGTGTTGACCACCGACGCGGCCCCAAGTACCGCGAAGTGCTCCGCTGTGCCGAGGATCGTGCCGGCCGACGCTTTTTCCACACCCGTAATCACTCCGGTGAGTGTGAGTGCCAAACAAATGATCATCGATTGAACAGTCATGTAATTCCTCCGTGTTGACAACTGTTTCTACGGCACGCCGATGCCCGCCCAGGTGATCCGCCCCAGATCTCTGCCACCGGCCCACATTTTCCTGACCCGCCCGTTTGCCCGGCAGTCGTTCCTGACCGAATTTAGTCGCCTGACCAAGTTTCGTCTGCGCGGTCGCTGCCGGCGTGATCCTCTCGCAAGGCATTAAACTGGACATTGGCCCGTCTCCGCAGCCTGTCCCTCATCTTTTCCTTTGCGCTCCTGCTCCGCGCGGGTTTTCTGTACGACTACCTGATGCACCACGCACCCCGAGCCCTCTCCACCATTCCGTTCCTCTTCGAACCCGGCAACATCGCCGTCGCCCTCGCTACCGGCCACGGCTTTGCCAACCCCTTCCGCGTCGAGACTGGCCCTACCGCCTGGATGACCCCCATCTACCCCCTCATCCTCGCCGGCATCCTCAAACTCTTCGGCCCTTATACAATCCAGGCCTTTCTTGCCGCTGCGAGCCTGAACGTCCTTTTTTCGGCTCTCACCTGCCTCCCCCTTTACGCCGCCGCACGGCGCATGTTTGGCACGGGCGTCGCCGCGGGAGCCACCTGGCTCTGGGCCATCTTCCCCAACGCCATCCTCCTCCCTTATGAATCCCTCTTCGATGCGTCCCTGTCCGCCCTCCTCGCCACCACCCTACTCTGGCTGACCCTCGTCGTCTCCGAATCCCCCACAATCCGCAACTGGGCTGCATATGGCACCGTCTGGGGTCTCGCGCTGATGACCAACGCTTCCCTCATCGCGCTCCTGCCCTTTCTTTACGGTTGGGCGGAATACAAAGCCCACGCGACGCCCGGTTTTACCTTCAAACGCCCTGCGCTCGCAGCCGCCCTTGCCCTTCTGTGCTGCGCCCCCTGGACCATCCGGAACTACCTCGTCTTCCACGAGTTCGTCCCGCTGCGCTCCGTCGCCGGTCTCGCCCTTTGGCTCGGCAATAACGATCAGGCCCTCACGCTCACCCCCGGCCGCCTCCACCCCATCACCAGCCAGACCGAACGGGATCGCTATGTCGAGTTAGGCGAAATGGACTACATGCGCGAAAAGCAGTCGCTCGCCCTCGACTACCTCCTCTCCCACCCCGCCCAGGAATTCCGCATGATCGCCGACCGCTTCACCGCCATCTGGACCGGCGGGACAGCCCAGCCGATAGCCGATTTCGCCCGTGCAAAGAACCTCCGCTTCTTCCTGGTGGTCGGCTTCAACCTCGCCGCCGCCCTAGCCGCTGTCATCGCCCTCTTTTTTCTCTACCGTCGCCGAGACCCATACCTCATCCCCTTGGCGGCCTTTCCCGTAGTCTTCCCCCTCGTCTACTATCTGGCCTTAGCCCCGCCACGCTACCGACACCCGATCGACCCCGTGATCCTCCTGCTGGCCGCTGTTGCTCTCGCCGGTCCCAAACTCGCGGGTCCCCAAAAAGAAAAGCCCCAGCCGACGGCTAAGGGGCTTCTGTAATCGGGCCGAACTCTCGGTGGCTCAGAGCTTCTTCAGCCAGATATTCCGATACCAGACCTCGTTGTCCTGTGGGCCTTCCAGCTGCAGCGAGATGATTCCCTTCAGTGCCCGGCGTGTCGCATCGTCGTCGATCACCACACTAAACACCTTTCCATTCAGCATGTGAATCAGGGTGTCGCCACGGGCAATAATCTCAATCTGATTCCATTCACCCGGTTTGTAGTACTGTGGCCCGGTGAGGTCCGAAGTCTTGCCCATAAAAGTCCTCACAACATTGCCGCCGGCATCCGCCGAGGCGTAATAGACTTCTCCCGGATTCGCAATGTAGCCCCGACCCTGGCCTTCGTAGAGTGCGCCGGTCGCGCCGCCCGTGGTGTCCAGAATGTCGAACTGGTACCCGCTGACTTGCCAGGGGTGGCCGGTCCCGTTACCGTACGGAGGACCCTGCGGTAAAAGGCCGGCAGCCAGTGCGTCGTCAAGAGTCTTGATATTTGCCGGCAGCGACTTTCCGAGCGGATCGGCAATCGCGGCTGCCACATTGCGCAACGGAATGTTGCCCGCACCGCCGTCGGCTACCCGAGCCGGCTCGCCAGCCTGAGCGTGGATTCCACTTTCAAGCCGACCGCGATATTGGATGCCCGCATTCCCGCTCCTCAGCTTGACTTCAACCTTCAGATCGAAGTCCGAGAACACCTCATTGTAGTGAATATGGTACTGGCCGAAATCCACGAAGTTCTTCGGGACGAGCGTCTGGTGACGGTGGATGGTGCCATCCTGAACATCCCATTTCCCGGCCTCTCCGTCCCATCCATTGAGTGTCTTGCCATCAAAAAGCGAGATGAAGCCCGTGTGGTCGCGGTACGTTGCTTCCCAATTCGGAGCCACCCCGCCACGACCACCGCCCCCGCCGCCAGGGTTCCGGGCGTACGTTGCCACCTGAGTCGGGCTCAACGGCTGGAGAGACTTCTGTGCGCGTTCAAATGCCGTGGCACGGGCGGACGCCAGGGCCAGTTCCGCGTCGGCGAGATCCTTGGCCTTCGCCGAAATGTCAGCAGGATTGATGGGCAACGTCAGCGACGCCCGGACCAGCGCCGACGCAGCGGCGGCCTGCGCAGCCGCAGCCGCCAGCGCGGACGGAGTTGTCATCTCGCGGTTCAGAGCCAGTTGCTGCACGACCGACAGAGGGGTCGGATCCGGTGGGACGTCGATGCGAACGGTAGTACGACCTGTCCCGGCAACTGGCGGCGGCTGCTGGGCCTGCACAAGGGTAATGCCAAAAACGGACCAGGCTGTGATGGCTGCAATGAATGTATTGCGCTTTGTCATGAAACAATTCCTCTTCTTACGGCCTTTGTCGGGCCGCGACATCAAGTTGGGTTTAGTTGCCGCGGCCATTGGCAGGCGGAGCGCCGGCAGCAGGGCCACCACGGCCACCACGTCCCGCGTTTGGGTTTCCACCCGCGGCGATCAGCGCCGCCACCTGTTCAGGATTGAGCTTGTTCGGTCCAGCCTGGAGCCGTGCAAATTCCTCGCCGCGCCTGGTTGCGAGGGCCAGTTCCGCTGTTCGAAGCTTCTCCACGGCGACTTTGACCGCAGCCTCATCCTTCACGCTGGCGAAAGTCAGTGCTGCCAGTTCGTCGCGGGTAGCAGTCACAGCGCTGCTCTGTGCCGCCAGAGCGCTGTTCATTTCCGCAACGGCCTGCAGCTGTTGTGCCGTAGCACCAGGCAGTCCGCCCCGGCCGCCACGGCCCGGTGCCTGACCATAGATCGCAGGGCTGAAAAATGCGATTCCGGCCACGGCCAGAACCAACGCGATGCTCGTTCGACTGATGTTCTTCATAGAGTTGTCCACCCCACGGGCGTTAGCAAATACCTCAAAGTGTTTCACACGCCGGTGGATGAACAACGTCCGATATCATGACCGGGAGCCGTAAGAACGCATCGGCAGAAGCAGTAAGGTGAACATGGAACTGAAAAGATTTGTCTGTCTGATGTCGGTCGCGGCAGGTATCGCGCTCACGGGCGCAGTCGACTGCCGCGCACAATTGCCGGATGGCACAGGAAAGGCAACTGTCCAAAGGGCATGTGGCACCTGCCACGCCGCCGAGATGGTCCTCGGCAGGGCAATGAGCGCGGAACAGTGGAGCGCCGAGGTCTCCAGTATGGTGGCCAAAGGCGCCAAAATCAGCGACACCGACTTCGCTCAGATAGTGGACTACCTGGCCACGAATCTGGGGACTACTCCGGCACCCGCAGGTCGCGGTGGTGGCCGGGGACAAGCCACCAGTGCCGCACCGGCACCAGCCGCGGCTCCTGTGCGAGTTGGCGGCTCGGGTCCGAATGATAAGCACGTTGTCGATGCCGCCGCCGCAGACCGCGGCCGGTCTGTTTACATCGCCGACTGCGTGACTTGCCATGGTCCAAAGGCGCGCGGTGCTGGCGATGCCGTCCCCGAAAACCAAAAAGGTCCGGATCTGGTTCGCAGCCTCACGGTTCTGCATGACCGGTACGGGAACACGCTTGGACCGTTTCTCGCGAAGGGACATTCGATGCAGAGCGGCAAGCCGAGTTCCAGCCTGACAGCAGCGCAGGTTCTCGATCTCTCGCACTTTCTGCATCAGAAAGTTGGAGACACCCTGCGCAGCGGACCTTATTCCCAGATACAGAACGTGCTCACGGGAGACGCTGCGGCGGGCGCTGCCTTCTTCAATGGCGCGGGCAAGTGCAACAGCTGCCATTCTCCGGCGGGAGATCTGGCGGGCATAGCGAAAAAATACGATCCTCCCACCCTGCAGCAACAATTTGTTTTCCCGCAGGGCAGCGGGCGTGGTGGCCGTGGCGGCCGCGGAGGACCCGTCACTCCGACAAAACCGACTACCGTCACCGTCACACCACTGTCGGGAGCCCCGGTGACCGGCGTCCTGGTGCAGTTGGACGATTTCAACGTATCGTTGCGGGACAGTGCCGGCGCGTACAAGACGTGGAAAAGAGTGCGCGGTTTGAAGGTTGAAAAGCATGACCCCTACCAGGCGCATATCGATCTCCTCGATCAATACACAGACAAAAATATCCATGACGTGGTCGCTTACCTGGAGACATTGAAATGACGTTAACAAGAATTTCGGCCGCGCTCGTACTGCTCGCTTCCACTCTGCTCGGGCAGGGTCTCGATCCGGCAAAACTGCTCCAGCTCCCCACCGACTCGTGGCCCACTTATAACGGCGATTATTCAGGCCGCAGGTTCAGCCCCCTTACGAAGATCAACGCTGCGAATGTCGATTCGATGAGCCTCGCATGGGTCTATCGAATCAACGCCACGGGCGGCGTGATAAAAGCCTCCCCGCTGGTTGTCGACGGCATTATGTACTTCACGATTCCCGACCACGTATGGGCCATTGACGCGCGTACCGGGCGGGAGGTCTGGCAGTTTGACTGGACCTCGAAGGGTGGCCTCCATATCGGGAATCGGGGCGTCGGGATCTCCGGGAACTGGCTTTATTTCGAGACACCGGACTGCCATCTGGTTTCGCTGTCCCTCGCCACAGGCAAGGAGAGGTGGCGGAAGCAAATCTGTGACCTGGATCAGATGTACTACGGCACTATGGCGCCGGTGATCATTGGCAATCATGTGATTGTGGGCGTGAGTGGTGACGATCTCGATATTCCCGGTTACCTGGAATCGCGCGATCCGGAGACTGGCGATCTGCAGTGGCACTTCAATACCACTCCCCGCGCCGGAGAACCCGGTTCCGAAACCTGGCCGAGCGCCGAGGCCTCCGCACACGGCGGCGGGATGACATGGCTATCGAGCACGTACGATCCGGAAATGAAGACCCTGTTTTTTGGCACCGGAAACCCCCAGCCGGTGATTGCGGGCAAGGCACGTAAGGGCGACAATCTCTACACCGAATCAATAGTCGCGCTCGATGTCGATACAGGGAAGATGAAATGGTATTTCCAGCCCTCGCCGCATGATACGCATGATTGGGACGCCATACAGACTCCCGTTTTGTTCGATGGTTCCATCAATGGGCAACCCCGGAAACTACTTGCACAGGCGAGCCGCAACGGTTACTTTTTCGTCCTGGATCGTGTTACCGGGAAGAGCGTGGTGACGTCGGAATTCGTCAAGACGAACTGGGCCAAGGGTCTGGATGCGAAGGGTCAGCCGATCCCGAATCCTGCGAAGGAACCGCAACTGGATGGCGCTTTAGTTTCCCCGAACCAGGCGGGTGCGGCCAACTGGCCGCCTCCCAGCTTCAGTCCGGCAACGGGACTGTTCTACGTGAATGCGTCCCGAGCGTTCAGCATGTATTACATTTTCGACACTGACGAAAAGCCCGAGGGCTGGGGCGGTAACGATCGCGGCGGCTGGGGTGAATCCATGCTGCAGGCGATCGATTACAAGACCGGGAAAATCCGCTGGAGCCACAAATGGGAAGGCGCGGCAGGGCGCTCCGGCGTGCTGAGCACGGCGGGCAATCTGGTGTTCGCGGGAGACCCCGCAAATAACCTGGTCGCGCTGAACGCAACCACAGGCGAACCCTTGTGGCACGCGAATCTCGGCAATAGCCTCAGCAACGGCCCCATTAGCTATGAGCTCGATGGAACGCAGTATCTGGTTGTGGGGGCAGGAGACACAATGTACGGTTTCGCGATGCTGCGGAAATAATCACAATCTCGCCTCAGTTGGTGTCTAATCAAAAAAGAACCTATGAAACACACACTTCGTCTTCAACTCGCGGCGTGCGCTCTTGCCGTCGCCCTCATGGCCCCGGCCCTGAACGCCCAGTCCGCTGGCATCCAGGCCGCATACGGCAAAGACGCCGCCACCCTCTCCGATAAATTCACCGGCATGGCTCGTGTCATGGCTGGCAAGTACGACTGGAAGCCGGGTACGGGCGTCCGCTCCGCTGGTGACGTCCTCAACCTCATCGCCATGGAAAACGGCATGCTCACCGGTGTTCTCACCGGCGCCGCCCCCGCAGGTGGACGCCCCGCGCCCATCACCGACCCCGAGAAGCTGCAGGAAGCTCTGAAGACCTCCTACACGAATCTCCAGAAGGCCATCACCGGTCTGTCCGACGCTGATCTCGCCACTCCCGTCAAACTCTTCGGTCGCGACATGACGAAGCAGGGCGCCATCATGATGCTCATGGCTGACCAGCACGAACACCTCGGCCAGTTGATCGCCTACGCGCGCTCTAACGCTGTAGTTCCGCCCTGGTCGAAGTAATACTTCCCAGGCAGACTCTCCAAAACAAAAGACCTCACCCTGCGAGGGGTGAGGTCTTTTCAACTTATGGAGACAAAATCAAACAGAGGGCAGAACTACGCGCGGCGGCGCATCTTGCGGAAGCCCAGCAAAGCAATCCCGCCCAGCACCAGCGCGAAACTAGCAGGTTCCGGTGTCCCGGTGTCGGCGATCGACTGAGTTCCGCTCTTCGCCGTGGACGAGAAAGCGTTCCAGGGGCCGTTCAATAAACCTTCCCCGGCGCCGCTCGTTGCAAAAGAGACGACATCGGACAAATGCGTCGCAACCACTACCCTGTACTGCGAACTCTGAAGGGCAAAGTAGCCTCCATCCGTGCCGCTGAAGTTAAACAGCAGGTCGGTGGACGTAGCGGTCAGGTCTGTACCGGTCACCGTCGCGGTAAAAGTCGGCGATGGACCAGTCATCGTTCCGGTTCCGTGGTTAAGCGCACTCCCGTCCAGACTCCACCCGGTGATATTGCTCGCCGAAAGTAAACCCAGTGTACCGTCTGTTTGGATCGTGCCCGTCACGTAGTCGTTGGCGCTGAATGTCCAGTTCACGTTATAGGTAATGCTCGCCGCCTGGCTAAGCGAGGCGCAGGCGAATAAAAGGGTGGAACAAAGCAGGGTCTGAAACCGTGCTGCAGTGAAGCGAATTCTCATATTTTGTGGGCTCCGTACGAATGGCTGAGGGTCTTAATGCGGAAACTCACAAGACTGGTGAGTGCGCAGCTGTCAGCTTAGCAGTTCCAGCAAAGGAATTGGTGCGCTCAGGGGAAATGACTTTCTCCCCAAGAAAAAAACGCTGCGAGGTTATCGCCGCGTGAAATCGGCTTCTGAGTTGTGTCAGTTTACTGCTGTTGTTGCAGCACGGTTACCAGAACGCGGGTGTTTGTCAGACCCGCGCCGGAATAGGCGTGGGTCACCGAGGAATCGAAGTAAATCGCGTCCCCTTCATGGAGTTGGTACGTGGCCGTCCCAACTGTCAGATGCAACTCCCCAGTCTGCACGAATAGGAACTCGAAGCCCCCGTGTTCATGCGGGAGGCATTCACCAGCGGCACCTGCAACCCCATTGCCCGACACGAACTCCGCCAGGTACGAGTGCATAGCCCGATTTGGGATAGGAAAATCCAGGCTTTCGAAGTAGTAACAAGGCGCATCGCTCCTGGGCGCATCCGGGAATCGCAGCCGGTCTTTACTTCGAATAATTTCCAGAATCGGCGCCGGAACAGGCGAGAAGAAAAAGTCCAGCCCAACACTGAAGACCTGCGCGATCCGCAACAGGTTTGGCAGCGTCGGAGGCGTCAGGTCCCGCTCCAGTTTGGAGAGTGCCGCTGTCGACAGGCCTGTGTGATTGCTGAGTTCAGCCAGCCCCATGCTCTTGCTCAAACGAAGCCGTCTCAATCGTCCGCCGATTCCGAGCTTCCTGAGTTCAGCGGTATCGGCTTTCATCAGAACGGATGGTAACAGGGGGTGCCGGCCACCACACCCTTTACAAACCTCCACACCCCCAAATCACCCCATCTGAGAAAATACAAAGAGGCGGCACCCCCGCCCCCCGTTTAACCCCGTGACCAACCGCACCCTTTCTCTCTCCTTCGGATTCTCCTTTGAGGATCTCTACTCCCGCGATGGCCTTGTCCGTCTCGACGCGCAGTTCCTGACGAACCTCGCCGAGTCTGCCCCCGAGCTCCATACGCGACTCCTCGCCGCCCGCGAGAATCCCGCCGCCCTCGCCCTCAAACCCTCCTCCGAACTCCTCATCGAAGTCGCCCCCTACCTCGACGACTTCGTCGGCAAGCTCTTCAATATTGAAGCCGAGCTCCGCGCCCTCCAGCACAGCCACCACTCCCTCGCCCCCCTCTACTCCGTCAAGCGCCGCTTCATCCAGAAGAAGGCCCTCACCGGCCAGAACCCCGAAAAGGCCGCGCTCATTGACGCCCCCACGGTCACCCAGCAGCTCGAAGGCGCACTCGGTGGCCCCATCACCGAAACTGCCTTCGCTGATCACGTGGACCGTTGGCTCGCCGACGAGGCGAACAACACCGAGAACCTCCGCATCGCCCAGCAGTACGCCATCTGGGCCGTCTTCACTCCCGCCGGCAAGGCGAAGCACCACGAAGGCATCCTCTTCCGTACTCCGCACAAGCTGGACATGTTCCACCTCGTGCCCTCGCAGACTGTTGAGCGCCACGGCCTCCACCAGATCGAATTCGCGCCCACGCAGTGGCGTCACCGCGAAGGCTTCGCCCTCACTGATCAGGGCATGGACCTCCCCCACGCCCTCGACCAGGCCCACTACTGCATCAAGTGCCACAACCAGGGCAAAGATTCCTGCTCCCACGGTCTGAAGGAAAAGGACGGCTCGTTCAAGAACTCCGTCTTCGGCGTCCGCCTCGCCGGCTGCCCCCTCGAAGAGAAAATCTCCGAGATGAACGTCGTCAAGGAAAACGGCACGCCCATTGGCGCCCTCGCCGTTGTCACCATTGACAACCCCATGGCAGCCGCCACCGGCCACCGCATCTGCAATGACTGTATGAAGGCCTGCATCTACCAGAAGCAGGAACCGGTTGACATCCCGCAGATCGAAACCCGCACCCTGAAAGACGTCCTCGAACTGCCCTTCGGCTTCGAAATCTATTCGCTTCTCACCCGCTGGAATCCCCTCAACTTCGACCGCCCCTACCCCCGCGAAAACTCCGGGAAAAAGGTCCTCGTTGTCGGCCTCGGCCCCTCCGGCTTCACCCTTGCGCACCACCTGATGAACGACGGCCACACCATCGCAGCCATCGACGGTCTCAAGATCGAACCCCTCCCCGCCGACATCTCCGGCGTCGATCCCTGGGGTAAGCGCGTCCCGTTCCGCCCCATCGCCGACGTCACCGAGATCTACGAACGCCTCGGCGAACGCGTCATGGCCGGCTTCGGTGGCGTTGCCGAATACGGCATCACTGTCCGCTGGAACAAGAACTTCCTCAAGGTCATCCGTCTTCTCCTCGAACGCCGCAGCCAGTTCTCCATCTATGGCGGCGTCCGCTTCGGCGGCACCCTCACCATTGATACCGCCTTCGACCTCGGCTTCGACCACATCGCCATGTGCGCCGGTGCCGGCCGCCCCACCGTCATTCCCATGAAGAATGGTCTCGTGCGCGGCGTGCGTCAGGCGTCTGACTTCCTCATGGCCCTCCAACTCACCGGCGCGGCCAAGTCCGACTCCCTCGCGAACCTCCAGATCCGCATGCCCATCGTCGTCATCGGCGGTGGTCTCACCGCCATCGACACGGCCACCGAGTCCCTCGCCTACTACGTCGTCCAGGTAGAGAAATTCCTCGCCCGCTACGAGATCCTTGTCGAAGAACTCGGTGAAGCCTCCGTCCGCGCCTCGTGGACTCCCGACGAAGCCGTCACCGCGAAGGAATTCATCGCGCACGCCCAGGCTCTCCGTGCCGAACGCGCGAAAGCCGCGGCCGAGGGCAGGGAACCGCAGTTCCTCGACCTCCTGAACTCCTGGGGTGGCTCCACCCTCGCCTATCGCCGCCGCCTTGTTGACGCGCCCAGCTACACGCTCAACCACGAAGAAGTTTCCAAGGCCTTTGAAGAAGGTGTCCGCTTCGCCGAGTGCCTCGCGCCGGAAGAAGTGGAAGTCGATGCTGCCGGTACCGCTGCCGCGCTCAAGTGCCGCAAGCACAACTTCGACGAAGCCACCGGCAAGTTGGTCGCGACCGACGAAATCATCACCCTCCCGGCCCGCACCATTCTCGTCGCCGCCGGCACCCAGCCCAACACCGTTCTCGCTCGCGAAGACGATCAGGTTCTCCTCGATGGTCGTTACTTCCAGGCCTTCGGCGAAGACGGCGAAAAGGTGAAGCCTGAACGCAGCGCCAAGCCCGCGAAGGTCGAGGTCCTCATGTCCGTTCGTGAAGACGGCCGCGCCATCAGCTTCTTCGGCGACCTCCACCCCTCCTTCTCCGGCAACGTCGTCAAGGCCATGGGTTCCGCCAAACTCGGCTACCCCGTCGTCTCCCGCATGCTCGCGAAGGTTCCGGCCACTGCAACGCCCGAATCCCTCATTGCCAAGCTCGATGACGAACTCCGCGCCACCGTCCACGACGTCGTCCGCCTCACCCCCAACATCATCGAAGTCATCGTTCGCGCCCCGCTCGCGGCCCGCGCCTTCCTGCCCGGCCAGTTCTACCGCCTGCAGAATTACGAAGTCCTCGCCACGCGCACGAAGAACACCGTTCTCGGCATGGAAGGTCTCGCCCTCACCGGCGCGTCAGTCGACCACGAAAAGGGTCTCCTCTCCACCATCGTGCTCGAAATGGGCGGCTCCTCCGACCTTTGCGCCATCCTGAAAAAGGGCGAGCCCGTCATCCTGATGGGTCCCACCGGCGCGCCCAGCGAAACCCCTGCGAAGGAAACTGTTCTTCTTGCCGGCGGAGGCCTCGGCAACGCGGTGCTCTTCTCCATCGGCCAGAAGCTGCGGGAAGAAGGCTCCCGCGTCATCTACTTCGCCGGCTACAAGAAGATCATTGACCGCTACAAGGTCGAAGAAATCGAACGCGCCGCCGACTCCGTCGTGTGGGTCTGTGACGAAGCCCCCGGCTTCAGCGCAGGACGCGTCCAGGACTCTGCCTTCGTCGGCAACATAGTGGAAGCGATGCTCGCCTACGGCCGCGGCGAACTCGGCGAAACCTCCATCAAGCTCAGCAACGTAGACCGCCTCATCGCGATCGGTTCTGACGGTATGATGAAGGCGGTCCAGCAGGCCCGCCACACGGTCCTCCGCCCCTACATCAAGCCCGACCACCACGCCATCGGCAGCATCAACTCCCCGATGCAGTGCATGATGAAGGAAATCTGCGCCCAGTGCCTCCAGGTCCACAAGAACCCGCAGACCGGCGAAGAAACCGTCGTCTTCTCCTGCTTCAACCAGGACCAGCCCCTCGACCACGTCGACTTCAGCAGCCTCCGCACCCGCCTCTCCCAAAACGGAGCCCAGGAAAAGCTGACCAAAATGTGGATCGACCACTGCCTCCGCGAAATCGGCGCAAGAGCGTAGTTCTCCAACCTGTTATCTAACACGCAAAAAGGGCCGCGACCCCTCCCGGGAATCGCGGCCCTTTTCGTACCATCAGTATTCCCGAGCCTAAATCAGAGCCAGTCGCGAATCCGAGTCGCCAAAGTGATCCAGCTTCACACCCAGCCGGTCCATCAGCGAAAGGTACAGGCTGCACATCTTGCGATTCTCCTCAGGTTGCCCCAGATAACTCAGTGACCGCCCGGTCTTCAACTCACCGCCCATGCCACCCGCTAACACCACCGGCAGCCTGGTGTTATCGTGCGTTCGGCCAACAAACAGACTGGAAAGGAACATCAGGCACGAGTTATCCAGCACCGTGCCGTCGCCTTCCGGCATACTGTCCAGCTTCGTCGCAAGATAGGCGAACTGGCTCAAATGCCAGCGCGCGATGGCCTCATAGCCATCCGAGTTATTGTTATGCGAAGCGCCATGGTGTCCCTGGTTGACTCCCAGGAACGGATAGTACATGGCGGAAAGGTCCCGCGAAATAATCAACGACGCCACACGCGTCTTATCCGTCTGGAACGCAATTGCGATGATGTCGCACATCAGCTTCGAATGTTCGCGCAAATCCTCGGGTAACCCGTTCGCCGGGCGCTCCATCGCGAAAGCAGGCTTGTTTTTCAGCTTCGCCTGATCCTCCGCCAGTTCCTTGCTCTTCCGCACCGCACCGACACGCTTCTCCACTTCGCGCACGCTGGTGAGATAGTCGTCAAGCTTGCGCTTGTCTTCCGAGCTGACCTTCCGGCTCATCGCCTCGGCGCTGTCCTTCACGCGGTCGATAATGCTGAGATTCCGCAGGCTGCCGCGATTCTCGAACAGATTATCGAAGGCGAGCGAAGGGTACAGTTCCACGGGCACTGGCGAATCCGGACTCTGCCACGAAACATGCGAACTGTAAGCCATCGAATAGTTGGTCTCGTGATACCCCGTCATCGGCGGATCGCAGGCCAGCACAATGCTCGACTGTGCCGTGTCCTTGCCGATGGTATTCGCGATCATCTGGTCCACGCTCATCCCGGAGTGGACAATCGCGCCTTTCGAAACCTGCGCCCCCGAAAGCAGACTGCCCGTCTGCGCAGGGTGAATCCCCAGGCCAACAGATGCTTTGTTGAACAGACCGTCAATCACATTGATCTTGTGCTTCAGAGGCTCCATCACCGACAGCGTCTTACTGAGCTTCATGTCCGCGCCATTGCCCGTCGCGTTCCAGTGATCTTCATTGATGCCGCAGCCCATGAACATCACCCCAAAACGCTTGGGGAAGGGTGTTGCCGCGCCCAGTACGGGCAGGGATTGGAGAAACGGCAGCGCCATGGCCACCCCGGCTCCGCGCAGCACAGAGCGGCGCGAAGCGATACGGTCAAAAGTTGACGGGATCCGGTTTTGAGGGATAAGCTTGCGTGACATTTACTCGCCTTTCTTGTCGTTCGTTAATTTGGTTGGTGTCCGGGTAATCTGCGTGCTGCGCGTATTCAGAAATTGCCGGCTGGAGACAATTGTCTCGACCAGCGAACCGAACCGGTAGCCGTTGGCAGCCATGCCGGCCTGCATCTTCTCCACCACTGGTTCATCCGAAAGCTGCAACGTTCGCCCCAGCGCATAAGCCAGCAATTTCCGGCTCAGGTTATCCAGATAATCCTTCTGCCGCTTTTCCCGGATGTAAGTCTGCACGCCGCGGAAGCCATCTCCCGCATACCCTCCGGGGAAAGTTGCAGTCGGGTCAATGGCTCGTCCCGCGACGTCCTTTGTCCGGACCTCGCCCACAGGTCCGTAGCCTTCCATGGCAATTCCGAACACGTCGAACCGAGCATGGCATCCCGCACAAAGCGGGTTCGCACGATGCTTCGCCAACACGTCCTTCAGCAGCGCATCCGTTTTGGCTTCGTCCTGCGGTAACTCCGGTACTACCGGCGGGGGAGGCGGAATTACTTCGCCCAATATCCGCCGAACCAGCCAGAAACCGCGCTTCACCGGACTCGTCCGGAGTCCCGGAGAACTCTGTGTCAGGAATACCGCCATCGGCAGTAAACCGCCCCGCTGATACTTACCCGCGTCATCCACCCGCACCCACGTATCGGGCGTCACAGAAGGATCAGCGAAAAGATGAACAGGTGCCACCGGCGCGTTCGGCACCAGATCCGCCCCTCGGCCAGGCCCCGGGGCGGCGGGCTTGACTTCAGCGGGTGTGAACTGCGGAATACTCATGCCATAGTGCTTCGCCAGCGCCGGATTGACAAACGTGTAGTTGCCATAAATCATGTCGAGTACGGAACGATTGTTCTTAATAAGGTCGTCGACAAATCGAATCGGCTCCTCAAACATCGCCCGGCGAAGGTCGTTTGTGAAATTCGGGAAGCGTTCGCGGTCCACCGAATTGTAAGTTTCAAAGTGGCGCGAATCGAGCCAGTTCGCGGCGAACTCGGTAGCCAGTCCCCGCGAGCGCGGATCTTTCAGCATTCTCCGGGTCTGCGCGGCCAGCACGTCGGGGCGCGTTAAATCGCCCAGCGCCGCATGCTTCAGCAGTTCCTCATCCGGCACGCTCGACCACAGGAAGTAACTGAGCCGGCTGGCCAGTGCGGACGGCGAAAGCGGCGTGGCGGTCCCGCCCCCGGCCTGCGATACCGTCGCCGGCTCACGCATATCCACGCGATAGAAAAACTCGGGCGAAATCAGGATGCTGGCAATCGAATCCCGCATCGCATCCTCATGGGTCAAGCCGCCGTCCGACCGCAGCTTGCGATAGTACGCGAGAATTACGTCCCGCTCTGCCTTTGTCAGCGGTCGGCGATAGGCACGCGCCGCAAATTTCGTTAACGCCTCCAGTTGCGCCGGCTCGGCTTCCCGGCGCATCTTCTCCAGTGATCGAATCGTGTTGTCGATATGGTCGAAGTGATTCGGCATCCAGGCCGCAGCAATGGGATTGTCACTCGCCTTTGCCATGGCAATATATTGAGCCTTAATCTCTGCGATCACCGACGAGTCCGTCACTTCCTTACCCACCGGACGCGGCCGTCCTGCTTCCGCGCCACCGCCCTGCACCTCGCCGCTCTGATTGAAGTAGTACTGAATAAACGTCCGCGCCGTGTGGTCCGCATAGAAATCGAACTCCGTCCACAGCCTGTCCAGTTCCTGCTTGCCTTTCTCGTCCAGGATCAGCTCCTGCAGCGGATTATCGTCACGCCAGTAGCCCATCACGCTGTGATACCCGGCGCTCAACAGGCGCCCCGAGTCGGCTGAATCGTCCGGGAAAAACTTACCCCGTTCCTTGATATAGAAGGCATCCGGAAACACCTGGGCGAAGCGAGCGAAAGATTCTTCATAGCGCGCGCGCTGCGCGGCGGGAACCACCAGATCGGGATCCTTCAGTTGCTCCGTCTTCATCACCGCCGCCCAACGCACGGCGGCTTCGGCATGGAGCCCCGCATACTTCGGGATCTCCGGTGCCTTCTGTGGGGGATCCGTGTCCAGCCGCAAAGCGTCCGGATCGAAATTCCTGCGGTGCGTATTGAATTGTGTGTACTTCCACGTCAGCAGGGGCTGTGACGCCTCCGGCAGACCACCACGGCGGAATCCGCCACCGCGACCACCGCGACCACCACCTCGGCCCGGAGGCGCTCCCGGAACTGCTGCCGGATCGGCCGCGGCCTGCACGGGAACCGGAGGCGGCGGTGGGCCAGTCACTACGGGAGCCTTAAACTGCATCGCGGTGTGGTTGCGAATCTTCACTACAAAGTCCCGCATTTCTACGCACTTCGTCCGCACCGCCGCAAGCTGCTTCGCATCCGGCTTGGCGCCCGCAGGTGCCGGCAACGCTTTCCACATCGCCTGCAGTTTGGCCACAGGACCAACCTCCGGTTTCGGCTGCTGTTCCCCAAGAATTCCCCAGACCAGCGGCAGATATTTCGGACTTACCTTCCCGGCTGTCGCGGTGCTTGCCAGCGTCGCGGCAGGCTTGCCCAGCACCGCACGATACTTGTATCGCCATGCTGCCTCGAAGTAGTCGGCGAAGTCCGTAGGCTGCGCTTCATAAAAGTCCACAATCCGCTTGATCGCGAACTGGTCACGATCCGTCTCCGCCAGCATCGGCCCAGGCGCGAACACAAATCCATCCGGCGTGAGTGCCATGTGATCCGAAACTTCACGTGCCGCAGCCAGATATTTATTAAAAAGGGCAGGGGAGATGTTCAGCGTCTCCCCCGTGTTGTCGAAGCCCGCCAGGTTGGCCGGGTCGACAGGAAACTCTTTCGTCGGACGAAGATCCACGCCCGTCAGATCTCGAATTGAATAGTCGTATTCGGAATTGCTCAACCGGCGAGCCAGAACCGGACCCGGATCGCCCGCCGTCCGCCGCAATTCGTTCGCACGCACGGCCTTCACCCACTCAATCACCTTTTGTCTGCGATCCGCGGGCGGCTGCGGAATTGGCTTGGGAGGCATCTCCTGCCGCTCCAGCCGTTCCATCAACAAGGTCCAGTGAGGCAGGTCCTGCATCACGGCGGAAAGCGTCGCCACGGACTTCAGATCCAGTTGGGCCGCAGGCGCCGCGCCACTGTGGCACCCCGCGCAGTACTCATTCACAAAAGGACGCACATCCCGCGCAAAGGCGCGCTCCAGGTCAGGGGCCGCCACGGACGCGCCAAACATCGGCACCACCAGGGTTCCGGTCACACACAGCAATCGGACAGCCCGGTTCACGAGATTCATCATGACCAGGCGGCGCTCCCATGTCCTCGCAACGTCGGTTTCCAGGGGTGGACGGTCGGGAAAAACAGCTCACGCCGCGCAGCGGCGATAGTCGGTGCCATACCGGGATACTATCACTCCGGAATGCCAACAGGTTCAGGCCCCGCCTCCTCCGGGAAACGCCCCGCCACTTTCGCCTCCTCAGTACCCCGAG
>CANIHR010000062.1 GCA_947467185.1 Bryobacterales bacterium
ACAGATCGGTTTTTACGAGACCTGGATCAGAGCAGGAAATCGGGCAAAGGCGATTCGTTCATAAGGCCCCGCCTCGCCGCATTCATACAGACACCCCAACTGCTTCCCCTTCAGCGCAGCCAGACACGAGTACGCCGATGGGCCCTCGTGCAGCACTCGCACCGCCGACCAGGTCCGGCCCTCGTCCCTCGAAACCCGAACCGTCAGCTTCTCCCGCTTCTCCGAACTTGCCGGATTTGAGAAGTACAGGGCACCGCCGACACCGATCAGACTTGCCTGGCAGACCGGTTCAATCAGCGTCTCGTCCCACGCCACCGCGCCCCAGGTCTTCCCGCCATCCGCACTCCGCGAAATACCCCGCCGGTTCTTTCCCCGGTAACTCCGCATGTTGAGCAACAACGACCCGTCGCGCAGTTCCACCACCTGGCTCTCATTCGTGCCCTCCGGCGCATCCCCGCCCAGTTGCCACGTCACTCCGTGGTCGTCACTGAAGAACACGTGCGAAATCGAACCCGCCGTGCCCTCCGCGTAGTGGTCACACGGAATCACCAACCGCCCCGACCGGGTCTGAATTCCAACTCCCGGCCCCGTCGCATACCAGGTCCAGTGGGGCTTCCGAACAGCCTCCGTGATCTCCCGCAGTGGTGCCCACGTCCGCCCGTCATCGTCCGACCACGTCAGATACACCGTCCGCCGCGCCTCAACCTGACGCCCGATCATCTGCGCCTCCGTCACGTTCCCCGGGTTAAAGGTGAGCGGCAGAAAAATCCGTCCCGTCTTCCGGTCCTGCACCGGACACGGATTCCCGATCGTATCCCCGCCCGAGTCCGCCACCACCTGCAACGCCGACCAGGTCTTCCCGTGGTCCGAGGACCGCTTCAGCACCAGATCGATATTGCCTGAGTCGCTCCGCGCCCCGCGTGCTTCGGCGAATGCCAGCAACGTACCTTTCTTCGTGGCCAGCAGAGCCGGAATCCGGAAGTTGTTGTAGCCGTTATCCCCGGCGCGGAAAACCTCCACCGCCTCCGGTCCCGCAGCCGTTGCCGCCGGTCCCAGCAGCGCCAGCCCGCCGCATCCGATAAATCCACGCCGTGTAAGGTTTCCCATCAAGAGGATTTTCGCACCTGGCCGTTCTGTTAAGGCAGTGTAAATTTACGAAACGAAACAACTTCCTCCCCGGCGGCGAAGTTACGATTGTGTTAACTATGAGACGCGTCGTAACGTCAACCCTGGTCACCCTGCTGCTTTCCGCGGCCGTTACCACCAAACCCAGCACCCCGGCACAGCTGTTTGATGCCGCGCAAATCCGCGAAATCCACCTCATTTTCACCCCGGAACAGTTCGCCGCAATGGAACCGAAGGGTGGAGGCATGGGCTTCGGTGGCCCCGGCGGAGGCCCCGGTGGCGGTCCCGGTTTCGGTGGACCCCGTGGCGGCCGTGGAGGCTTCAACCCGGCAATGATGTTCGCCCCCGCTTTTCTGGCCGCTGACAAAAACAACGACCAGAAACTGTCCTCCGAAGAATTCCAGGCCCTCGGCGACTCCTGGTTCTCCACCTGGGACAAACAAAAGACCGGCCGCCTCACCGAAGCTCAGCTTACCGAAGGCTTCTCGTCCACCTTCCAGGTCGGCCCACCCCCCGGCGCAGGCCCCGGTGGCCCCGGAGGTAGAGGTGGTCCCGGACGTTCCATGCTCGGCCCCGAAGGAGGCCGCAACGGAGCCTCTGCCATGTCCGGCATCAACTTCGAATACGTCCACGCCGACCTCACGGTTGACGGCACACCGCTCCCCAATGTCGCCGTCCGCTATAAAGGCAACAGCACCTTCATGCAGTCCCGCAGTGGGCTCAAGCGCAGCCTCAAGATCGACCTCAACAAATACACCAAAGGCCAGAGGTACGCCGGTGTCACTACCCTCAACCTCCACTCCAACGTCACCGATGCCGGCTGGATGAACGAACCCCTTTCCTACCGCATCTTCCGCGATGGCCAGGTCCCCGCCCCGCGCACCAGCTGGGCCCGCGTCTACCTCACCATTCCCGGCAAGTACACGAACGAGTACCTCGGCCTCTACTCCCTCGTCGAAGACGTCGATAAAGCCTTCACCAGCGAACGTTACAACACCAAAGCGGGCGCCATCTTCAAGCCATCTACCCAAAGTCTCTTCGCTTACCTCGGCGACGACTGGGCCAAATACAACCAGACGTACGACCCCAAGACCGACCTCTCCGACAAACAGAAACAGCGGGTCATCGACTTCGCCAGGCTCGTCACCTCCGGCTCGGACGCCGACTTCGCCACCCAGCTCCCCAGCTACCTCGACCTCGACGAAGTCGCCCGTTACCTCGCGCTGAACGTCTGGCTCGCCAATATGGACTCCATCCTGAGCATGGGCCAGAATTTCTACGTCTATCTCCACCCCGAGACCAACAAATTCCAGCTTCTCCCCTGGGATCTTGACCTCTCGTTCGGCGGTATGGGCGGCGGTGCTCAACTCTCCGTCGAGCACCCGTTCAACACCAGCAACCGCTTCCTCGAGCGGCTCTTCAAAACCGAGGCCTTCCGCAAACCCTACCTCGCCCACATGGCCGAGTACAACAACACCATCCTCAAAGCAGACCGCCTCTCGGCCCTGGTCGACGAGACCGCGAAGGTTATCCGTCCCGCCATCGAAAAGGAATCTGCAGGTAAGCTCGCCAGCTTCGACAAGGTCGTCGCCGGCCAGTCCTCCGCCCCACAAGCCGAAGGCTTTGGCCCAGGCGGACCCGGCGGTCGTGGCCCCGGCCGTGGCAGCCCCATCAAAACCTTCCTCGCACCCCGCAATCAGTCCGTTGCCGACCAGCTCGCCGGAAAATCGCAGGGCCAGCAGGGCGGCGGCTTCGGCGGACGCGGTGGCGGCCCGGGCGGACCCGGCGGACGCGGTTTCAACCCCGCCGCCATGCTCGCCCCACCGTTTCTCAAGGCCATGGACGTAAACCAGGACTCCGTCGTCACCCGCGACGAATTCCAGCGTGGCTTCCGCCACTGGTTCACCAACTGGGGTGGCGACAAAGGCCCCCTCACGCCCGACCAGCTCATTCAGGGCATCACCCGGGACCTCGCCCCCCAGCCCCCTCTGTAGACGCCATGCAGACTCTCTACTCCCCCAGTCTGGGCCCCGCCCGTGGCATCGCCTGCGAAACCAAGTACCTGATCTCGCCCGAAATGGCCGACGAGATTCGGGCCTGGGCGCGCACGAATCTTGAACCCGACCCCAACGGACTCGGCCCCCACGCTGACGCGTACGACATCACCACCCTCTATCTCGACACGCCCGACTTCGATGTCTTCCGCCGCCAGGGTTCCTACGCCCGCGGCAAGTACCGTATCCGCCGCTACGGAGAGAGTGACACCTTCTTCCTGGAACGCAAGCTCAAGGTGGATGGCAAAGTCCGCAAGCGCCGCACCCGTCTACCCCTTCCGCAGCTCGACACGCTCCACACCGCTGCGCCCGACCCCGCCTGGTCCGGCTACTGGTACCATCGGCGAATGCAGGCCCGACGTCTGGAACCCGTTTGCCAGCTCACTTACAACCGCATGGCGCGCATGGCGCACAGTGAACGTGGCCCCATCCGCCTCACCATGGACGACAACATCTTCGCCACCGAAGCACGCAACTTCGAATTTCCGCCCTTCGTAAACCCGACCCGGGTACATGCCGAACGCATCATCCTCGAACTGAAGTACGTGCGGCCTCTCCCCGTCGCCTTCACCGAACTCATTGTCGAATTCGGCCTCCAGCCGACCACAGCCTCAAAGTACCGGGAAGCCTGCACCAAACTCGGCCTGGGAGTCCGGCAACTTGCCTGATTTCCTGGAAGTCATCAACAGCGGAACACATGCCACGCCCGTCGAAATGGCGATCCGCCTTGGCACTGCACTCCTGTTCGGCATCGTCATCGCCGCGCTCTACCACTACACGCGCCCCCCGGAAGGCCAGGGCACTTCTTTCCCTATGACCATCCTCCTGCTCTGCGTCCTCATTGCGATGGTCACACAGGTTATCGGCGACTCTGTCGCCCGAGCTTTCTCGCTCGTCGGAACTCTCAGCATCGTCCGCTTCCGAACCGTCGTTCGTGACACGCAGGACACGGCCTACGTGATTCTCTCCGTGATCGTCGGCATGGCCGTCGGCGCGAAGAACCCCTGGGTCGCCATCATCGGCATCGCCGTCGTCGCCCTGGCAGAACTCCTGTTCCGCTTAGTCCGCCGCACCAACGCCCCCGCGCATCCCGAATACACTCTGCGCCTCCGGCTCTCCCCGGACCACGACCCCGACACACTCCTCAACGCCGCGCTCGGCAAGGACATCCTGACCCGAGAACTCATCTCCATCGGGACTCTCGACAAACAGGACGGCACCGAGGGCATCTGGCGACTCCAGCCCCGCCCCGGCTCCGACCCCGCCGCTCTTATCCAGCGCCTGACCGCCATCTCCGGGGTCCGCAGTGCCCGTCTCTTACGGCGTGGCATCGACGAAGACTAGAGGAACTCCCAGAGCGCCGGATCCACCGCATCCGCACTCTCTACGCTCCACCGATAAGCACTCTCGATCTCCCCTGCCGCGGCGGCCGAAAGGTATTTCGCAGCAGGCTTAATCCCGCAACGCCCCAGATCCAGACGGTCCGCATCCCAGCACGTCTGGATCGTCACGTCCTCGCTCCGTCCGCCATCGCTGTGATGCCGGATCGCATAGTCCAGCGTCTTCATCTGCGTGGCGTCCAGCGCAAACGAACTGCCATTCAGCAAAGCCGCATACTCCGCCCCGCGCAGCCCGTGCAGCGGATCTTGATCCTCATTCCGCCGCTGACTGTCGTGCAGAAACGCGAACAGTTCCACTACCAGTAAATCCGCACCGGTCGCCTGCCCCACGGTCAGAGCATGTCGCCGCACCCTGGCCCAATGGTTTGGCCCATGAATCCCATTCCGGCTGATCCGGAACTGCCGCACCACTTTCGCCAGCAGCGTCTTCCTGTCAAAACTCACCAGGTTCACCACCCCACTGCCGAGGGTCCACGTCGCGCATCGCCACAACCTGAAGATACACTGGAGCGCATGAACGTGGACAGAAGGCGCGTGATCGTCGCGGCCCCGTGGTTCCTGCTGACAGGAGCTTTTGCCCAAACCACCTTCGAGGTAGCGTCGGTAAAAGCCAACCGGTCAGGAAGTCCTCAATCCAGATCCCTCGCCCGTCGTTCGTTCGTCGCCGAAAACCTGACCCTGAAAGCGATCATCTGCCTGGCCTTTGATATCCCGGATGTCCAGGTTCGTGGCGGACCGGCCTGGATCAATTCCGAACGCTGGGACATTATTGCCAAACCCGGCGAACCAGTACCCGCCGATTCGAAAGGCGACGAGACCATGCGATCCATGGCGCAGGCATTACTGGCCGAACGCTTTCACCTGAGAGTCCATCGCAAAATTGAGAAAGTCGCTGGCTACGCCCTGCTGGTAGCGAAAGGCGGCCCAAAGCTCAAAGCCTCCGACCTCGACAAATTCCCCGGAGACAGCGTCGGAAACTCGATGATCCGGGGATCGCGAATGCCCATGGCACGCCTCACTCGTCTGCTTTCCGGCCTGCTGGGAGAAATTGTTGTGGATCAAACGCGTTTGCCCGGCGAATTCAACATCGCGCTGAACTTCGCCCCCCTCAACCCGAACGTGACGATTGAGAGTTCCACCGGAGATCAACCGTCCCTGTTTACCGCTTTGCAGGAAGTTGGTCTTCGTCTGGATCACCGCGGAATTCCCGCCGAACTCCTCTACATCGACTCGGCGGAACGTCCCGATTCCAACTGATTACCGAGTCCGATTCCGCTCCGTCACCGCCGCCACCATCCGCGCGTTCAGAACCTCATCCCGCCGGTGAATCGTAAGAGCCTCATGCACTTCTGCGAATGTTGCCGAATCCGCCGTCTTCACCAGCCCCAGCAGATACTCCAGCGCATCCTCCGTCCGCGAACTCGATAGCGCCAGAAACATGCACGCCCGCGTGGGCCCCGGCATCCGGGACCGTGCAATCAGCCACTCCACGGCATCCGTCCGCCTGCTCGCCCCCAATGCCAGAATTGCCGCTTCCCGCGACTCTGCATCTTCGCCCGTCGCGATCCGCGTCGCCAGCGCCAGCGCACCTTCCGCGCCGCCCACCAGCAAGGCCTCCAGACACTGCGAAACCACTTCCGGATGCCCGTCCCCTACCCTCGCCTTGAAGTACAGCAGCAGCATCGCCGGCTCCGACCCCACCGCCGCCAACGCCCGGATCGCCCCCACCCGCGCGCCCCACTCCTTATCCACCAGCAGATCCGTCAGCGCCTGCAGCTTCCCCGAATACCGGCTGTTCACCAGACCCATTGCGCACGTCGCCCGAAGCTCCGCCGCCACGTCCACTGGCGGCCCCCACGATGCTTCCATCTGGACAAACTTCATCCCGTCCAGATACAACTCCGCCGCATCATGATCCAGATTCACCAGAGTCCGCGCCAGCGCCAGCATTGCCGCACAGCCCTTGTCCACACCACCGCCCCGAGCCAGCAGCGCGGCAAGCACCTGGGCCATCTGCGGACAAAACTCCGCCGCCTGAAACCCTTCCAGCAGACGCGCGGCCTTCACCACCAGCCGCAATTGTTTCGCCGCCAGCGCGGCCGCGAAGATCTTCTTTCCTTCAGGTGTCCCCGGACTGGCCGCCGCCAGCCGTTCCAGCGCAGCGTCTGTTGGATCCACCTTCATCGCCGAGCTTACTGTGCTTCGCTCACTTCAATCAGCACACCGGAAGGGTCCGTCAGCAACTTCACCGTGGGTTTATCCGTCGCCTCCAGCTTGATCCCCGCATCGGAGAGCTTCTTCGTCAGCGCCGCCAGGTCCCGCGTCTCCACCGAAATATGATCCACCGCCCGCCCCTTCGTTGGTGCCGCGGAATCGGCTTTTGAAAAGAAGACCTGCCCGCCAATCCGAACCGACGTGTCATCACCACCCGGTCGAGCTCCCAGGTTCGCCGTGTACCAGGCCGGACCTTCTGCCGCTTTCGGTCCCGCCACATGTACGTGCCCAAACTCCACCACCGTGTACATGTCGCTGTCTTCCGCCACTTCAATCCGCACGCCGTCCGGCCCCTCAATCAGAAGTGGTCCGCCCGGAGTCGGACGCGAACTTTTGTACGAAGTCTTCGCCAAACGCGTCATCAGGGGTTCAAAATCCGGAACACGAATCCCGATATGCTCAATCGCTGACCCCGCACTCGGCCCCGTAGGCGCCGCTTTGCTGAACAGCACAACCCCGCCCTGCATCGTGATCCCGGTCATTGACCCTGTGCTGTAACCCGACGCGGCGAGCGTACCCGTCCAGAATGCGATCGCCGCCTCCGGATCAGCCGAATTCAGATGAACGTGGGTCATCACAACCCCACCCCGCCCCGGCTGCGCCAGCACCGGAAGCACCATCAACAAAGAAGCCGCGAAAACACGAAACAGGACCATAGCTGCAGATTATGGTAACAACGATCAGGCACCCGCCAATACTGCCAGTGCGTCGCCGCACCGCCGGATCGCTCCGGGCAACTTTTCAAGCTCCGAAGCCGCCAGGGGAATCAGCGTGCCCTTGTTTTTCTGCTTCTGCAAAACGGCAAGGCTCTTCTCATACCAGCCTCTTGCGTCACGCAACTCCCCGATCCGGCGCTCCCGTGCGGTGCTAAGAACCATCCCGTTCGCTTCGTGAGCCTGCCCGATCTGTCGCAGCGCCACCCCCTGATTCCGCTCCGCCCCGGCATTCTTCTCGTCGGCCTGCAACAGGACGGCGTCAATCGCCAACTCCCTTTGCGCGGCGTGAATCGCCCCCGCCGTATCTCCAGTCTTCAAATGCAATTCCGCCAGCCAGTTATAGGCTGTTCGCAACCCCGGTCGCGGAGGGTCCGCAGGATGCGCCGCCGCTAAAGCCTCCAGAATTCCAATCGCAGCCCTGTAGAAGTTCCCGGCCCCGAGGTTATCGTCAAGTGCCGCCCGGATGGACCCCTGTGCGTTGTAACCATCGGCTACCTGAACGCGAGCCTGAATGTTTCCGGGGTCGTCGCCCGAAACCCGCTCAAACAGTCCCATCGCTCTGTCCCCACGCTCCCGGGCCTCGGGCAGCGCTTCGGTTTTTAGCAACAGCAACGCCAGATTCCGGTTCGCAACCGCCGCGCCGCGCTGCAATTCGGCGTTACCCTCCTCACGCCGCAGTAACTCGTCCTGAATGTCCGCCGAGCGACGAGACGCAGCCACAGCTCCGGGCTTGTCGTCGATCGTTTGAAGAAGTTGCGACAGACGTGAGTTCGATACCGACAACAGCGCCAGCTTTTCTCTGCTCCCCGGATCCTCCGCGGACAACTTCTGGCGGATCGCGAAACTCTTCCGATACAGTGCCAGCGCCCCCTGGAAATCGCCCAGATTCTGATTCGACGAGTTGCCCAGAATGTCGGCCAGCGTCGAGTAGCTGTTGGCCAGCGCTTCCCGCATCCGCGGGTCTGCAGGGCGCGCCTTCACCAGACCTTCACTAATCGCAACCGCCTCACGAAGGTCTTTTCCCGCAGCTGCCAGTTGCCCCGTATATGCCAGTTGCCACCCCACCTCGGAGTAACTGAACGACAGTTCCTGCGCCAGTTCCAGGTTGCCGGGGGACACCGCGTGCAGCGCCTGCCGAATCGCCAGCGCCCTCTGGTAATAACTCAGTGCGCCTCTCTGATCTCCCAGACTGGCCGCGTTCTCAGACCCCTGAATTTCGGCAATCTTGTCGTACCCCGTGGCCAGTTCCCGCCCCAGGTCCACATTCCCCGCCCGTTCTGCAGCCAGCTTGTCCAGAAACTCCACCGCACGTTTGACCACCAGTTGCCGCGCCCGCGTCGTCCCGGGCAAATCTTTGATCGCATCGTGAAACTCAAACAAATACGAATTCGCCAGTTTCCGCACGTCGTCAAAGCGCCGCTCCGCAATCCGTTCCTGTCGCCAAATGGCCGCGCTGCCCGCCACCAGTGAAACTCCGGCCAGTGCAGTGGCCACCACAGCACCCCTGTGCCGCCTGACAAATTTGCGCGCACGGTATCTGCGCGTGTCGGGACGCGCCGTTACCGGATACCCACCCTGATACCGCCGCAGATCCTCTGAGAACTCGTCCACGGAACCATACCGTCTCTCCGGTTCCTTGCGGAGAGCCTTTTGCACGATCGTCTCCAGTTCGGCATCGAAGTACCTGGCCGCGCTCCGCCCCAGCGTTTGCGGCACCTCCACTGCGATCGCCTGAGCCAGCCCCAGCGGGCCTGCCTCGCTCCGGTAAGGCCGCCGTCCCGTCAGCATTTCATGCAACAGGACTCCCAGTGAATAGGTATCGCTGGCGGTCGTAATCTGCCCCCCACAGATCTGTTCGGGGCTGGCGTACTCAGCCGTCATCGCCGCATCGCCTGTCCGCGTGCCCTCCGAGCCATCCAGCAATTTGGCGATTCCGAAATCCAGCAGCTTCGGTTCACCGTCAGCCGTCACCAGGATATTGCCCGGCTTCAAATCGCGATGGACAACCAGATTCCGATGCGCGTAGGAGACCGCACCGCAAATCCTGCGAAACAAGTCGAGGACTCTCGCGAGGTCAGGAGTCCGCCCCTTCAGATACTCGTCAATTCGGACCCCGTCAACATACTCCATCACCAGAAAGGGCAGCCCGTCGGCAGTACTCCCGCCATCCAGTAAGCGCGCAATGTGCGGATGTTCCAGCCCTGCCAGAATCTGCCGTTCCTGCATAAAACGACGAAGACTGGTCGGGTCGCTCAGCCCACCGTGGATCACCTTGATCGCCACCAGCTTCGAATAGGCGTCATCGGCGCGAGTAGCCTTCCAGACCACCCCCATCCCCCCACTTCCAAGCCGCTCCAGTAGCTTGTATCTGTCCAGAGTTGCCCCAACACCCGGATGCATCCCGATACCCTGCCGCGCAGTCGACGCCGCCTCCGCCACAATCGCCGGCTGATTCCAGGCCTCGCTGTGTTCTATTTCTTCAGCCGCTGCCAGCAACTCCTCCACGGCTCGACGAAATATCACATTCTCGCCGCAGCGCAGTGCAAGAAGTCGCGCCCGAGCTTCTCCCGAAACCTCCCACGCCAGCTGGAAAAGTTCCTCGATGTCTGCAGCGAGTGGCTCAGTTGGCTTCAATGGCATTCTTCAACCAGGCTCGCGCGAAGGTCCAGTCCCGTTCCACTGTCCTCACCGAACTCTCAACGCCGGTCACTTTCAGAACATCCACTGTCTCCTGCACCGTCAGGCCACCGAAAAAACGTAGTTCCACCACGCGGGCGTGACGGGGATGAATCAATGCCAGTTGATCCAGTGCCTGATCCACCAACAGAACATCCACCTCCAGGGCGCGATCCGAGCCCCCCACATCCGTCTCCAGCGCCACCACCACACCTCTCTTCAACGCACTGCGCTTGCGGGCGTGGTCCACCAGAATATTGCGCATCATCTTCGCCGCTACGTTCAAAAAATGCGTCCGGCTCTGCCAGTCGATCTCCTGGACGTCCGGTAGTTGTAAATAAAGCTCATGTACCAGAGAGGTTGGTTGCAGCGTGGGATTAACCGAGTGCTTCGCCATTACTGAAGCCGCCAGCCTGCGCAGTTCGGAGTAGACCTGAGTAGTCAACTGCTCCAGCGCCCCTTCATCGCCACCCCGCCAGGCCCGCAGGTATTTCGTCAATACGCCGGCCGCAACATCTGGATTCGGGGGCTGCAAGTTAGCCCTATCTTATGCCCTCAGCCACACCGCGCGGCAATTGTTTCTCAAATAGTGGCGGGTTTCCCCTGCTCCTGCCGTACAGAGAAACAGGGCATGAGTCCCAAATCACATGCCACGGAGGAACCAAATGAAAAATAGCTTCACACGGCTGGCAGGCCAGGCCGCTTTATCGATTGTCTGCCTCGGCCTGTTCGTAATGCCCGCACTGGGTGGCACCCTGACCTTTGATTCAACTGTGGGAGCCCAGCATTCCGGCACCTCCGGAACCCTTACGCAGGGTGGAAACTACATTACCCTCCTCGGGATGCCATCGGGTTCCGTTCGCGCCCACTCTCAGGACAATGAACAGGGTGCAACCGGTGACCTCTACTACACCGTTCAGGTACTGGGTGGGGATTTCGGTGACTACATTCCTATGGCAATCGACGGCTATCTCTGGACCGACGCTTCGGCGGGTGACGGCACCACCGTCATCAGCACAACCGCCCTCCTCGGAGTATCTGCCGCCAATGGCCAGAGTCAGATCAACAGGTCGGTCAACTGCGGGAACGTCCTCCGCAGCGCCGGAGACTGCGCCGATTCAACCTGGCAGGGAAGCATGAGTTTTTTCACCTGGGTCGGCTACGACGTCAACATCCACATCAATGCTGCCGCCTTTATCTTCCACTCCACTACTGCGGCCACTGCGGATGCCTATGCTGACCCCTACGTCTACATCGACCCGACCTTCGCCAGTACGCACCCGCAATACTCCCTGGCATTTTCCGAAGGCGTCGGCAACGCAGTAACCGGCTCCGCCGCCCCCGAACCCGCAACTTTTGTCCTGACGCCTATGGCACTGGCCTCGTTAGCCTTCCTGTTTCGGAGAAGCCGGATACGTCCCATCGGCTAAACTCACTTGACCGCGCCAGCGGGGGCGCGCTATATACTGCGGAGGAGGTAATCGTGAAGACTCTGTTTGCATCTTTCCTGCTGGCCACCACTGCGCTCGTCGCCACCGCCGCCGACGCCCCCACCGTTTCGGGAAAGTGGAAGATCCACATCAGCATCGCCGGCCGCGAAGCAGATGCCAACTGCACCCTGAACCAGACCGGCGAAGACCTCACCGGAGTCTGCGAAGGTCCCAACGGCACCTTTAATCTCGCCGGCAAAGTCGCCGACAAGAAGATCAACTGGAGCTACAAGACCAGCTTCGAAGCGGGCACCATCACCCTCCATTACCGGGGCGCCATCAACTCCCCCACCAGCATCTCCGGCTTCGTGAACGTCGAGGAATTCGGCGTCGACGGCGAGTTCACCGCCACCCAGGCAAGCTAAACACGACCCGGGTGGCCATCTGTCGATGGCGACAGGGTCCACGACTTACGGTTCCTTTCGGTCTTGCTCCAGTGCCGCGAGGCAGACATTGCATAACAGCAGTCTCGCCTTCACCGGAAGAACAACAGGTCGTGCGACGAGCACGGTCATGGTCACTGGATCCGTGACCACCGTAGAGTGCCCGGGACATACTCCGACCGAGCAATGGTGACAAATCCCGATGGCTTCCTGCCTGTGATTGGTCGTCGAGCATTCGTAGCAGTTCATAAGTTAAGTTCCTCTTCTGTCTCCGGTTCAGGCTTTCTGCGTACGGCAGACATTGATTGGAGTCGCGGGTCCGCCATACCATTTACGGTTGATCCAAAGCGCCACGTTAACCAGAGAAATAAGCACCGGCACTTCAACCAGCGGCCCGATTACCGCAGCGAACGCAGCACCGTGGTGGATTCCAAAAGTTGCGATGGCGACGGCTATGGCAAGTTCGAAGTTATTGGATGAGGCAGTGAACGAGAGCGTCGTCGCTTCCGCATAGTTGGCGCCCGCTTTCTTACTCATCCAGAACGAGGCAAAGAACATCACCACGAAATATATTGTGAGGGGGATGGCGACACGCACCACGTCGAATGGCAACTGCACGATCATCTCGCCCTTCAGAGAGAACATCACCACTATGGTGAATAGCAGCGCAACCAGCGTCATCGGGCTGATCTTCGGAATGAATTTCGCCTCATACCAGTCGCGCCCCCGCGCCTTCTCCAGTCCGAAGCGGGTCAGCATTCCGCCCACAAACGGAATCCCAAGGTAGATCAGCACACTCTTCGCGATGTCAGCCATCGAGATGTCTACTTCTACCGCGCCCAGACCGAGCCAGCGTGGAAATGTCGCCAGGAAAAAATAAGAGTAGACAGAGAAGAACAGCACCTGAAATACCGAATTCAAGGCAACGAGACCCGCAGCATACTCACGGTCGCCGTGCGCAAGGTCGTTCCAGACAATCACCATCGCGATACAACGGGCCAACCCGATCAGAATCAACCCCGTCATGTACTCCGGTTTATCGCGCAGGAACAGCACCGCGAGTCCGAACATCAGGACCGGTCCGACTACCCAGTTCTGTATCAGCGACAAGACCAGGATTCGCCTGTGGTGGAAGACCCGGCCCATCTCGTCGTACTTCACCTTCGCCAGCGGCGGATACATCATCAGGATTAACCCGATGGCAATCGGGATGGATGTGGTGCCGACACTGAAGCGATTGAGGAGCGGTACGACGTCGGGCACCAGGTACCCAAGTCCAACGCCGGCAGCCATCGCGGCAAAAATCCAGAGAGTAAGATACCGATCCAGAAACGACAATCGCGGATTCGCTTGAGCGTCCATTTTGTTTCTGTTTCGCCTTTCGGATTGGCCGCAGGCACAACCCCGCTGTCCGCCTGACTGTGCGGGCAACTTCGTTGCACCCACATTCTGATTCGATTATATTGGAATTACAGAATCAAACGCAATAACTCTCACCAGAACGAGGATCTCGATGGCACGAACTCCGAGTGCAAAACCTGAGAAGCCGACTAAACGCGCGTCGGCGGAAACAAGTGATCGCACTGCCCTTTTCGCCGACATGTTTGCTGCCCTGGGCACCGCGGCCCGCTTGCGCATCGTCCGTCTGTTGCTCTCAGCCCACCCCGCTGGCATGGTAGTGGGCGATCTCATCGCAGAGTTGGATATTCCTGCCTCAACGCTCTCCCATCATCTGGACAAGCTCAAAAATGAGGGCCTGGTGCGCGTCCGCCGCGAGGGAACCTATCTTTGGTACGCCGCGGACGAAGACGCCCTCCGGGACCTGCTCAACTTCCTGTGCTCGGAGTGCTGCACCCGTACCAGTGCCATCAGGCCGGAAACGGTGCGCCACCTCTGCGAAGGCTGTGGCGAGGCAGGCCCACCCATGCAGCCCTCCAGTTGCGCCGCACAACCGGCCATAGGAACATAGAAACGTCATGAAATTCGGAGTCAACACCTTTATCTGGTCTGCCAACTGCGACCAGGCAGTCATGAACCTCTTCCCGCAGATCAAAGCCGGTGGCTTTGACGGCGTCGAAGTCCCCCTCTTCCGCGCCCAGGACTTCCCCGCCGCCGACCTCCTCCGGGCCACCGAAGCCAACGGCCTCGAATGCAACGCCTGCTCGGTCCTGGTGGATGGCCTGAGCCTGATCTCCGACGATGCCGACATTCGCCGCCGCACCGTTTCCCATCTGAAGGACCTCATCAAAACAGCCGCTGAGGCGAAGATCAGCACGATCGCCGGCCCCCTTTACTCACCCGTTGGCTACCTGCCGGGCCGCCGCCGTAGGCCCGATGAGTGGAAGTGGGCAGTCGAAGGCCACCAGCTTCTCGGTGACACCCTGACCGCACACAGCGTCACGCTCGCCATCGAGCCACTCAACCGCTTCGAAACCTTCTTCCTCAACACCGCCGCCGACTCCGCCGCCCTCGCCGAACAGATCAATCACCCCAACATCGGCATCCTCTTCGACACATTCCACTCCAACATTGAAGAGAAGAGCATCGCAACCGGTTATCTCACCGTTGGCAAGCACTTGAAGCACGTCCACACCTGCGAAAACGACCGCGGAACACCCGGCAGCGGCCACGTCGAATGGCCCGAAGTTTTCGCCGCCCTCAAGACACTCAACTACGACGGCTGGCTCACCATCGAAAGCTTCGGCTTCGCCCTCGGGGACCTCAGCGCCGCTGCCGCAATCTGGCGCGACATTGAAGCCTCCCCCGAGGTCATCGCCTTCGAAGGTGTTAAGTTCCTCAGGAACTCCGTCGCCAACTGGTAGACCGCAACCGATGGGCCTTCGAATGCACTGTACCCATCCGGGAACACCTCAGAGGGGATTCCTGAGGAGGAACCATGAAGGGCTACGTACAGGACATCGAAGGCCTCGCTGTCAGCAATACTGAATTCCGTAAGGTGCTCTACACCGCGAAGAACTCTCAGCTCGTCCTGATGGCATTGAAACCACAGGAACAGATCGGCGCAGAAGTGCACCAGTTGGACCAGTTCTTTCGCGTGGAAGAAGGCACAGGACACGCAGTCCTCGATGGCACACGCACAGCAATCCAGACGGGCTTCGCCGTCCTCGTCCCCGCCGGTGTCACCCACAACATCATCAATACCGGCCGAATACCCCTGAAGCTCTACACCCTCTATTCGCCACCCAACCATCGCGACGGAGTCACCCACCATACCCGCAAAGAAGCAGATGCGGACAACGAGCACTTCGACGGCAAGACAACGGAATAGCCGTCAAACGGCAGACGGGTGCAGCAAAGCTTCCAGCCTGTCTGCCGAAAGACCACTCTTTCCCAGCGCAACCTCGCGCACACTCCGCCCGGTCTCCTGTGCTTCCTTCGCAATCGCAGCCGCCAGGTCATAGCCGATTTCCGGTGCCAGCAAGGTGGCCATCGCGACACCGCTCTCCCCTGCGCTGGCGGGCTCCGCAACCAGATCCCGAACACACAACTCCGCCAAATTTCGCGAACTCGTGCTGAGCAGAGCAATCGAGTCGAGCAAGTCAAACGCAATCACCGGCATCATCGTATTCAGTTCGAAGTTGCCACCAGCGCACGCCCAGGTGATCGCGGCGTCGTGACCAATCACCTGCGCGCAAACCATTAACACGCTCTCCGCAATCACCGGATTTACCTTCCCCGGCATAATGCTCGAACCCGGCTGCATCGCCTTCAGCCGCAGTTCCCTGATCGCTCCCGAACCCAGCCAGCGAATATCATTGGCAATCTTCGTCAGCGCAACCGCATAGCTTTTGAGCGCCCCGCTCAGAAACAACACCGCGTCTTTGGCACCCTGCGCCTCAAAATGGTTTCGGGCCTCGTGAAATGGTAGCTGCGAACGCTCCGCCAGCCTCGAGATAGTTCGCCCCGCAAACCCCTCCGGCGCATTCAACCCCGTTCCGACGGCAGTCCCTCCCAGCGGGAGTTCGTACATACCATCCATCGCAGCGGTCACCCGTTCCGTGCTCGCCAGCACCTGATGCGCATAACCGCTGAACTCCTGCCCCAGCGTCATCGGAACCGCGTCCTGCAGATGGGTTCGCCCAATCTTGAACGAGTTCGCAAACGCCTCCGCCTTTTCCGCCAGACTGGAACGCAGAAGTGCCATTGCCGGCAGTAACTCGTCAATGCACCAGCACTGCCGCTGCAATATGGATCGCCGACGGAATCACATCGTTACTCGACTGACTCCGGTTCACATGGTCATTCGGATGCGCCCCCGCCAAAGTTCCGATCACTTCGTTGGCATTGATGTTCGTCGACGTGCCACTGCCCGTCTGAAACACGTCCACCACAAACTGGTCGAAGTACTGCCCCTCAGCGATCCGGTCGGCAACCTCGGCAATCATCGCCGCCAGATCCGGAGGCAATACACCCGACTCACCATTCACCCGAGCGGCACACGCCTTGATCAGCCCCAGCGCCCGAATAAAACCAGACTGTAACCGGTAACTCCCGATGCGAAAATTCTCGACCGCACGCTGTGTCTGTGGGCCATACAGAACACCCGCCGGGATGGCGTCACCTGGAATGGCCTGCCCCCAGAAACTGGACTAACTCCCGATTCACTTCCTCCGCGTGCGTCCACACCACGCAATGCGGACCGTCCGCAACCACATGTAACTGCGCGTGCGGAATCAGCTTTGCCGTCCGAAACCCCGATGCCTCACCAGGCACAATCCGGTCCGCATCTCCATGAATCACCAGCGCAGGAATATCCACGCGTTTCAGATCCTCACGGAAATCCTCATACCAGGTCGCGACGCATTCCAGGGTTGCCGTTGCCGACGCGCTCGCTCCAACATTCCAGCTCGCCTGTATGGCCTGTACACTCACTTGCTTCCCCAGTAACTTGTCGGCGTTATAGAAGTTCTGGAAGAACTCACCGAGAAAAGCATACCGATCCGCGGCAATCGCCTTCTCAATCCCGGCAAACACCTCACCATCCACGCCCTCGGGGTTATCAGCTGTCTTCAGCAAAAATGGCGGTACCGACGAGATGAACACCACTCGGCTCACGTTGCCGGAACCAAACATTCCCAGATACCGGGCCACTTCTCCACCACCCATCGAGAACCCCACCAGCGCGATGTCACGCAGCCCCAACTCCGTTACCACCTTGTGCAGATCCTCGGCAAAGGTGTCATAGTCATACCCCACGGCGGGCTTGCTCGACTTACCGAAACCCCTGCGATCATAAACGATCACGCGATGCCCGGCAGCCAGGAGAGCTGGAAGCTGCTTCTCCCATGACGCGCCACTCAGCGGAAACCCATGAATCAGAACCACAGGCCGTCCGGTACCGGTCACCCGGCCATGGTCCTCATAGTAAAGCTCAATGTTGCCCGAGTTTTCTTTGCCAACGTTGATAAATGGAATAAGACTTCTCCTGCTATGCCCTGTGCACCCGAACGACCAAGTCAAATCAGGGCCGGCAGTACAGCACCAGGCACAGGCCCCCGAAACGGCCCCGCTCATATTTGGTCAACTGACCAGCCTTGGTCGGAAGCAACAATTCGTCCGTTCGCGGCCAGCCCCATCCACAACGTTCCAATACCCTGGCCAGCGAATTGCACCCTTCACAGAGAATCACGCCCAACCACCAGGAGCCGCCTGTCCATTCCCCCTTCCCCCTGACACCCTCATCCACCGCGCCCCTCGCAGCCGGCGATCTCGCTCCGGATTTCACCCTCCCCGGATCCTCCGGCAAACCCGTCTCGCTCAGCAACTATCGCGGCCACCCCGTTATCCTCACCTTTTTCCCGGCTGACTGGAGTTCCGTCTGCGGTGGCCAGCTCTCCCTCTACAACGAACTCCTCCCGGAGTTCAAAAGCCACAACGCTGAACTCCTCGCGATCTCGGTCGACGGTCACTGGAGCCACGTCGCCTTCGCCAAAGCCCGCAAATTCAACTTCCCGCTCCTCTCCGACTTTCAACCCCGGGGCGCGGTCGCCGAACAATACGGAGTCTTCCGTCCTGCCGACGGTTTCGCGGAACGAGCCCTCTTCGTTATTGACTCGGAAGGCATCATCCGCTGGAGTTTTGTCTCGCCGGTCGCGGTGAACCCGGGCGCCGATGGAATACTCACCGCCCTCGAAGCCCTGACCTCCCCTCACCCTGAGCCCGCCCCCTCCCCGAAACCCCTACTCCCGATCTCGCCGCACGATCACGTTTTCGGTGCCGCAAACGCCCCCGTCACACTCCTCGAGTTTGGCGACTTCGAGTGCCCTGACTGCGGTGCCTCCTTCCCCATCGTCGAAGCCCTCCGCCAACAGCAGGGCGACCGTCTGCGGTTCATCTTCCGGCACTTCCCCCTGAACCAGTCCCACACGCACGCCCAGGGTGCGGCCGAAGCCGCGGAAGCCGCAGGTGCACAGGGCCGTTTCCCCGAAATGTACAAACTCCTCTTCGAAAACCAGACAGCCCTCGCCCCCACCAACCTCCTCGCTTACGCCGACCAACTGGATCTGCCTCTAAACGGCTTCAAACAGGCCCTCGGCGCCCGTACCTTCCGCCAGCGCGTCCGCGAGGACTTCCTCGGAGGCGTCCGAAGCGGCGTCGGCGGCACGCCAACCTTCTTCATTAACGGCAAGCGCTACGCAGGCCCCATCGACCTCACCTCACTCACCCTGGCCGTGAACGGCGCAGCTCTCTGACCACCCCGTCGACCGGAGGTGACCTCCATGCCTGAGATCGCCACCATCGAAGTTGTGTTTCTGCTCCTTCTTTTCTTCATCGTCGTGTTTGGAGTTCTCGCCCAAACCCTGAACACGCCCTACCCCATCGTCATGGTCATCGGCGGCCTCCTCCTCGGCTTCGTCCCCGGCATCCTGGACGTCTCCCTGAACCCCGACCTCATCTTCCTCGTTGTCCTCCCACCCCTCCTTTACGCCTCGGCATGGACCACGTCCTGGCGCGACTTCCACCACAACCTCATCAGTATCTGCTTTCTCGCCTTCGGTCTGGTCGGCTTCACCGTCGTCGGCGTCGCTTTCATCGCGCCCCATGTCTTCCCTGACTTCGACTGGCGCCTCGGCCTCGTTCTGGGAGCCGTCGTCGCCCCAACTGACGCCATCGCTGCCTCCTCCATCGCCCGCCGCCTCGGCCTTCCGGCCCACATCGTCGATATCCTCGAAGGCGAAAGTCTGATCAACGATGCCACCGGCCTCCTCGCCCTCCAGTTCGCCGTCGCCATCGTGGTCAGCCGCCAGATGCCCACGCTGTATACCGGCCTCGTCACCCTCGGCTGGCTCATCGTGGGAGGCGTCGGCCTCGGCCTGCTGGTCGGCTGGATAGTCGATTGGGTCGAACGCCGCATCGACGACGGCCCCATCGAAATCACCCTCAGTCTGCTCGTTCCCTACGCCGTCTATTTCGCCGCCGATGCTGTCCACGCTTCCGGCGTTCTTGCCGTCGTCACCTGTGGCCTGTTCCTCGGCCGCCGCAGTTCCCACCTGTTTTCACCTACAGTCCGGCTCCATATCTCGTCCTTCTGGCAGTCCTTCAGCTTCGTCCTGAATGGCCTCGTCTTCGTTCTCCTCGGCCTCCAGCTGCCCGCCCTGCGCAAGGCCCTCAGCGGAGTCCCCCTCCGCACCCTGATTCTCGAAGGCGCCGTCTTCAGCCTGGTCCTCATCCTGCTGCGCCTGGTCTGGATCTATCCCGGTACCCACTTCGCCTGGCTCCTCCGCACCCGCGTGCTCCACCAGACCGAACCCGTTCCTGAAGCCAAACAGATCTTCGTCGTCGGCTGGACCGGCATGCGCGGCGTCCTCTCCCTGGCCGCCGCGCTGGCCCTCCCCACCGTCCTTGCCAATGGGCAGCTTTTCCCCCATCGACACCTCATCGTCTTTCTCACCTTCTCCGTCATCGTGGTGACCCTGGTGGTCCAGGGCCTCACACTTCCCGCACTTATCCGCCTGTTTGGCCTCGCCGGAGGCACTGGCCCCACCTCCGAAGAACAACTCGCCCGACGCATCGTCCTCAAAGCCGCAGTCACTCACCTCGAAGCCGCCCAGCGACACGACCACCGAAAATCTGCCGGGCTCTATAAGGACCTCATCCTCCACTACCGCCAGAGACTTGCCGGCCTCGACCCCAACTTCAGCAACCGGGCGGAGGTCGCCAGCCACGACCGCAACATCGAAATCTCCCGCGAAACACTCATCATCGAGCGCGACACCGCCATCCGCCTCCGCAACGAAGGCACCATCAACGACGAAATCCTCCGCCGCCTGGAACGCGAACTCGACCTCAGCGAAACCCGTTTCGCCATGGGTGATGACCAATAGTCCACCCCACCGTCTGCGCCAAATCCCGCAAGAAACCCCTTTCGGCCCCCTTTTATCCCCAGTCTTAGCCCCTTTTTTCGGCACCCGAGTTGCACACATATCCCTTGAAGGGGAAGTCTTGCTGGCGACAACTGAAATTTCATCTGAACTCGCACGCCCGTCCACGACAATCGCCGAACACATCGTCGAGATAGTCAGCGACTCCGGCGAGGGAGCCCAAACCTGCGGACAAATGTTCGCCGATCTTCTCACCCGGAATGGCAACGGCATCTGGACGGTGGAGATTATTCCGGCCGAAATCGAGCCACCCAAACGCTCGCGTGCCGGGGCCAGCGGCTACCGCATTCGTATCGGCTCAAAGCCCGTCAGCAACGCGGGTGACGCCGCCGACATCGTCGTGGCCTTTAACGAACAGGTCCTCTACAGCCGGATCGACTCCGGTGCGCTCCGCCCCGGCACCATCATCTTTACCGACGGTTCCTGGCTCGCCAACCCCGATGACCGCATCGTCAAACAATACGTTGATGCCATCAATGACTTCCGGTCCCGCGGCTACAACGTCATCACCCTCCCCATCGCCGAGGAGTGCCTGAAGCACGCCAACGATGTGCGCAAAGGCAAGAACATCTGGATTCTCGGCCTCCTCTGCGCCATTTACGATCTCGATCAGGCCCCCGTCCGCCAGAACATCGCCAATCGTTTCAACAAAAAAGGGGAAGACACCGTTCGCAAGAACGTCGCCCTCTTTGCCGCCGGTTACGAATGGGCGCTCGCGAACGTCGACCAGCGCTTCCATATCCCCGCCATCGGCAACACGGAACCGATGGTCGTCATGAACGGCAATCAGGCCATCGCGCTGGGCATCATGTCGGCAGGCATTGAAGTCTGCTCCATGTACCCCATCACCCCGGCCACCTCCGCCTCGCACTTCCTCGCCTCGGCCTTCGAACAGACCGGCGGCATCGTGCACCAGGCAGAAGATGAAATCGCCGCCATCGGCTTCGCAGTCGGCTGCTCTTACGCGGGCAAGACCGCCGTCACCATTACCTCCGGCCCCGGCCTGGCGCTCAAAACCGAGTTCATCGGCCTCACCGTCATGGCCGAAATCCCCCTCGTCATCGTGGTCGTCCAGCGCGGCGGACCCTCCACCGGCCTCCCCACCAAAGTCGAACAGGGCGACCTCATGGCGGCCCTCCACGCCTCCCCCGGCGACGTGCCCAAGATCATCCTGGTCCCCGCCACCATTGAGGAGTGCTTCCACTTCATGATCATGGCGCGCAAACTGGCCGAAGAATTCCGCGGCCCGGTCATGGTCCTCTCGGACGCCAACCTCGCCACCGGCCAGCAGCCTTTCCCGAAGCCCGTCTTCGACCCCGCCTGGCTTGCGCCGCCCCTCGACCTTTCCCCCGCCGAACCCGGCAGCCTGCCGTTCGCCTGGGACCCCGAAACCGGCCTCTCCCGCCGCCCCATCCCCGGCCAGCGGGGTGGCGAATACGTCCTCACCAGCCTCGCGCACGATGAGCACAGCCACGTCGCCTACGAGTCT
>CANIHR010000063.1 GCA_947467185.1 Bryobacterales bacterium
CAGGCGGAATGGAAGGTGGAGGGGGACGCCATTGTGGGCTCACCGAAGTCGGTTGGCGGCGGCTGGCTGGTTCTGGACCAGAGCTTCCAGAATGTGGCGCTGTTTACGGAGTTGACGTGCTCGGGTGGGTGCAAGGCCGGTGTCCTGATGCGGGCCGCGAAGACTGCCGAGGGAATGAAGGGGATTTTTTATTCGCTCAGCGAAGGGGATCTGAATGCCTATGCGATCCGGCTGGACTCGCAGGACAGGGAACTGGGGCGCGAGAAGCTGGCCCCGGGTGTGGGGGAAGGTGGGCTGGCGTCGGGGACAGGGCTTCCGGGTTCAACCAGCGGCGCGGCTCTGCCCGGTGGCAGTGGTGCCACAGCGGCGGCGCGGGTGCCTCCACCGGCACCACCGGCCGGGGTGAGTCTGCCGGAATTGACGAAGACACAGCCGACGTACAAGGCAGGCGCGGCAAATGGGTTCGATTTGTTCCTTTTTGCGGACTTGCTGAAGGTGACGATTAACGGTGGGGCCGGCGGTGGTTTAACGCGGGCGAAAGCGGTGGAATCAGCCGGGAAGTTTGGGCGGGTAGCGTTATATGTGGGCGGCACCGGAGAAGCCCGATTTGGACGGGTGCAATACCGGGATCTTTCGACGTGGCATTTCCCGGCGGAGAAGACTTCTCCGAACTATCGCAAGCTGAAGCTGGATTCTTTCTACACCAGCTGGTCGGCTGCGGCTGCGGACTTCAACAAGGACGGGGTGATGGATATCGCCGCTGGTCCGTATGTCTATCTGGGGCCGAACTATACCGAGGCGAAGCTGGTTTATACGCCGTTTGTGTATAACCCGGCGTACGAGTACCCGCAGACGTCGATGGTGAATCTGGCGTATGACTTCACGGGGGATGGCTGGCCGGATCTGCTGGTGATGAGCGGCAGCGCCGGGGTTGGGGTGGGCAGTCTGTACGTGAATCCGGGGAAAGAATCGCGGATGTGGGAGAAATTCGTGGTGATTAAGCCGGTCGGCAACGAAGAGACGCTGCTGATGGACCTGGATGGCGACGGGGAGCCCGAAGTGATCCACGCGGGCGACAACACGCTGCGGTATTCGAAGCCGGATCCGGCGAACCCCACGGGAACCTGGATTACCACTAACGTCTCGGAGCCAGGTCTGTGGGGCGTGGCGATCGGGCACGGGCTGGGTGTGGGCGATATCAACGGCGACGGGCGCAAGGACTTCATCAACAGTTTTGGCTGGTGGGAGCAGCCGACGAAGGGGAGTACGCAGAAGACCTGGACCTGGCATCCGGAGGAGTTTGGGCGCCGGGGAATGACGCAGGGTGGCGCTGGTGGGGCGGAAATCGGGGTCTACGACGTCAACGGCGATGGGTTGATGGATGTGGTCGCTTCGCTGGAAGGGCACGGCTGGGGACTGGCGTGGTTCGAGCAGAAGAGGGACAAGGCGGGGAAGATTTCGTTTGTGCGGCACATGATCATGGACAACTTCGCCACGAAAAATGCGGGGGATGTGACGTTTACTGAACCTCACGCCACAGCTTTTGCCGATATGGACGGGGATGGCCTGCCGGATTTGATTACCGGCAAGCGTGCCATGTCGCACCTGTTCGGGTTTGGGGATCCCGACCCGTTTGGTGAACCAGTGGTCTACGTGTACCGGACCGTGCGGAACCCGAAGGCTCCGGGCGGGGCTGAGTTTGTGCCGGAACTGGTGGATAACCGGTCCGGAGTGGGTTCACACCTGGCTGTTGTTGACTTGAACAAAGACGGGAGGCCCGACATCGTGACTTCCACGGTGACAGGTACTTACGTGTTCTTCAACAACAGCCGCAAGCGTGTGAAGTAATTACTGAGCAGGTGTTGCTTCGGGTGCCGAAGCAACCGCCGGGGCGAGGGAAGCCCGCAACGCGCGTGATACGAGGCGTTTTGCGATCTTCTTCTTGCGTAAGCGGTTGTGCCGCGCGATGTGTCCGTTTTTTGCTGACATGGTTTCTCCCTGAACTGCGGTTGGGGCCCATGTTTGAAGTGGGGTGAATCGGCGGGGTAAGGGCCGGGTTGTTATTGCCCAAGCGTGATTAGATGCCGGTGACTTCGAATAACCTCGAACCACCTCATCCAGCTTAGCTTGTTTAAAGCGCCAAACCTAGATTCGGCCGAACTTTGCGACCGCTTCTTTGATGGATTTGAACTTTTCGATGAAGGGAATCATCGTGTGTTCAGTGTTATCGAGGTCCTGCGCCTTCTTCAGAATCTCGGCGGCCTGAGCGCGGGGGATGACGACGACGCCGTCTTCATCGGCCGAAATGATGTCGCCCGGATTGACCAGCGCGCCCGCGACGGTGACCGGGATATTCACTCCGGCGAAGCGGTAATGGTTCACCGAGGTGGAAGGTGCTACGCTGGCACTGAACACCGGGAACTGGATTTTTTTGATCTGGGGCAGGTCACGGACCGCAGCGTCAATGACCGCCCCGGCGAAACCACGGGCCTTCATGGCGGTGGCCATCAGACCACCCATACCGGCGACATCGGCACCGTCTTCCAGTTTCATCACATAGACAGAACCGGCCGGAGAGGCGTCGATAGCGTCGAGCATGCCCTGCGAGGCCGATGAACCTTCCTTGTGCTCCTCCTTTTTCAGGAGGACCGTGACTGCGGGGCCGACGAACTTCGTGGTGAAGACCGGCCGCATCTCATGGTGCATGTAGGCCTTCTTGCCGTAGAGTTGCTCAATAGCATCGGAAACAGAGGCGACTTCCACCTGCCGGAAGCCCTCGAGCAACGACTCGGGGCCTGTCGTTTGAGCCGTCACCGCCACAAAGGCAATACCGAGGGCCGCGACCGCGAGGAGAAAAGGTTTCATCGGCTTCAGCTTATCGCACTGCCGGAGTAAATCAGAGCGAAACCCGCACGCCCAGTTGTTCACCCATCACGTCGGCAATCAGCCTGATGAGAGTGCGCCCATCGGGCAGTGCGAACGCGCCGAGGGCTTCGTTCCAGTCGAGCTTGAAGCTGCGGACGCGGGCCGAGACCCAAATCTGCTTTACGGGCGAGTTGGGGCTGATGACGAATTTGGCGGGCGGATCGTCGAACTCTATGGCGAGCGCGCCTTCCTTACTGTCGACATCGAACTCATGCTCGTCCATGGCCGATTCGAGGGCGCGCTGCAGGGTTTCGAGGGCTTTGTCGGAGGCGTTGCGGAACTGTTGATCGTCGAGCATAGTTGTCTTTAGGTTGAGCGAAGTGAGATGCCGGTGAGGGCGAGCGTCATGCCGATCACCACCACCACGGTAACCCAGGCCACGATGTTGTAAGCTCGCGGGTTGATCCACTCCTTCATGAGGGCCTGCTTATTGATGAGCAGAATCATAAAGATCAGGATGAAGGGCAGCAGCATACCATTCAGGACCTGAGAGAGCAGAATCATCTGCACCAGAGGGAATTTCGGGAGGATAACGACGCCTGCGCCCACCACGATCAAAAGTGTGTAGAGCCAGTAGAAAATTGGCGCTTCTTTCCAGGTCTTGTTGACGCCGGATTCGAAGCCCAGGCCTTCGCACACGCTGTAGGCAGTGGAAAGCGGCAGAATACAGGCGGCGAAAATGGAGGCATTGAGCAGCCCGGCGCTGAAAAGACGGAAGGCATACTCGCCAAATGGCTTCAGGGCGAGGGCCGCGTCTTTCGCATCCGTAATGTCGGTCGGCTTGTCGCGGTAGGCACCGGCGCAGGCCACGATGATGAAAAAGGCGATCACCGAGGTCATCATGCAGCCGACGATGACTTCAATCCGCGATTCCCGGTATTCTTTCGGGGTAATACCTTTTTCCACCACCGCGGATTGCAGATAGAACTGCATCCAGGGCGCGATGGTGGTGCCGACCATGGCGATCAACATCGTAATATAGCCCGCATCCAGCATGAGCTTGGGGCGAACGCTGTAGATGGCCGCTTCCTTCCAGTCTGGCTTCACCATGAATCCGGCGATGATGTACGTGATGTAGATGACGCAGGCGAACAGGAAGATCTTCTCCACGCTGGCGTAGTTGCCCTTTACGGCGAGGAACCACACCAGAACGGCTGCCAGCGGGACGGAGATGTACTTGCTGACGCCGAAAAGGTCGAGCGAGGTAGCCACACCGGCGAATTCGGCGGCGATGTTGGTCAGGTTGGCGAGGATCAGCAACAACATGATGCCGAACGTGATGCGGAGGCCGAATTCTTCGCGGATGAGATCGGAGAGGCCTTTGCCCGTGACGGCTCCCATGCGGGAGCACATCTCCTGGGTCACGATGAGCGCGACGGTGATGGGCAACAGGGTCCACAGGGGGAGGTAGCCCCAGCGTGCACCCGCCTGCGAGTAGGTGTAGATACCGCCGGAGTCGTTATCGACGACAGCGGTGATGAAGCCGGGGCCGAGGACAGCCAGAAAGACGAGGATGTGCCGCTTAAGGCGGGAGAAGAACCCCACTACTTTTTCCTCAGGACGGTGATGATGTCGTCGGCCGTGATCACGCCGGCAAGGGTTCCATCGTCTTCGAGGACGGGGAGGGCGAGCAGGTTGTATTTGTCAAAAAGTTCAGCCACTCGGTTTTTCTTTTCCGTTGGTTTGGTCGCGATGAGGCGTTCAGCGGCGAGTTCACCGAGGGGAGTTGAGCCTTCGGCGAGGAACAGTCGGGCGAGCGGCACCGCACCGGTCACTTTTCCGTCAGGGCCGGTCAGGAACAGGACATGGGTGCTCTCGAGCAGGTCCTCGTGGTCCCGCAAGCGTTTCAATGCTTCGTCGAGAGTAGTGTCGCTGGGCAGCAGGATGGCCTCGGTATTCATCATGCCGCCAGCCGTATCTTCGTGGTACTCCAGCAGTTCGCGGACTTCCTCGTCCTCGCCGGATTCCATCTCATCGAAGATTTCCTCGGTTGTTTCGTCTTCCATGTGGCCGAGGGCATCGGCGGCCTGATCGGGAGACATTTCCTCAACGATGTCAGCTGCGACTTCGGGCTCCAGGTTTTCGAGGATGTTGGCCTGCATCTTCGGGTCGATTTCCGAGAGCGCTTCGGCAGCGACCTCGCTGTCGAGAGTTCCGATGATGGCTTCGCGTTCGGCGGGGCCGAGTTCTTCCACAATATCGGCCAGGTCGGCCGGGTGGAGGAGTTCCAGTCGTTCGTGGGAAATGTTCAGGCGGAGGCGACGCAGGGGGTCGGCTTCCACAATATTGCAAAAGTCCCAGCGGATGGAATTGGGCGGAATGGGACTCTGCAGGCGCCGAATGATTGACGACGGCAGCACACCCTGGACAAGGCGGCGGAAGATGCTGCGGAGGCCGACGTCGATTTCGTGGATGAGCAGGGAATCGCGTTCGTCGCGGCGGACTTCGAGCGTTACGTCATTGACACGGACGACTTTACGGCCGTTAACATCAATGATCTGCTGATCGAGGAGGTCGCGCTGCATGCGCAGCATGTACTCGTCGGAGTGATAGGGGTAAAGGCGTTCGTTGGAAAGCTGGATGCCGCCGGCGATGGAGATGCTGGCGATCTGGTCATAGCGGACCGAAAGCCAGGCACCACCCGAGGAAACGAGAAACCGGTCGATGCGGGAGGGGTGGATCAGCGGGACGACGGCAGCATCTTTCACCCGGCCAATGCGGCGATGCTTCAGGTCATAGACCGGCATACCGAGCAGTTCGGTGAAAAAGATGTGGGTGAATGAGGTTTCTGCTGTCATGCCATTCGCCAATTGCCGTCCCCAAACCAGAGTCAGAGCGTCTGCCTGGCCGGGAGGTGCACGAATGGCACCCTGGGTCCTCAGAGAGGTCCGGCGGGAAATGCGAATTGGCGTGGCTCTACATCTTCGTTGAGATCGGGGTTTGGTACTGCCTCAACCAATATCCCGCACCTGGCGGTCCGGTGGCAAGCAAAAGTGGATCGTAGGAAGTTAAGATCCGGTTACGAGTGAAGATCGTCAATGGGCCATGCCCGCGCATACCAGCCGGTATGGCCTTAACGAAATCGGTATGTCTCTGCATCTGCACACTGTTCGCATGCAGTCTCCCGGCGGGAATTATCCTCCACGATAACGTGAACGGCCAGGTAGCCGGGGCGGACACACTCGCGACGCCCACCTATGACTCCTTTTCCACCGGAGACAACTGGGGTAACCTCAGCCGCCTGCAACTGTTACTGGTGGGTGGTCCTCAGGCAAACGGCGGCCTCGTCGCCAACCTGTATGGGGACAACGGCACTGCTGTGGGTGATTTTCTGGCCAGGCTGGGATACATCGCTGACACTGCGGTCTCCGGTTCGACCATGCTCGATCTTGCACTGGCAGGGAATCCTGCCCTTCCGCTTCGACTCGATACTGGATTGGCCTGATACCGACGAATTCCGATACTCGCTGGTCCTGGACGTTCACGACGAGCGGAGTCGGTGTGCATGACGAGTACTTCAGCGTCGCCGGCCTGGTGCTGCCCTGTTCAGACGGCTGCTATCAGATGGTGGTTGAACTCGAGCCCGTAGTTCCTGAACCCTCCTCGTTGGGGCTTGGGGTTGCGGGGCTGCTGGCGGCGGTTTTAGTTTCGGTTTTCCGTCGGCGACTTTTGCCTGCGGCGGTGCACCAGTGTCCCCACTACGATTCCGCTTAGCCCCAGGAAGATCGACCCGGGTTCCGGGGTGGGACTGCCAGTGGTGACGGTAAGAAAAGGCTGATGCGCCGTTTCACGCGAAGCAAACTGCAAATCGAAGAGGGGGGCGGTTGCTTCCCTAACCTCGAACCCGAAGTTCGACGAGGGACTGTCGATCCAGCTTTGCACGAGGCCGGAAGTGAGGGAAAGCGCGATTGTGGAGCCAACGGTGATGCCGGAAAAGGACGTGCTGGCCACACTGGTCGAAATTCCGGGCAGGTTGGTCCATGTGACCGTCGATTCCGTCCAGGAACCGGTGATAGGCCGAATTTGGAAGGTACGTGCGCCACTGCTATCCCCGTTGATGCCGCTCAGGTACAAAGAGAGCGTTGGAGTTCCCGTAACAGTCAGACCAGCCAGCGAACTGACGTCGAACTGCAGGATGGGGTAGGACTCGAAACCGCTCTTTGGGATCGAAAACAGAATCGAGTTCGAGCCCAGGTTTGCCCCGGTGCCTCCGAGAAAGCCATTACTAGTTACGGTCGAATCCTTTGTCGGGTTGAATGTTACTGTCCCCGCAACGGCGGCGAAGGTCGGGGCAAGCAACAGGGTGAGCCCCAAAAGACTTTTTTTCAAGCCAGTTATGTTCCTCATTTGAGGCAACCACAATAACACGTCTGTCAGGCGAGTTTGTGAGAGCCTTTACAATTTCTTGCGGAGGACCCAGGTGGTCATGGCTCGGAGGTTCTGGACGATGGTGGTCTTGATCGGGTCGGCGAGTTGCGCTCCCAGCCGTTCGGTGTGTGCGAGGAGAAGGGCTTCGTCTACCAGGTAGCGCTCGGAACCGTCGGGGACCAGGTAGCGGCGACCCTGGAGCTGCCGGACCTGAGCCTCAATGCCGATTGTGGAGCCGAGGCGGGCGAAGAAGAGGCCGCCGGGCTTCAGGGTTCGCCACATTTCGTCGAGCATGGCCTGGAAATGGTGGTCGTCGCGGGCGAAGTGGAGGACTGCGCTGCTGATGACCACGTCGGCGCAGGCGTCGGGGAAGGTCATGTTTTCGACCGGCTCGCTGTGGAAATTCGAACCCCAAAGGGCGGGGTTGAGTGCCTCGGCCATGGCGGTTACAGATGCGACGGCCTGATGTGAGGCATCCGCAGCCAGAACTTCGTAGCCCTCGCGGAGGAGGTAGACCAGATTCCTGCCGCCACCACAACCGGCATCGAGAATGGTCATGCCCGGCCTGATTCGACCCTTCAGGAGTTGGTCAAAAAGGTAGACATCGATCTGACCAAACTGTTCCTGCAGAGTAAGCACTAGCGGAATTCCAGCGAGAACGGCATCATTCGGAGCATGCCACCTTTGGTCCAGACGCGCAGGCGGGCGTCCTTCAGTGCGGCGCGGACTTCGTCGAGACCCACACCGGAGAGGAGGGCTTCTGCCTGCTTCCGGGCGTCCTGGTCCGAGGAAGACGAGGAGTGCAGGAAGAGGTCCAGGAGGCTGCGTTTACCGGGGAACGGAACGAGGTTTACCTTCGCCGTCGCAGGGATTCCCGCCTTCTTGCGGACCAGTTCAATGGCGCGGTCGATGCCGCCGAGTTCGTCTACAAGGCCGTTGGCTTTGGCCTGATCGCCCATCCAGACGCGGCCTTGGGAGAGGGGTTCGATGACGGCGGAGGTCTTCTTGCGGGCGGCAGCGACCTTTTTCACGAAGTCGACGTAGTTGGCGTCGATGCCTTCGCGGAGCTTGGCGCGGTTGTCCGGGGTCAGGGGTTGGTACTCGGATTCCAGCATGGCGTATTTGCCGCGGGTGATGAAATCCTTGGTGATGCCGATCTTGTCGTAGAGGCCTTTGATTGTCGGTTTCGCCATTACGACGCCGATGGAGCCGGTCTCGGTGCCGGGGTAAGCGACGATCGTATCGCCTGTCATCGCCATGTAGTAGCCGCCGGAAGCTGCGGCGTCGGACATCGAGATGATCATCGGCTTTTTCTTGCTGAGCTGATTCATGGCGGCCCACATCTGGTCGGAGGCAGTGACTTCGCCGCCAGGGGAATCGATGCGGACGATGACGGCCTTGAGGGTGGAGTCGTTGCCGACTTTGGCCAGGGTCTTGACGAACTGTTCGGACTGGAGGCCATCGGTACCGTCGGAATCGGCATCCCCACGAGTGATGGTGCCTTCGCCGACGACCCAGGCAATGCGGTCGAGGGAGCCGGTGGAAGAATCGGGCAAATTCACGTAGTCGTGTTCGGAAACCTTCTTGATTTCGGTCTGCTTGAGGTATTTTTTCAGGTCCGCGAACATTTCATCCTCGTATTTCAGTTCGTCCACGAGGCCATTCTTTTTTGCATCGGCGGAGAGGTACGGCCCCTGGTCGATCACGGTGCGAAGCTCGGCGGCATCGCGCATGCGGCCTTTCGCGACGGCGGAGATGAGGTCGCCATAGACGTTGTCGGCGATACCGTTGAGGACCTCTTTCGTTTCGGGGGACATGGAGGTGCGGGTATACATGTCGCCGTAATCCTTGTATTTGCCGGCATGTTCGACTTCCATCTGGATGCCGAGCTTGTCAAAGGTGTTCTTAAAGTAGGTGAGTTCCAGGCGCAGACCCTTGAGGCCGAGCGTGTCCACGGGGCCCATGTAGATCTTCGAGCAGGCCGACGCGATGTAGTATTCGCGGGTGGTCGGGGCTTTCAGGAAGGCGTAGATGGGTTTGCCGGACTTGCGGAAGTTCTCGATATCGGCGCGGATTTCCTGCATTTTGGCCCAGCCGAGCTGCGCGCCTTCGGGTTCGATGACGACCGCTTTGATGCGGGAGTCGGTGGCCGCGCGACGGAGCATGCTCCAGACGTTCAGGACCGTGACATTGGCCTTGTCCTCAAAAAAAGGAAGGGGGATTTCGACTGGCGGGCGCTCCGGGACTTCGCCGGAGAGATGGATGACGAGCGTGGAGCCGTCGGCGACCGAGGGAGGTCTGGATTTCAGGGAGGCGATGGCGAAAAAGCCGATGACGCCGATGAGGACGATGAGGATTGCGCCGGTGAGGATGCCGAGTAAGAATTTACCCAAGTGGGAGGACTCCCTTTCAGTCAGAAGGTAACACGCGCAACGCTCGCCATGCCTTTCTTATATGCTGAGACGGTATGACGGGAGCTGGTATGGTGCAGGTTATGTTGCTGGCGATGGTCCTCGCCGGAGTGTCGCAGGCGGAGACGCCGGGGGAGGCGCGGAAGGCTGCGTTCCTCAAGCTGATTGACCGGCCGAAGGTGCCGCTGGCACCTCAGGTGTCGGGTGACAGCTTTAGTTATGCTGCGGATGCGGCGCAGCGCGTGCCAGGAATCCTGGTGCATCCGGCGGGCGCTGGGCGGCATCCGGTGGTTATCGTGCTGCACGGGACCGGGGGGACGAAGGAAGGCGAACTGCCGGTGCTGCGGCAACTGGCGGAAAAGGGCTTCCTCGCAGTGGCGATTGATGGCCGGTACCACGGGGCGCGGACGGTGAAAAAGTCCGGATCAGCCGAGTATCAGGCGGCGATGCTTCGGACTTATCAGACGGGTCAGGAGCATCCCTTTCTGTATGACACGGTTTGGGATGTGATGCGGCTGATCGATTATCTGGAGACCCGGCCGGATGTGGATTCGTCACGGATCGGCATGATTGGGTTTTCCAAGGGCGGCATGGAGACGTATCTGGCGGCTGCCGTAGATCCGCGGGTAAAGGTGGCGGTGCCGTGTATCGGGGTGCAGAGTTTCGACTGGGCGTTGTCGAATGACTCGTGGCAGTCGCGGGCGGGGACCTTCCAGACGGCGCTGGATGCGGCGGCTAAGCAGGAAGGTACCTCGGTGGACGCGAAGTTCGTGCGGCATTTCTACGACAAAGTGGCTCCGGGCGTGTATTCCGAGTTCGACGGTCCGGCGATGGTGCCGCTGATTGCGCCACGGGCTCTAATGACCATAAATGGCGAGATTGACGCACGGACGCCAATGCCGGGGCTGGAGTTGTGTCTGGATGCGGCGAAGAAGGCGTATTCCGGGAGTCCGGAGAAGTTTCAGGTGGTGATCGAGAAGAATACCGGTCATGCGGTGAAGCCGGAGGCTTTTGCGCAGGCGGTGGATTGGTTTACCAAATGGCTGTAAAAACGGTAGTTGCGGTGATGACGGACCTGTTCTTCCTGGTGCAGGTGACGGGCGCGGCGAAGCCTCTGGGGCTGCAGGTGGTCTGCGTGAAGGATAAGGCGACCGCTCTGGAGAAGGTGCGTGCGGGGGCGGCGGGCATGGTTGTCGATTTGACTTGCACCGGCGCGGAACCTGTTGAGTTGGTGGAGGAAGCGAAAGCGGCGGGGTGTCCGGTGGTGATCGGGTTCCTGCCGCATGTGCAAACGGAGTTGCGGCAGCGGGCGCTGGATGCCGGGTGCGATACAGTGCTGCCGCGGTCGGCGTTTGCCCAGAAGTTGCCGGAGTTGTTCGGAGCGATTGCCGCCGCCTGATTCAGCTTCGTGCCAGGATGGAATGATTGAATTCCGGCTGGCTACTTCTGGTATTGCCTGGGCTGATCTGGGGCGCTTCGTTCCTTTTCATCGCGGAAGGGTTGCGTTCGGTCAGTCCGAACGGTATCACCTTTATGCGGATCGCTGTCGGGTTTCTGACGCTGGCGCTGTTTCCTGCTGCGCGTAAGCCGGTTGCCCGGAAAGACTGGGGCAAGGTCGCCTGGCTGGGTGTGCTTTGGTTCGCGTTTCCGCTGAGTATGTTCCCATTTGCCGAGCAGAGGGTGTCTTCGGCGATGACCGGGATGCTGAACGGCGCGAATCCTTTATTTGCAACAGTTGTAGCGTGTTTGATTGCGAAGAAGGCTCCGTCGCGCGGCGTGACACTGGGTTTGCTGGTTGGCCTGGGCGGCACGGTGCTGATTGGGTTGCCTGCCGCGAATGAGGGCACTAGCAGTCTGTTCGGCATCGCGTTGATCATGATCGCGATGGTTTCGTATGGGATTGCTTTGAGTATTGCGAGGTCTTTGCAACAGCAATATGGAGCGGTGCCGGTGATTTGGCGGGCACAGTTAGTTGGGTTGGTTTTGACGGCCCCACTTGGTCTGCCGGAGTTGCTGGCGGCGAAGTGGGAACTGTGGCCTTTGCTTTCGCTGCTGGCCCTGGGAATCGGCGGGACCGCGATTGCGAATATCCTGATGGCTGCCGCGGCCGGCAAATTCGGCGCTGCCCGGGCGTCTGGGAGTACGTTCCTGATTCCGGTTGTCGCGCTGGTGCTGGGCGTGGTGATCCGGCACGAACATGTGGTGATCGTGTCGGTGGTCGGGTGCCTGGTTTGTATTACGGGCGCGTGGATGATGAAGCGCGCCAGCAGCCATTAGCTACCAGTTGGCAATCGTCCCGTCGGGGAGTTTCATCAGTTCGTCGCGCCAGGTTGTGCCTTCTTTGGCTCCCTTTTGCACCTCGGCCCAGTTGATTTGTACTCCGAGGCCGGGGCGTTCGGTGACGGGCAGGTGGCCGGTGTCGTCGGTGTCGAACAGGGGCCAGTCCTGCTCGTCCACGTAGCGGAGCCAGGGGTCGACATCTCCGGTTGCTCCGTGCGCGTTGTAGTGAATCCCCTTGGACCATTCCAGAATCCAGCCGGCGCGGCACTGGGCGACCACCTGCATGGACGCCATAAACATGACGGGCGAGAGGGGGCAGTGGGGGGCGAGGGCGATGCCGTTGGCCTCGGCCAACGCTCCTACTTCGGCAGTGTTCATAATGCCGCCGATGTGGACCAGGTCAGGCTGCAGGATGTGTGCGCCTTTGTTGGCGACGAGCGTCGCGAACTCGGCCACGGTGTGCATCCGTTCGCCGGTGGCGAGGGGGATGTGGGTGGTGGCAGCGATTTCGGGCATCCAGCGGTTGTAGTCGGGGCGGACGGGTTCTTCGTAGAACAGCGGGCTGGCGAATTCGAGTTCCTTCGCGAGACGGCGGGCCATCGGGACATTGCAGCGTCCGTGGAAGTCGAAGGCGATGTCGATTTCGGGGCCAACGGCGTCACGGACAGCGCGGGCGCGGGCCACGGCGGCGCGGATTCCGCCCTAAGTATCGATGGCGGCGAGAGGCGGGCAGGCGTTCAGTTTGAGGGCGCGGGCACCTTCAGAGACAACTTTCGAGGCTTCCTCTGCCGCAGCTTCCGGGGAATTGTTGTTGCCACCAGCCCACCGGTAAACCTTCACTTTGTCGCGGACCGCGCCGCCGAGCAGGCGGTGAACGGGTTGGTTCAGACTTTTGCCGAGGATGTCCCAGAGCGCGGTTTCGATGCCCCCCAGAGCGGACATGTAGTGCGGGCCACCGTGATAGAAGTTTTGGTCGTAGCAGCCGCGGACCAGACGGCGCAGGTCGCGGGCATCCTTGCCAATGAAGTGCTCGGAGAGTTCATGGACCAGGGCTTCGGTAGAACTGAGCTGACCTTCCACGCTGAAATCGCCGTAACCTTCGAGCCCCCCTTCCACGAGAATGCGGAGAAGACCCCAGCGCGGCGGGACCTGGACGGTTTCAATACGTTCGATGCGAAGCACTACTGCCAGTTTAGGGCAGGAGATTTGATTCTTCGCGGAGGCTGGCGAGGGCGCGGAGGGCGGCACCGGAGTCGAGCGACTCGGTGGCCATAGCTGCCGCTTCGAGGGTGTACTCGGTTTTTCCCGCAGCGATGATACCCAGTGCGGCGTTCATGATGACGGTGTCGCGGGGGGCACCGGTCTGGCCGGAGAGGACGGCTTCCGCGATGGCTTTGTTGTAGGCGACGTCGCCACCACGGATGGAATCGAGAGATGAAAATTCGAACCCAAAATCCTGCGGACTCAGCCGCAACCGCTCCACCTGGCCGTCGCGGATAGAGAAAACGGTGGTGGGGGCGGAGATGCTGACCTCGCCCATGCCGTCGTCGGCGTGCACGACAAAGCCGCGCTGGAGACCCAGTTTTGCCGACGCCCCGGCGATCATTTCGGCGGCGGCAACCGACCAGGTGCCGGCGACCTGCATTTCGGCTCCGGCCGGGTTGGTTAGCGGCCCGAGGAAGTTGAACGCGGTGCGGAACTTCAGTTCCAGCCGGACAGGCTGGACGTATTTGACGGCCCCGTGGAACGAAGGCGCAAAAAGGAACCCAATTCCGGCGCGCTCCACGCAACGGGCGACGACTTCGGGCGTGGTGGCGGTTTTGACGCCCAGAGCTTCCAGAAGGTCGGCCGACCCGGAACGGCTGGTGATGGAGCGATTGCCGTGTTTGGCGACCCGGACCCCGGCTCCCGCGATGACAAACGCGGCGGTGGTGGAGATATTGAAGCCGGCGGTAGGGTTGCCGCCGGTGCCACAAGTGTCGAGCACAGGGCGGCAGGCCTCAGAGATCGGCAGCGTGACGGCAGCGGCGCGCATGGCGCGGGCAAAGCCCGTAAGTTCCTCCACCGTTTCGCCCTTCATATGAAGAGCGGTGAGGAAGGCGGCGGTCAAAACCGGGGTGGATTCCCCTGCCAGGAGGGTCCGCATCGCGGTCTCGGCCTGTTCTTCGGTGAGGGATCGACCCGCCACCACGGCATGGAGGAGTTCCAGTGTCATGCTAAAGTTGAGGTTTGCAGCTGGCCTTGTGCCGGGCTGCATTTCATTACAGATCTCAGCATAAGCGGTTCGTTCGTCCCACATGAAAATCCACGAGTATCAGGCCAAGGAAATCCTTGCCAAATACAACGTCCCCGTGCCTCGCGGGAAGGTGGCGTACTCCGTCGCCGAAGCCGAGGCGATTGCGAAAGAACTCGGCGGGAGCGTCGTGGTGAAGGCGCAAATCCATGCCGGAGGCCGCGGCAAGGGCGGCGGCGTGAAGGTCGCGAAGGATGCGAATGAAGCAGCTGTCATCGCCGAGAAGATTCTCGGTATGACGCTGATCACGCACCAGACCGGACCCGAAGGCCGGCTGGTTCAGCGCCTGCTGGTGGAAGAGACGCTGCCTATCGATAAGGAACTGTACCTCGGTATTGTTCTGGATCGTGGCACCGGCAAGATCATTTTCATGGCGTCGGCAGCCGGCGGCATGGATATCGAGGAAGTGGCGGCGCATAATCCCGAAGCCATCCTCAAGGAAGTGATTGATCCGGGTATCGGCCTGCAGCCGTATCAGGCGCGCAAGCTGGCGTTCGGGATCGGCATCCCGTCCGTAGCGATCAATGGCGCGGTCCACGCGATCATGGCGCTTTCGAAGGCCTGCATGGAGATGGACGCGTCGCTCGCGGAAATCAATCCGTTCATCCTGACGAAGGACAACAAGGTCTACGCCCTCGACGCGAAGATCGGCTTCGATGACAACGCTCTGTTCCGCCACAAGGACGTGGTTGAGCTGCGCGACGTCAACGAAGAAGATCCGCTGGAAGTCGAAGCATCGAAGTTCGGCCTGAACTACATCAAGCTCGATGGCAACATCGCGTGCATGGTGAACGGCGCCGGTCTGGCGATGGCGACGATGGACATCATTAAGTACGCGGGCGGCACGCCGGCGAACTTCCTGGATGTCGGCGGTGGCGCGAGCGCGGAACAGGTGAAGAACGCGTTCCGGATTCTGCTGGGCGATCCGTCGGTCAAGGCTGTCCTCATCAACATCTTTGGTGGCATTCTGCGTTGCGACACGCTCGCCAGTGGCGTGGTTGCTGCTGCGCGCGACCTCGGTATTTCGGTGCCGATCGTGATCCGTATGGAAGGCACGAACGTGAAGGAAGGCCAACTGATTCTGAAGGAATCGGGCTTCAACTTCATTGTGGCCGATGGCATGAAGGACGCGGCTGAGAAGGTTGTTGCCGCTGCGGGAGGTTCGAACTAATGGCCGTTCTGGTTGATAAAAATACCCGCCTGCTGGTGCAGGGTTTCACGGGCCGTGAAGGCACGTTTCACGCGACTCAGGCGATTGCTTATGGCACCACGGTCGTTGGTGGTGTTACCCCCGGCAAGGGTGGCAGCACGCACCTGGATCGTCCGGTTTTCAATACCGTTGCGGAAGCAGTGAAAGAGACCGGCGCGAATGCGACCGTGATCTTTGTCCCGCCCCCTTTCGCGGCGGACGGCATTATGGAAGCGGCGGACGCCGGCATTCTGCTCATCGTCTGCATCACCGAAGGCATTCCGCAGATCGACATGGTGAAGGCCTGGGCGTTCCTGAAGACCAAGACTTCACGCCTGATTGGTCCGAACTGCCCTGGCATCATTTCGCCGGGTAAGTGCAAGATCGGCATCATGCCGGGTCACATCCACCTGGAAGGCAACGTCGGCGTGGTTTCCCGCTCCGGCACCCTGACCTACGAAGCTGTTGGCCAGTTGACGAAGCTCGGTATCGGCCAGTCAACCTGCATCGGCATCGGTGGTGACCCGATCATCGGTACGAATCACACCGACGCGATCAAGTTGCTCAACGAAGACCCCGACACGCACGCTATCGTGATGATCGGTGAAATCGGTGGTGACGCCGAAGAGCGCGCCGCAGCTTACATCAAGGAACACGTTCGCAAACCCGTCGTCGGCTTCATTGCCGGCCAGACGGCGCCTCCGGGACGCCGTATGGGTCACGCGGGCGCCATCATTTCCGGTGGTTCGGGTGCGGCTTCCGACAAGATCAAGGCGATGGAAGAAGCCGGCATCCTGGTTTGTTCTTCACCCGCGCAAATCGGCGAGAACATTCAGAAACTTCTTAAGTAGAGATTCAAGAGAACATGCAAACAACTTTTTCGATCATTAAGCCCGACGCAGTAGCGAACGGCCACGCAGGCAAGATCCTCAGCCTTCTGGAAGCGAATGGCTTCCGCATTGTTGCCCTCCGCATGACCCGGCTCAGCCAGTCGCAGGCGGAAGGTTTCTATGCCGTTCACGCAGCCCGTCCGTTCTTTGCTTCCCTCGTGAAGTTCATGACGGAAAGCTCGGTCATCCTGATGGCTCTGGAACGCGAAGACGCGGTTCTCAAGCTGCGCGAAGTGATGGGTGCGACCAACCCCGCGAACGCGGCTGACGGCACCATCCGCAAGCTGTTCGCGGAGAGCATTGAACGCAACTCGATTCACGGTTCGGACGCTCCGGAAACGGCAGCGGAAGAGCTGAAGTATTTCTTCACCGGCATTGAACTGTCCCAGCGCTAAACCGCTTGTCAGATTCATAAAAAAGGGCCCGTCCAACCGGACGGGCCCTTTTTCCGTTTGCAGTCGTGTTACTTCTTTGAGGGGCTGTCGTCTGCTTTCAGGTCTCCGAGGGCATATTGAATACCGGCGCGGATGTGTTCCAGCATCGGCGTCATTGTGTAGACGCGGGCGGCGTGTCCGTGACCTTCGTAGAACACGCGACCCTTACCTTCGCGGCGAATGTAGCTGAGGGCGTAGTCGCCGTCGGTGCGGGGATTCGATTCCTTCGCTTTGTCTTCGGCGCTCATTTTGTCGAAGTTGATGCTGGTGAGCACGTGGACGTTTGAGCGGGAGAAGGAATCCTGCGCGAACGTGTAGGTTTCGTCGCGGATCTCAAATTCCTGGCCGTGGAACATTGCGGTGAGGGGGCTCTTCGCGTCGTCGATCTTCACGTGGATCAGCTGCGGATCGAGCCAGTGAAACTTGAAGTAACCGCCGATGAGCTTGTTGAACTCCGGCCACTGCAGAACGGGTGCGGCTTCGCCACCCCGTCCGCGTCCACCGGGAGGCGTGAGCAGGCCAATGACCCCGCTGTCGAAGTCCGCTGAGGCGACCTTGCCGGAATTGCTCTTGTCCAGCTTCGCAAACCAGGTTCCCGCTGCAGCGGCAAACTCCGCCCGGGAGAGCGTTCCGTTTTTGTCGGCATCGCCCTGGGCCATCAGTTGGGTCGAGAGAGCGTTGGCGACGGTGCCACCGATACCGCCCGCCACACCGCGTTTCACGGCGGACCAGGCGGCTACGCAATCGCTGTGATAAGAATCTGTGGCCGCGTGGATACCGGCGATGCCCTTGCCATCCCGCACAAAGTCGAGGAAAGCGGTACGGCGGGCGGTTGTGACCGCGGGGTCCACATCGTCGAGGAAGCATGTGGTGTTGCTGTCAAGGAAGATCGCGTCGTATTGCTTCAGGTTGGCCGCAGTGATGTCGGCCGGATTGTAGCTGACAGTCGTCGTCCAGAGATCTCCCTTGTTACCGAGGGCGTCCACCGTCTTCGCTGCCAGCGGAATTGATGCGTGAACGAAGCCACCGGGTCCCGTATGTGCGAAGACCAGAACCTTGCGGGCTTTGGCCGGTTTTGCGCCGGGTGTGGTGGGCAGGGCGGCCATCATGGCATCCACCTCTGCCTGCTCTGGTACCAGCACGCGGGTGTTCCCCGCCGCGTTGAAGGTGTTCATTCCGTTACCCCGCTCCGGGGTACCTGGCACAACGCCGAAGACGCCGTTCAAGCCAGCCAGAAGCTGATCCTGGCCGAGGTTTCCGCTGGCAGACCAGGTGGTGTACCAGCCGTCGAAGGTCGATTTCATTTCGCTGCTTGTGACCGCGCCGTCCTTATCGACGTCCAGCGCGGTAAACAAAGGGGCAACGAAGCCCGCTCGGCCGCCACCTCGCCCGCCTCGCCCACCGGGCGGCTGGGCATGCACGGGGCCGGGGCTAATTGCGAAAATGGCCACCGCCAGCAGGGCGCTGGCGGCTAGTCTTTTGGTGGTAACTGCGAAGGTGGCGTTCATGGGCATCCTCTAAGCAGCTTACGCTATGACTGTGCCTCAGAAAACCAGTTTCAGGCCCAATTGCGCCTGCCGCATCGGGCGGGCGGTGGTGACCTTTCCATACGTCGCGGCGGTGTTGGCGTTGGTGCCGGGGTTCGACAGGTTCACGATGTTCAGCGCGTTGGTGGCTTCGCCGCGGAACTGGAGAGTCGTCTTTTCCCTTAGCTTGAAGGTACGGGAGATTGTCATGTCGACGTTCTTCAGGCCCGGCCCATCGATAATGCCGCGGCCCGAGGTCCCCGCGTAATTGTTCTTCAACTGCGTGGTGCGGCTGAAGGCGGCGGTGTTGAACCACTGGTCGACGACGGCGCTGCGGGCGCGGCCGGGATCCAGGCGCGGGTCGCCAATCAGGTCGGCGCGGTCATTGTTGGTGCCGTCGAAGTTGTTGTCCGTGCCGGTGGTGATGCTGAGCGGGGTGCCGCTGCGCAAGCTGGCGATGGTGGCGATAGACCAGCCTCCCGCGATCAGACGGATGGGCGTGGCGGTGTGGCGGAAGTAGTCGAGTTCCCAGACTCCCGAGATGACGGCGCTGTGGCGGCGATCATTGTTGGCGCGGCCACGGTCGAGCAGGATGTTGGTCCAGTCGGTGGCGGCCTGCAGGGTGCTGCTCTGGGTGTTCACGGCGTCGAGGCCCTTGCCGAAGGTGTAGTAGCCCTTGGCGATGAAGTGGTGTGACAGGCGCTTCTCACCCGTGATCTGCATGCCGTGATAGGCCGAGTTCAGGATCGACTTGATCATGCCGATACTGGAGAGTGTACCGGGCAGGTAGGGGCGCCGCGCATTGACGTTGGCAGTCGTTGGGGTCCCCGTGAGGAGAGGATAGTTGATGTCCTGAATGGCCGGGATGCGGTGGGTCAGATTGTTAACGTAGGCGACAGTGAGGCTGGTGGTGTTGGTCAACTGGCGCTGTACCGCGAAGTTCATCTGATACGTGTAGGGCGACTTGTAGTCGAGCGAAATGCCGACCGTGGCCGAGGGCGCGATGAAGCGCGGCGCAGAAGGCGAATAGCTGTAGGGGAACGGACCAACTCCGCCAGGCTGCAGTTTGTAGGGGTCGGAGAGCGAGTAAACGTCGTTGAACTGCTGGCGAATGGCGAAGGGCTGGTTATCCGACGAGGTATTCCATTCGTTGCCGGAGATGCTGCCATAGAAGATGCCGGCGGCGGCGCGGATGGCGGTCTTGCGGTCACCAAACGGATCCCAGGCGAGGCCGATGCGGGGGCTGATGTGGTTCCAGGCGGTGGTGATGATGCCGCGGCCGACGCCGGTGTCACCGGGGAAGAGGAGGCCCGTGGGTGCCGAGGGTACGATGGTCGATTTCTGACCGGGGACGAAGGTCAGGAAGCGATTGAAGGGGTCGGTGATGGGCGTCTGAATATCCCAGCGTGCGCCGAGGTTGAGGGTGAGCCGCGAGTTGACGCGGAAGTCATCCTGAACGTAGAAGGCGAAGTACCAGTCATTGTTGATCTTGGTGGTGGGCGCGTCCTGATTCATGGTGGCGGGCAGGCCGAGCAGGTAGTCGGCGGTGGCGTTCTTTGAACCCCGTGGGTTGGTGGTGGTGAAGTTGAAGGCACCGTAGTTATTCAGCAGCGTGTCGTGAATCATTTTTTCGAGCATTGCTTCGCCGCCGATGCGGATGGAATGCCGGGAGGCGGAGATGCTCAGCAGATCCCGAATCTGATAGAGATTGCTGCCTGCGACGGGGCCGGGGATGGCGCTGGTCAGGTTGAAGCGGCCCGCGACGGAGATCTGAGGAAGGGACGGTGCGCCCTGGATTTTATAGAGCGAACCGAGGTCGCCCAGGGAGATGGCAGGGCCGTTGGTACGGCCCCCGAAATCGCGAATATAGGCGGCGCGGAATTCATTCACTTTGGTGGGGGAGAGAATCCAGGTGTCGGATGCGTTCCAGTTGTACTGACGCCAGGTGAAGTTGCGGCTGACCCAGGGGATGTTGCCGAGGAGCCCGACCAGATCGGAGCCGGAGGTTTCGAACACGCTGCCCTGCAGCCGGTGTGACTGCGTCAGGTTGTGGTCGACCTTGCCAATGAACTCATTGGTGTCCTTCGGGTGGCCGAGTTGGGCTTCGTAGAGCCCGTTGTTCAGGTTGGGGCGGGGAATGTAGGTGTCGGTGATCTTTTTCGCGACGGGGTCGAGGCGGGAGGTCGGGATGATCTTGCCGGGGAAAGCGGCGCCGCTCAGAGGGTCAACGGGCGCGGTGCCTGCAGTGAGGGAAAGGTCGCCTGTGCGTTCGCGGTCGGTGAGGGGCGTAGCCGTGTTGTTGTAAATAGCGGTCCGGTCGCGGAGTCCTGAGTAAGAGGCGAAGAAGAATGTCTTGTCCTTGCGGATGGGGCCACCGATGGTGCCGCCGAACTGGTTGCGGTGGAGGGGATCGCGGAGCAGCGTACCCTGGCCGGGGACCCACCGGTTGGCATTGATTTTGGAGTTGCGCAGAAATTCGAAGAGCGTGCCGTGGAACGCGTTGGTGCCGGACTTGGTGAGCATGGTGACGGTACCGCCGCCGAAGCGGCCTTCGTCAGCCGGGAAGCTGTTGGTTTGAACGCGGAATTCCTGGATGGCGTCGGGGTTGGGGGCGACGTTGCCGGTGTTGCGAAGGCCGTTGGTGTTGCTGCCGCCATTGAGCGTGTAGTTCACAGAACCGATGCCCGAGTTGGGTGCGCCGTTGACGATGGTGACCTGCATAGGCGCGCCGAAGTTATCGGCGGCGGCGTCGGTGGTGTCGACGCCGGCGGTGAGGGAGAGCAGGGTGTAGATATCGCGATTCACCAGCGGCAGGTTGTTGATTTCCGTATTGGTCACTACCTGGCCGAGTGAGGGGGACGTGGTCTCGACGATCGGCGCTACGGCCTCGTCGACAACGATGGAGTCGGTGACGGCGCCGACCGCGAGGGTGGCATCAATGCGGGCGTTGGCACCGACTTCGAGAACGATGTCCTTGCGTTCAAAGGTCCGGAAACCAGCGGAGGAGATGGTGAGGTTGTATTTGCCGATGGGCAGAAACTGGAGCGTATAGCTGCCGTCGCCGAGCGACGCCACCTTGCGGGACTCGTTGGTATCCACGTTGAGAGCGGTGACGTCCGCGCCCGCGATTACGGCTCCGCTGGGATCGGCAATGCGTCCCTGAATGGTGGCTGTAGTGCCCTGGCTGAAGGCCATGGTGGTGAGTGCAAACAGGGCGATGATTACTTTTTTCATGTGAGTGAGACCTCTACTGCTTCGTGGATGAGGACCTGCGGAATTGTGGCTTCGAGCCAGCCATCGCGGAGGGTGGTGCCGAGGGTTCTGCCGGCGTGTAACAGGGTCGCGGATTTTACGGTGCGGCCCTTAGGGATTTTGACAGCAAAGCGGACCGGGACCGTAACAAATTCTTCCCGTGCGCGGAGGTGCTTGTTCTTGTTGCCGGTGTCGGCGAGGAGGTGGAGCACCAGCGTGTCTTTGGAGGCCATGTAGTGCGGCATTACGCCTGGGACATAGTCGATCCGGTAGGTTCGGCCGGCACTAAGCCAGGGGGAGACCAGGGTGTCAAA
>CANIHR010000064.1 GCA_947467185.1 Bryobacterales bacterium
CACGAGGCTCGCAGCCCGACGGAGCATGGCATCGGTCCCCTCCATGGCTTCCAGCGCCACACAGGCCCGATCTGCGATCGCTACGCTTTGCCCCAGGTCCAAACTGGCAAGGGCGTTGGCGATCCGTCGACCATATTCGATGTCGCGACGTTCGTCCGAGTCCGGTTTCCGCTTCGTCATGGCTCCGGCGGTGGCCAGAAGCGGCTTCAACAGAAGAGTTGAGTCAACCAACTCAATCCCTTCATTCAAAAGAATTTGCTGAACACCACCAATCAAGGAATCTGTATTCTTAGTCGCGAGCGTCAACAACACCTTCGCCAGACGCCAGTCGGGCCGGATACTGGAGAAGATCTTCGCGTGCTTCACCTGCCCGGCCATCATGATCTTCGAAATGGCTTCGTTTTTGCAGCCATCGATCAGCTTGCCGAGTTCGCCGAGAGAGATCCAGTAACACTTCGAGGCCAGCGCTTCCACTTCCGGGGAGGCCTCTTCGCGGATGGCAAAGACGACAACCTCGTCGCCCTGTTTGCGCGCCGTCTCCAGTGCGAGCACAGGGAAACGTCCGTTGCCGGCGATGATGCCGTACTTCATCCCTTTACGATGCCGCGTTCTGAAGTTGCAATGAACTCCAACAGAGTATCGACTTCCTCGCACGGCGAAACCTCAGCCCGAATACGCTCGACGGCTTGCGTGGTGTTCAGTCCGGCGCGAGTCAGGAGGCGCAGTGAGGTCTGCAGGGCCTCGATAGACGACTTCTCGAACCCTCTGCGGCTCAGCCCGATCGAGTTCGCACCATATACCTGAACTTCCGGCTGGTAACTCGTTAAAGAATAAGGCATTACGTCCTGCTTAATCACGCTGTAAGGGCCGATAAACGAGTGCCTCCCGATCCGGCAGAACTGGTGCACACCGCTGAACGGACTGACGTCCGCCCAGTCCTCCACGGTCACGTGACCAGCCAAACCGACACTGTTACCCAGGATCACATGGTTCCCGATGCGGCAATCGTGCGCGACATGGGCATAAGTCATCAGCAGGCAGTCATCGCCAATGGACGTTACCAGCCCCCCGCCCTCAGTACCGCGGTGGACAGTAACGAACTCCCGGATACGGTTCCGGTTACCAATGGTCGTGATGGCCCGCTCGCCTTTGTACTTCAGATCCTGTGAGGCGACACCAATGGAGGCATACGGGAAGAAGATGTTATCTTCTCCTATTGTTGTAGGACCTTCCACATAAAGGTGGGCCATCAGGCGCGTATGGGCTCCGATTTCGACCTCTGGCCCGATGACGCAGAAAGGCCCGATCTCGGCCGAGGGGTCGATCTTCGCGCCCGGATCGACGATTGCCGTCGGGTGAACCGGCATTATTCTGCCTGAGGTGCCGGGACCTGGTCGTGATCGACCTTGTCTTCGAGCTTGCACATCACTTCGGCTTCGGCGACAACTTTGCCATCGACATAAGCCTTGCCAGCCATCTTGGCGACCGAACCTTTACGTTTGATCACGCGCATTTCGAAGCGCAACTGGTCTCCTGGTACGACCGGACGGCGGAAGCGGGCAGCGTCAACTGAGACCAGGAAAACGAGCTTTTTATCACGATCCGGAATGCTGCGGAGGACCTGAATGCCCGCCGTCTGGGCCATCGCTTCGATGATCAGAACACCCGGCATAACCGGAAAATCGGGAAAGTGGCCCTGGAAGAAGGGTTCATTCGCCGTGACATTCTTGATGCCAACGATGCTTTCATCGTCAACTTCGAGAATGCGATCAACCAAAAGGAAGGGGAAACGGTGCGGCAGGATCTTACAGATCTCGTTAACGTCGAGAGTTGGCATGGGAAACCAATAGTATATCGAGACGCTTACTGAAGGATCGGTAAGACCTGGTAATTGTTGGCGATGTACAGGCTCCCCTGGGTGGTGCCGCCAGGTGCAACGGCCCGGAGTTCCGCGTGAAGCTGGGCTGGAGTGATTCGGCCGTCGAGCGCCTGCTGCCAGGCTTCGGCCACCGCCGTCACTTCGGCGCCCGTCTCGTGCACGAATTCCAGGCGGAAATGCCGGATGCCGGCGTCGAGCCAGAGCTTCAAATGCCCACTGCCGTCCTGAGCCTCGGCACCGAAAACGGTGTTCCGGCAACCGACATCTGCCATGACAGGATGCGCCCGACCACTTTGGTCGCGGAGTTCGACCCGGTGCTTTTCGCAGGGTCGGCCGCAGTCTCGGTAGGTAGTCCCGGTGGAGAGGAAGCGACAGAACACACAATGCTCGGTGTGGAACACCGGAAGGTGCTGGTAGGCGATGGCTTCGATTTTTCCCGGATTCCCGGCCCGGGCAAGATCGGCCACCTGGGCCGCATTGAGGTCGTGCGTGGGAGTGAGACGGGCAATTCCGAGTTCGAAATACTCGGCTGCCGAAAGTGCATTGGCCGCGTTGAGGCTGAAGTCACCGATGAGCGGCCGGGTGGCTTGTTGCCGGAGCGTGTGAAGAATTCCGGTCGCCCGGACCAGGATCTCACAATCGAGGCTGGTGAGGAAGTTCACGATACGGGCCTCGCCGGGCTTCAGGATGCGGGGACTGGCGACACGGACCGTGAGGCCCGCGGCTTTCACCCGCTCGACCGAGGGCCGGAGACCATAAAGATCGAGGTAGTCGAGCGTGATGCTGGCGGGTTGGAGCAGCAGAGCTGCCTCCAGTTGCTCCTGGGTACGGACCAGGAGGTGAAACTGAGGGTTACCCGTCTCGGTGTCCGCCTGCGGTTCAGGATGGGTCACAGTGACATGGTGAACCGGGCCGGAGTCATGGTGTTCCTGGAGTGCCGCGAGAGCGCTGACGGCGTCCCGACGGACCTGGTTGAGCATGGAAACCGGAGCGAATAGCGACCCCGTGAGGTCGAGTTCGAGGGTATCCAGTGTGTAAGGAGTCCCCCCAAGGCGACCGAACTGGTCGCGGAGTTGCTCCTCGCTGAGGCCCCGGTTGCGGGCTTCGCTCAGTGCCGATTCCGAGACAGCATGGGCCGTCACTTCCGGTTTTGCGGTCAGCCACCAGTCGGTGCGAAGCGGTTCCCCGGCCTGACCGGTTACTCGAATGGTCACGCCCTGACGATGGACCGGCGCCACTGGTTCCAGGAACGGACGTACCGCCTGAGCCAGGTTCGGATCGTCGGTCCGCCAGAGAAGATCGCCTGGACGGACTCGGGAGAAATTGACGGCGCGATTGCCGAACTCCAGGGTCAGCAGACCGTCCCGTCCGGCGGCGACCCCAAAGAGACGCCCCCCTTCTTCGCGTTCCCCCGGACTCCGCCACGACGCCGCATCAAATACCACGCCGTCACCTGCTTTCAACGGCGCGACTCGGTGGGCCTTCTCGGGACGAATGGTCACGGTCTCCGGGGCTACATCCACAACCGTGCCCATCAGGATGCCGCGATGGCGCGGTGCCCTGCCCTGCACGACGGTTTGATGATTCGTACCGGTCACGAAGTGCGCACCCAGACCGCGGGAGTAGACCTGTTCGAGCCGCAGTTTCTCTTCCGGCGCGACGTTCACGGGCTGGCCAGCCCAGGCGGCATCCACAGCCTTCCGGTAGGCGTTCGTGGTGAGCGCGACGTAATCGGCGTCCTTATAGCGACCTTCAATCTTCAGCGCCCCGACGCCGGCTGCCACGATGTCTGCCGTTTGCTCCAGGGCGTAAAGGTCTCCAGGTGAGAGGAGGTAACGAGCATCACCGAGGGGTTCGAGTTCCCCATCCACCAGCAGTTCATATGGCAACCGGCAAGCCTGTGCACACTGGCCGCGGTTGGCTGAACGGCCGCCCCAGGCTTCGGAAGAGAAACACTGGCCGGAGTAGGCAACACAGAGTGCACCATGAACGAACATTTCGAGTTCACAGCCGGTCTGGTCAAAGATGGTCTTGATCTCGGGAATTGAAAGCTCGCGGGCGAGGGTAACACGGGTGACACCCAGCGACTGCGCAAACCGTACCCCGGCAGAATCGGTCACACTCATCTGGGTGCTTGCGTGGAGTTCCATGTTCGGCGCGATCTGCCTGGCAAGCTTGAGGATCGCCACGTCCTGCACGATCAGCGCATCGACGCCGGCTTCGGCGACCTGCGCAATCACGTCGGCTGCGGACTGGAGCTCATGTTCGAAGACCAGGGTATTAAAGGTTAGGTAGCCGCGGACACCACGCGCGTGGAGGGTCCGCATGACGTCCGGCAACTCTGAAATTTCGAACCCAACTTTAGCCCGGGCCGTGAAGTGCTTCAGTCCGAAATAGACGGCATCCGCGCCCGCTTCGATGGCGGCGTGGAGTTGTGGCCAATAGCCGGCCGGACTCATGATTTCGGGTTTCTTCACTGTTTCCAGCGTACCGTAACGCAAAGATCCCGCCTCGATGAGAAGCCTCATCGGGCGGGATCCTGTACTGAGCGTCCGGTTGACGGGTTAGTTCGTCTGGGTCCGGGCTACCTTGTTCGTGTTGGCAGGATCGGCCATCGCCGGGTCCTTGATCTGCTGCAGAGTCGGCAGACTGGAGGAGTCCCAACCTCCGCCCAGCGCGAGGATCAGGTTGATGGCGGCTGTCATCCGGCGTCCGAGGAGTGTCACCGCGGTGCGTTCGCCAGCGAGGGTGATCGTCTGCGTGGTGATGACGTTCAGGTACGAATCCGTACCAGCCTTGTAGCGTTCGGTTATAAGCGCCAGTGACTGCTCGGCGGACGCTACCGCCCTGGCTTGGGTCTCCGATTCCTGAGCGAGCACGCGGAGGGTGGAGAGGTTATCTTCCACCTGCTGGAAGGCAGTCAGGACGAGCTGGCGATAGACGGCAACCGTAGAGTCATACGCCGCCTGCACTTGCAGCAACTGGGCATCACGGCGACCGAAATCGAACAGAGTCTGGGAGGCGTTCGGGCCGGCAGACCACGTACGGCTGGCCCAGGAGAGCAGACTGAACAAGCTGCCGCTGGAAAGTCCGGTGGAGGCGTTCAGAGTCACATTCGGATAGAACGCGATCTTCGCCAGACCAATGTTGGCATTCGCAGCGGCCACCAGACGTTCCTGTGCGGAGATGTCGGGACGCCGTTCCAAAAGCTGAGAGGGCAGGCCAACCGGCACCGGAGGTGGAGGAGCGGCAATCCGACTGCGGGGAATCGAGAAACCAGCCGGATTCTGGCCAATCAGAACCGCGATGGCATGTTCCAGCTGATTGCGCTGCACAGCGAGGTCTGTCGCCTGAGCCTGCGTGTTGTATACCTGCGTCTGGGCCAGCGTCACGTCCACTTTCGAAGCGACACCGCCATTGAACCGATTCATGGTCAGCGTCAGAAACTTCTGATAAGCATCGATGGTGGTGTTCAGAAGTTCCAGCTGCATGTCGTTGGCAAGCAGATTGAAGTAGTTGATGGCAAGGGTCGCGTGAACGCTGAGACGGATGTTCTCGATGTCAGCAGCGAAGACCTGGGCGTTGGCAGTGTTGCCCTCGATGATGGTATGGAGTCGGCCCCAGAGATCGGGTTCCCAGCTGGCCGAGAACGGCACGTTAAATGTCGATCCGAAGCCACGACCACCAGCATTCGCGCCACGGTCCGTCTCGCTGATGGAGGGCGTGGTCCCAATGGTTGGGTACAGGTTGGCGGAGTTCACCAGGACGAGCGCGCGAGCCTGGCGAAACTGTGCTTCAATCTGCTTTACGTTGAAGTTGTTGATGTCGACCTGTTCTTCCAGCTTGTTGAGCTGGGGGTCGCCGAACATTTCCCACCACTTGCCTTTCAGCACAGCATCAGCGGGAGCAGCAGTCTTCCACTCGTCGCTGCCGGTCAACTCCTGGAACTTCGGAGCGGGCGGCACGGTGAGGGCGGGCTTCTGGTATTTGGGCGCAACCTGCACGCAACCGGTACAGAAGACAGAGATAAGGAGCAGGTATTTGGTTTGGCGCATCGTTAGTCGGCACTCTCCGCGATTCCGCCGGGGATCAGAATTCCGGGGCGGTGGCTGGGTTTGTGCGAGGTCGTTTTCTTAGCAAATCGTTGACGCAGGCGGTCGAACAGAACGTAGACTACCGGCGTGGTGAAAAGGGTCAACATCTGGCTGACGATCAGGCCGCCAACAATCGCGATACCGAGCGGCTTGCGAAGTTCCGAACCTGTACCGGTCCCGAGCGCCATGGGCAACGCACCGAGGAGCGCGGCCGCCGTAGTCATCAGAATGGGACGGAAGCGCAGGAGGCAGGCCTGATAAATAGCGTCGCGGGGATCCATGTTTTCATTGCGTTCCGCCGCCAGCGCGAAGTCGATCATGAGAATGGCGTTCTTCTTCACGATACCGATCAGCAGGATGATGGCGATCATGGCAATGATCGATAGTTCCGTTCGGAACAGCACCAGCGCGATGAGGGCACCGACACCGGCCGAGGGCAGAGTGGAGAGAATGGTGAGCGGGTGAATCAGGCTCTCGTAGAGAATACCGAGCACGATGTACACCGCGAGAAGGGCCGTCAGAATCAACATGGGCTGGCTCTTGAGCGAGTCCTGATAGGCCTGAGCCGTACCAGCCATTTTGCTGGTAATGGAAGTCGGCGTACCCATGTCGATTTCCGCCTTGTGGATGGCATCGACAGCGTCGCTGAGAGCCACGCCTTCCGCAAGGTTAAAGGAGATTGTAGTGGCGGGGAACTGGCCCTGGTGCGGCAGCGACAAGGGCGTCTGCCCCTCCGAGAAAGTGGCGAAGGTGGACAGCGGGATACTGACACCGCGGGGTGTCTGGACGTATATACGTTCCAGCACTTCAGGGCTGGCCCACCAGGACTGCTCCAGCGCAAGAACCACATGGTACTGGTTGATGGCCTTATACATGGTGGATACCTGGCGCTGGCCGAAGTTGGAGTAAAGTGCACTGTCTACGGCCTGAGCCGTCAGCCCAAGCCGAGACGCGGTATCGCGATCAATCGTGACGTTGGACGAAAGTCCGGAACTCTGCTGATCGGAACTGACGTCTGTCAGTTCCGGCAACTGCATCAGACGACGCATCACGCGAGGAGCCCATTCCTGAAGCAGCGGCAATTCCTGCGTCTGCAGGGTGTACTGATACTGCGCATTGGACTGACGTCCACCGATACGGATATCCTGGGCTGCCTGCAGGAAGAGCTGCGCGCCAGGCATACCGGCAGTCTTCCGGCGAATCCGCGCAATTACTTCATCCACAGTAGCTTTACGTTCCGCGATGGGCTTCAGCTGAAGGAACATCATGGCGCTGTTTCCGCCACCGCCGCCACGTCCACCACCACCGCCGCCGATTGACACGTCGATGGTATCGACTGCGGGATCGCTGCGAACCTGCTGTTCAAAGTAGCGAGCTTTTTCAGACAGCGCCGCAAAGGAAATGTGCTGCTGGCCCTGGACGGATCCCTGAAGGCGGCCCGTATCCTGCTGCGGGAAGAAGCCCTTCGGGATCTGGACATACAGGTAAACGTTCACGCCGATCGTCGCCGCCATCACCACCATGGTGAGCGCAGGATGCTTGAGCACCACGTGGAGCGCGGAAGCGTACGTCGAAATAATCCACTGGTAGAAGCGTTCCGTGGTCCGGTACATCCAGCCCGGATTGTGGTTTGTCTTCAGCATCCGGGAGCACATCATGGGGGTCGCCGTGAGCGACACGACCATAGAGATCAGAATGGCGGTGGAGAGGACGACCGCAAATTCGCGGAACAGGCGCCCGACGATGCCGCCCATCATCAGGATGGGAATGAAGACCGCGATCAGAGAAATACTGATCGACAGCACAGTGAAGCCGATTTCCTGTGCACCCTTTAAAGACGCCGCCATGGGCGACATACCCTGTTCGATGTACCGGGTAATGTTCTCAATCACAACGATCGAGTCATCGACAACGAAACCTGTGGCGATGGTTAGTGCCATGACCGAAAGGTTGTCGAGCGTGTACCCACAGAGGTACATCACACCAAACGTGCCAATGAGCGAGATCGGCACAGAGATGGCGGGGATGAGGGTCGCGCGCCAGTTTCGCAGGAAGATGAAGACAACCACGATCACCAGGCTGATGGAGATGATCATGTTCTGCTGCGCATCAAGGACCGAGGCCCGGATCGTGTTGGTGCGGTCGTTATCGACGTGGAGAGTGATGGTGGGCGGGAGCGCTGCCTGGAACTGGGGCAGGATGGCCCGGACGCGATCCACCGTTTCAATAATGTTGGCGTTCGGCTGGCGACTGATCATCAGCAGGACGGCCGGCTTGCCGTTCGCCAGACCCATGTTGCGAACGTCTTCAACGGAATCGATCACATTGCCGAGTTCAGAAAGGCGAATCGGGGAGCCATTGCGGTACAGAACGACCAGATTGCGGTAGTCTTTGGCTTCCATCAGCTGATCGCTGGTGGAAAGCGGCCAGCGGAACTGGTCGCTGGAAATTTCACCCTTGGGGGCATTCGCGTTGGCAGACCGGAGAAAGCTGGCAACCTGGTCCATGCCCACGTTGTAGCGGGACACGGGCTGCGGGTTCATTTCGACCCGGACGGCGGGAAGTGAACTGCCACCCACCTGCACCTGACCAACCCCCTCAATCTGAGCCAGCTTCTGGGCAAACACAGAAGAGGCGATGTCATACATCTGCGGTGTCGGCACCACATTCGACTGCATCGAAAGGATGAGAATCGGCTGATCGGAGGGATTGACCTTGCGGTAGCGGGGATTCGTCGGCAGGTTCGCGGGAAGGTACGCTTTGGCGGCCTGAACAGCTGCGGCCACGTCGCGGGCGGCAGCGTTGATATCGCGGCTGAGATCGAACTGGAGGATGACGCTGGCGGAACCGAGTGAACTGTTTGACGTCATTTCCGTGACGCCGGCAATGTGAGAGAGCTGTTTTTCGAGGGGCGTAGCCACCGAGGCCGCCATAACCTCCGGGCTACCCCCTGGAAGACTCGCGCTGACGAAAATGGTGGGGTAATCCACCTGCGGCAGCGGGGAAACCGGTAGCAGGGTATAAGACAGGCACCCTGCGATGGTCACACCAATCATCAGCAGAGTGGTCGCGACCGGCCGATTGATAAACGGGGTGGATACGCTCACATGGCCTCCGGGACCACTGTCATATTTTCGTTCGGCTCACTACCCTTGTTCCGGTTGAAGAACGCCGACAGGCGACCGAAGAAGAGGTAGACAACCGGGGTGGTGAAGAGGGTGAGAACCTGACTGACGACAAGTCCACCGATGATCGTGACACCCAGCGGTTGGCGAAGTTCCGAACCCACGCCGGTTCCAAAGGCGAGGGGTACCGCACCGAGCAGGGCGGCCATCGTGGTCATCATGATGGGCCGGAAGCGGAGCAGACAGGCCTGGTAAATGGCCTCCAGCGGCGGCTTATTCTCTTTGCGCTCCAGTTCCAGGGCAAAGTCGATCATCATGATGGCGTTCTTCTGCACAATACCGATGAGCAGGATGATGCCTATGAGGGTGATGATGTCGAGATCCTGCTTAAAGAGGACACGGGCGAGGAGGGCCCCCATACCCGCCGACGGCAGGGACGACAGAATCGTGATGGGGTGAATGTAGCTCTCATACAGTACGCCGAGCACGATGTAGACCGTGATGATGGCTGCCAGGATGAGGAATGGCTGGTTGGCGAGTGAGTTCTGGAATGCGCGCGCCGTACCCTGGAACGTGGTTTCCAGGCTGCCGGGAACGCCGATTTCCGCGGTCGCCTTCTTGATCTCTTCGACAGCCTGACCGAGTGAGGCACCCTGCGCCAGGTTGAAAGAGATGGTGGCCGACGGGAACTGGCTCTGGTGGTTAATGGTCAGAGCCGCGGGCACTTCCCTAACCCGCGTGAAGCTTTCGAGCGGTACCTGTGACAAACGGGCAGCGCCGGTGAGAGCGGTATTGGTACCGGCAAGGGCGACTGTAGAGGCCAGGTTTTGCGAGGCGGAGCCGACCTGCACATAAAGATGCTTGAGGGCGTCGGCGCTTCCCTGCCATTCGGGGCCAGCTTCCAGCACTACGTGATACTGGTTCGACTGAGTGAAGATTGTCGATACCTGACGCTGACCGAACGCGGAGTAGAGGGCATCGTCCACGTTCTGGGGCGTGATGCCGAAGCGTCCGGCGGTATCGCGGTCGATTTCCAGGTGGAGGCCAATGCCACCGTTTTGAAGGTCGCTGGCGACGTCGCGAAGGGACGGAATCTGACTCAGACGATCCACCAGTTTTGGAACCCACTCGTCGAGGGTCTTCTTTTCGGGAGCGTCCAGAGCGTACTGATACTGGGTACGACTAATACGATCTTCGACGGTCAGATCCTGAATAGGCTGCAGGAATAGCTTAATCCCATTAACCTGGGCCACCTTCGGCTGCAGACGGCGAATCACAGCCGATGCGCTGATTTTCCTTTCTTCGAGCGGCTTCAGTGTGATCTGGATTCGTCCACTGTTAATCGTTGTGTTGAAGCCATCCACCCCGATGAAGGAAGTGAGGTTCAGGACCGCCGGGTCTTCCAGAACAACCTTCGCCAGTTCCTGCTGCTTGATGCTCATCGCAGGGAAGGAGATAGTTTCCGGCGCTTCGGAAATTCCGAGGATCACGCCTGTATCCTGCACCGGGAAGAAGCCCTTGTTCACGATACTGTACAGATATCCGGTTGCCGCCAGCGTCCCGACCGCGACCAACAGCGTGGCAGTCTGGTGCCGAAGCACGAAACGGAGAATCAACCCATAAAGCTCGATACTCTTCACGAAGCACCATTCCGACGACTTGTAGAACCAACCGGCCTCTGCCGGATTGTGGTGACGGAGAATGCGAGCCGACATCATCGGAGTCAGCGTCAGAGAGACGAAGGCCGAGATGATGATGGTGACAGCCAGGGTAACGGCAAATTCCCGGAACAGGCGCCCGACGATATCGGCCATGAAGAGCAGTGGGATCAACACCGCGATCAGAGACACGGTGAGCGAAACGATGGTGAAGCCGATTTCTGCCGAACCCTTCAGGGCCGCAGCCATGGGAGTCTCACCCATTTCTATATACCGGGAAATGTTCTCGATCATCACGATCGCGTCGTCAACGACGAAGCCGGTCGAGATCGTTAACGCCATCAGCGACAGGTTGTCCAGCGAGTAATCGAGGAGATACATCATCGCAAAAGTGCCGATCAACGAGAGAGGCACGGCGATGGACGGGATGATAGTTGCGGTAAAGCTACGCAGGAACAGGAAGATGACCATCACGACGAGGGCGATGGTGAGGAGAAGGGTGAACTCAACGTCTTCGACCGACGCGCGGATGGTGGTGGTCCGATCCGTGATCACGTTGACTTTGACCGACTCTGGCAGAGACGACTGAATCTGTGGGATCAGCTTGGTGATGTTGTCGACCACACCGATGATGTTGGTGCCTGGCTGGCGCTGGATGTTGACGACGATGGCGGGCGTGGTGTTCACCCACGCGGCCTGAAACTTGTTCTCCGCGCCGTCGATAATGGTGGCAACATCGCGCAGGCGAACCGGAGCGCCGTTGCGATAGGCGATAACGATGGGCGCATACTGCGCGCCACTCTGCAACTGATCGTTATTATTGATGGTCCACGCCTGGGTGGGGCCGTCGAAGTTGCCTTTCGCCGCGTTCACGTTCGCCGTCGCAAGGGCCGAACGGAGCGACTCCATACTGAGTCCATAGGAGGCGAGAGCAACCGGATTCGCCTGAACGCGGACTGCCGGACGCTGACCACCGCTGATAGTTACCAGGCCGACACCTTTCAGCTGCGAAATGCGCTGCGCCATGCGGGTTTCCGCCAGTTCCTGCACCTTTGTGAGGGGCATGATGTCGGAAGTGACGGCCAGCGTCAGGATGGGAGAGTCGGCAGGGTTGGTCTTGGCGTAAATGGGGGGCGTCGGCAAATCGCGGGGCAGGAAGGTGCCGGCGCCGTTGATGGCGGCCTGCACTTCCTGCTCCGCGATGTCGATGTTGAGATCCAGCGCGAACTGGAGGGTGATGATGGAGCTGCCGAAGGAACTGACCGAGGTCATCTGGGTTAAACCAGGCACCTGGCCGAACTGCTTTTCCAGAGGCGCGGTCACCGAAGATGTCATGACCTCCGGGCTGGCACCCGGGTAGAAGGTCTGGATCTGAATCGTCGGGTAATCAACCTGGGGGAGCGCCGAAACCGGCAGCTGCAGGAATGCAACGATTCCGACCAGTACCAACCCCAGCATCATGAGCGAGGTTGCTACCGGACGTTCGATGAATACGCGCGACGGGTTCACTGTTTGCGACCTCCGCCACGACGGCCGCCACTGCGGCCTTCGCCACCGCTACGACCTTCGCCACCACCGGCAGGGGCGTCGGCGCCACCAGCGGGGGGTGCACCACCGGTACCACCACTTGCGCCGGCCGCGCCGTTACGGCCACGGCCACCACGGCCACGACCACCACCTGCGCCGCCGAACTGATCCTCACCCGGCTTGCGGACACGAACCGTGCTGCCATTCTGCAGCCGATCAATGCCGTCGATGACGACCGATTCGCCGAGCTCGATGCCCGATTTGATCACGGTGGTTTCGCCATCGGAAGTACCGGGCTTTACCGGTCGAATCGAGACCTTCGATTCTTCGTTGACTACGTAAACGAACGGTCCCTGCTGACCGCTCTGAACGGCGGCGGTGGGAACCACAATCTGATCGTGTTCCGTGTCTACCAGGAGGCGAATATTGACGAACTGATTCGGGAAAAGCGAATTATCCTTGTTTTCGAAGACGGCCTTCATCTTCGAGGTACCCGTGCTGGCATCGATCTGGTTATCGACCGTCAGCAGGTAGCCGGAGGCGAGCTTCTTGGTGTTGTCGCGATTGAACGCTTCCACCGTAAGGCGAACACCCTTGCGAATGCGGGCCATGACCTGGGGAAGAGCATCTTCGGGGATGGTGAAAAGGGTCGAGATCGGCTGCAACTGAGTAATTACGAGCAGCCCACCCTGGTCACCCGCGCGGACGATATTGCCCGGATCGACGAGGCGAAGACCAATGGTGCCGGAAATCGGGGCCGTCACCTTGGCATAGGTCAGCTGCAGACGGGCATTATTCACGTTGGCTTCATCAGTCTTGATGTTGCCTTCCAGCTGAGAAACGAGAGCGCGCTGCGTGTCGAGCTGTTGTTTCGGAATCGCGTCCTGCGCGAGGAGCTGGGTGTAACGCTCGAAATCAAGCTTCGCGTTGGCGAGGGTGGCCGTGTCGCGGGCAAGGGTGCCCTGCGCCTGCTGCAACTGCACCTCAAAGGGCCTGGGATCAATTTCGGCAAGGACCTGACCCTGCTTCACGGTTTCCCCTTCCTTAAAGCCAACACTCATCAGCTGGCCGTCAACACGGCTGCGAACAACGACCGTATAGAAAGCGGTGACGTTGCCGAGGCCATTCAGATAGACAGGGACGTTCGCCTTGTGGGGCTTGGCAACGGAAACCGGCGTGGGGCCGAAGCCACCACGACCGCGACCACCCCCGCGACCACCGCCGCCAGTTTGTGGTGGTGCATTGAAGCCGGGCTGGCTGGCCCTCCAAACGGCATAGCCGGCAACGCCGGCAATGATGAGGAGGATCAGAACCCAGATCAGGCCGCGCTTCTTGGGCTTGTCCTCTTTGGGGGACTGCCCGAGCGCCGGATTGACCGGCTCAGAAAGGTTATTGGAAGTATTCGTCGTCATTCAGCCCGCGTTGTCGTGATTACTGTATCTACTTATGACTACAGTCCCTGGTCGGAGGTAACGGTGTCGAGTCAGGGCCAAGAAGAAATCATATATGGCCCTGGCCTGTTGTAACGGCCAGACAGGGGGCAAACGCTTCGGCGGGGAGCGATGCTTCCATTCTCACACCTGTACTACCTTCGTTTGATTGTACTGCTATATCAACAGGTTGACGCTATCCGGCAACGGGCTTTCTGCAGAGCCAGGGCCCGACGGGTAGTGCAGAACCACACAGACATGGGCAATCTGCACGTTTGTAAAATGTGGTAAACTTGCCCCTCCAAAGACTAAAGGGGTATCAAAAGGCCCGAGTTCATTTCCCGTGCCCGGGTTGCGCGAGGAAGCTGAGGACCCGGGTTTCGAACGCCTCCCGTGAGGTCGCCCACAGGTTGGCGTGTCCGGCATTTGGCATCAACCAAAGCTGGGTCATGGCAGGATTGGCGGCGGCGAGCGCGCGGGAATTGTCCGGCGAGGTCAGGTTGTCCGCCAGACCGTGTGCCAGCAGGACCGGGGTATGGGTGGCGCGGATGCCGTCCACAGCGGAGGCGTTCGCCAGGTTGATGCCATATCGCAGGTTCGTCCAAATGAGGCCACCCTGGACGAATAGCCCGCTGAGGTATTTGGCCGGAACGGGCAGACTGCGATGGGTTCGTTCCTTCGCGATCGCCGGGAAGTCAGAATAGGCACTCTCGGCGATCACGGCACGGAAACGAGTTTCCGTCTGGAGCGAGGCCAGCAGGACGGACGCACCGAGCGAGGCACCGAAACCGTTGAGGCGATCAACGTGAGGCTGCTTCAGAAGCCAGTCCGCCCAGGCTCGAACATCCTGGGCTTCATTCACCCCGTATGTAACCAGGCCAGTGGTTTCGCCATGGCCACGCAGATCCGGGGTCAGAACAGAGTAGCCTTCCTTTTCAAATACGGTGCCGAGCGCGACGACATCGGTGCGGTTGCCCCCGACGCCGTGGAGCATCAAAACAGCGCCCCCGTTTGGGTTGTCAGGTTCGTAATACCAGGCTTTGAGGCGTGTCCCGTCCGGGGCAAGGGTCTCGACACTCCGGCATCGGACGTGCGCGACGCAGGGGCACACGGGAGGAATCGCATCCGTTCTGGGGTGCAGCGCATTCTCCGCGGCGAATGCCCCCATCGCCACAGTGGCAACCGGGACAACGATAACCAACTGCAGGAGCGAGAGCGCGAACCACTTCTTGCCTCGTGTCATCTCAACAGAATACGTGAACGCGACTTAAGCAGAGCGACCCGCCCCGTATGCCAGAATGGAACTTGAAACGCTTTTTTGGGGTAGCACCACTGCTTCTGCTGGCCGCGTGCGGCAGTTCCCCGCAACCGTCCACACAAACCTCCTCCAGCGCCCCGGCTGCCAACCTGCCGGAGGGTAAAGTCGATCCCGCAACTGCCGGAACCATCAGCGGCAAGGTCCTTTTTCAGGGCGAAGCCCCGGTGATGCCGGTGATTGATATGTCTTCGAACCCGAACTGCGAACGGCAACATCCGACGCCGTTTCGGGCCGAGACCGTGGTCGTCAATCCAAATAAGACGCTGCGAAATGTTTACATCCACATTAAAGATGGTCTGACTCCGGCTCGCTGGGCGCCCCCCGCTCAGACCGCGAAGCTGGATCAAAATGGCTGCGTGTACGCGCCGCACATGCAGGGCATTCTGGAGGGTCAGGATCTGGAGATTCTGAACAGCGATCCGGTGAACCACAACGTTCATGCCGAGTGCCAGAAGAATCCCGCGTGGAACGAATCGCAGGCCCCGCGCGCTGAACACAAGTTCAAGAAGTTCAGCAACGAAGAGACCATCTTCCCGTTCACATGCAGCGTCCATCCCTGGATGCGTGCGTGGATCGGCGTTTCGAAGCACCCGTTTTTCGCCGTGACGGGACCGGATGGAAGTTTCCGCATCGAAGGCGTGCCTCCCGGCACCTATACGGTTGAGGCGATTCACGAAAAGCTTGGCGCGAAAGAAGGCAAGCTGACCGTGGCCCCCAGTGGAGCGGCAACAATTGAGTTCACCTATGGCAGCTAACAGTGTGTACCGACCCGGTCTGAACCGGTGGTCGATCCTGCTTTCCGTTTGTACTTTGATGCTGGTAGTGGCGGGAGGCCTGGTGACCAGCCGCGACGCCGGCCTGAGCGTTCCCGACTGGCCCCTTTCCTACGGCAAGCTGATGCCCCCGATGGAGGGTGGCATCTTCTATGAGCACGGTCACCGGATGATCGCGACCATGGTGGGCATGTTCACCATCGTTTCGATGGTTTGGCTGGCGCGGACCGAGAAGCGGAAGTGGCTCCGGATGCTGGGCGTGGCCGCGCTGCTGGCCGTGATTACCCAGGGCATTCTGGGCGGCATGACGGTATTGCTGCTCTTACCGTGGTGGGTTTCCACGTCGCACGCTACGCTCGCGCAGTTATTCTTCTCAACAACGGTCGCGATCTCGATGTTTACGTCTGCCTGGTGGCTGGCCGGCCCGACGGTGACGAAGGAATCCGTGGCCGCGCCGATTCGCCGGTTATCTCTGTTGGCCCCGATCCTGGTGGTTTGTCAGCTGGCACTGGGTGCTGCGGCACGCCACAAAGCAATCGGTTCGATTTATCACATCTGCGGCTCGCCGATTGTGGCGGGTGTCATCCTGTGGCTCTGCCTGCGCATTTCGCTGCATTACTCTCAACATCTGGAACTTCGCCGCGCGGCGCTAACGCTCGCGGGCATCACGTTTAGCCAGGTTTTCCTCGGCATCGCGGCGTACATGACTCGAATTGCCTACGCCGACGCAGTGCAACCCATGCCGCTGATGGTCACGTTCACAGTGCTCCACGTCGCCGTCGGTGCCCTGACACTTGCCTCGAGTGTCGCGCTCGCTATCATTGTTCGACGCAACCTTTCTCCGCTGGAAGCTGCGTAACTCCTGCCAATGCGCCACTACTACGAGCTGACGAAACCGCGTATCACCTGGCTCATCCTGATGAGCACCGGTGTCGGCTACTACTTTGGACACAAGCACGAGTGGAACGGACAAGCCGATTCGCTGCTGCTGTTTCACACGATGCTGGGCACCGGAGTCATCGCTTCAGGCACCGCAGCTCTGAATCAGTGGTACGAACGCGAAGCCGACGCTTTGATGCGGCGGACCGCCACCCGTCCCCTGCCAATGGGAAAGGTGTCTGCGAGCCGGGCGATGTGGTTTGGCATCGTGCTGGTAGCCCTCGGTTTTCTGGAACTCTGGCTGGGGGTCAACCTGCTGACCGGCGTGCTGGGGCTATTGACGATGGGCGCGTATCTTCTGATTTACACGCCGCTCAAGCAACGATCACATCTCTCGACCGTCATCGGAGCGGTCCCGGGGGCGATTCCTCCGCTGATGGGGTACGCTGCCTCGAACGGGACTCTCACGCCTGAGGCCTGGTCACTGTTCGCTATCCTCTTTATCTGGCAGTTCCCGCACTTCCTGGCGATCGCATGGATGTACCGCGAAGATTATGCCCGTGCCGGCATCCGCATGCTCCCCGTAGTGGAACCGGATGGCCAGTCGACGGCGCGGCAGATTGTGCTCTACGCATCCACGCTGATTCCGATTAGCATTTTCCCGGTCTTGCTCGGAATGACGGGCAAGATCTATCTTGTGGGTGCTATTCTACTGGGCGGGTGGTTCCTGTACTCCGGAGTTCGGGTCGCGTTCGACCTGACCAATATTCGCGCCCGGAAGGTTCTGCTGGTTTCTGTAATCTACCTGCCCCTCATTTATTGTTTGATGGTCTTCGATCCGCCACGCCTATGAGAACAGCCGCTCTCTTCCTCGCTCTTCTGTCGCTGACGGGTTGCCACTCGGAAAAGCCACTGCAACTGCTGGGCGAGGTGCCCGACTTTCAGTTGATCGATCAGGACGGCAAGGATTTTAAGGGCTCAAGCCTGGAAGGTCACGTCTGGGTGGCAGATTTTGTGTTCACCACCTGCCAGGGCCCCTGTCCACGCATGACGGCACACATGAAGCAGATTCAGGAGGCGACGGACAGCAGTGTGGGGCTGGTGTCGTTTTCCGTAGACCCGGACAACGATACGCCGGCGGCGCTTTCCGCCTATGCCAAAGGGTTCAATGCGGACACCTCGCGCTGGCACTTCCTGACGGGTGACAAGAAGTTGCTGGGTTCGCTGGGCAAAGACACCTTTAAGATCAGCGGTGTTGGAGAGGGCGTAGACCACAGCACCCGGTTCGTGCTGGTGGATGGCAAGGGCCGGATTCGCGGCTATTACGGTCTGGCCGATGGCGGCGTTGTTTCGAAGATCGCCAAAGATGCCGCAGCATTGAAAAAGGAAAACAGTTGAACTTCTCAGTACTCCCCACGGTGAATGCGTTCCTGAACGGGACTTCAGCGGTATTGCTGGTGATTGCTTATGTGATGATCCGGCAGAATAATCGGGAAGCGCACAAAAAAGCTATGATCGCGGCGTTCACCACGTCGTGCGTGTTTCTGGTCAGCTACCTGACGTACCACTTCAAGGCAAAGATCACCACGTTCCCGCATGAGGGTGGCCTGAAAACGCTGTACCTCACCATTCTGGGAACGCATACGATTCTGGCCGCAGCAGTGCCCTTCCTCGCTGTGATTTCCCTGCGGCGCGGACTGGCAGGGCGGTTCCCGGCGCACAAGGCGATCTCACGCTGGACTTTACCGATCTGGCTGTACGTCTCGGTGACAGGCGTGGTCGTTTACCTGATGCTTTATCACCTCTGAGGCCAGTTTTCACGTCCGGTGAGGGCGAGATAAACGCCACCGAACGGCACCAGCGCGACGCAGGCGGTCAGGATGGGGTGCAGGCCAGGTAAGGCTCCACGAATCACCCAGCCGCTGGCTGCACCAGCCAGCGCAGCTGCCCAGAGTCGTGATGTGTAGCCAGCCAGCGACGGAATCGCGCCAATACGGCGGGTCAGAGCACGGCGCAGCAACACAAACTCAATCCAGCCACTGACACCTGCTGATGCCGTCAGACCGGCGACACCCCATTTCGGATCGATCCCGATCAAAGCGGGCAGCGGAATCGCACAGAGGTAGCCGAGAACCGTGGTGGCAGTGACACGCAGCACCGCAAAGCGGAGTGGCGTCTTTGTGTCCTTCAGGGCGTAAAAAGCCGAGGAGTACAGGCGGCCTCCGGTTGACGCGAGCAACCCAACTGCGGAGCCAGCCAGAATGCCCCAGACATACATGGCATCGGCGCGAGTGAATTTTCCGCTCTGGTAGATGGCTCCGGCGATCGCGTCGCCCAACACGAGGAAGGCGACGGCGGAGGGGATCACGAAGAACGAGATCCGTCGCAGGCCGCTGTAGAGACGCTTGCGGAGATGGGCGGCAACCTCATCATCAGACCCGGTCGCGGAGGACATCTCCGGCAGTTCAGAAGCCGAGACAGCCATGCCAAAGAGGCTCACGGGCAGGAGGTAGATGGTTTGAGCGTAGGCAAGGCCGGAAACCGCGCCATCGGGCAGCAGGCTGGCCAGCAGGGAGTCGATGTAAGCACTCAACTGGACAACGCCGCGGCTGACAAAGACCGGGGCGAAGTTCTTGAGGACGGTCCGCACGCTGCCGAGACCGAGATCGAAAGCGATCCGAAGTGACGGGGCCAGGCGAATGACCACCGGCAACTGAACCAGGAATTGTGCCGCACTTCCCGCCACCGAGGCCCACGCGGCGACGACTGCCAGCCTCGACTGGGCAGCCGTAGAGCCAGCCGCCACCAGGCCAGCCACGATTGCGGCGTTCCAGAGAATGGGAACACTGTAGGAGAGGAAGAATCGACGGTGGCTGTTCAGGATGCCGAGGCACCAGGCTGACATCACCAGAAGCCCGGCACCCGGGAATAGAATGCGGACGAGCGTCACGGTCAGTTCCCGCTTGTCCCCATGAAAACCCGGCGCAATTACGTCGATCAGCAGCGGCGCCCCGAGCACTCCCAGCAAAACCAGGACTGACGAGACGACGGCGAGGATAGCAAAGACGGACCCGGCAACCCGCCCAGCCTCCTCCTTCTCTTCCCGCGCCAGTAGCCCGGCGTAGACAGGAATAAACGAAGCCGAAAGAACGCCTTCCCCAAACAGGTTCTGCAGGAAATTGGGGATACGCATGGCGGCGCGGAAGGCGTCTGCTGCCGCCGAATTGCCGAAGTAATGCGCGAAGACACGGTCGCGAACCAGACCGGAGATACGACTGAGAAAAATACCTGCCGCAACGAGCATGGCCCCGCGCGACTTCCCTTGTTTTGCTGGCACTCTCTTCAGAATCTCATTCAAGCGGCGGGGAAAAAGAAAAAGCCCCGGGAGGTAAGTCCCGGGGCCTTTCTGTTGTTGGTGCTAAAGTTTAGAACTCGTTCCAGAGGAACTGGTTGTAGACTTCGTGGTGGTACTGGATTTCCGGGTTCTTGACGACCGTACCCAGGAGGCGGGCGCAACGGTCGGCCGAAGCCAGCTTCAGGTCAATGTAGCGATTCTTCACGTCTTCGCCGAGAATTTCGCTGGTCCAGGGAGCCGCCTTGAAGTTCTCGATAGCCGTGTAAATGTTGTCCGGCAGGTAGCGCTTGGCAGTGCGGAGGTCCTTCTGCTTCGCGATGGAGCCGTCGAGACCCGTCTTGAAGATCGAGTAGAGCACCATGTACGGGTTGGCATCGGGACCGACCGAGCGGACTTCGACGCGCGAGCTCTTTTCGTTGCCGATCGGGATGCGGACCATGGAACCACGGTCAACAGCCGACGCGATGATCTGGTTCGGCGCTTCGAAGTGCGGATCCAGGCGGCGGTAAGAGTTCACCGACGCGTTGAGGATGGCGCAGATGTCGTTGCCGTGGGTCAGGATGCGGTCCACGAAGCTCCAGGCGAACTTGGAGATCTTTTCTTCGCCCTTGGGATCCCACATCAGATTCTTGCTGCCCTTGGAAACGGACACGTTGGTGTGCATGCCGCTGCCATTGACGCCGACGACCGGCTTCGGCAGGAAGCTGGCGGTGAGGCCCATGCTGCGCGCAACCTGACGGCAGAGGAACTTGTAGAGCTGGATCTGATCGGAAGCGGTGACCACATCGCCGTAGCTGTAGTTGATTTCGAACTGCGAGGGGGCGACTTCGGGGTGATCCTTTTCGTTCTGGAAGCCCATCGCACGCTGCACTTCGGCAGCCTTATCGATGAAAACGCGCAGGGTGTCGCCGGGGAGCGAGTGGTAGTAGCCGCCCGTGTTGACGTATTCGAACTTGCCGGTGGTGTTGTAGTTGCGTTCCGCGTCGACGCCCTGGAAGAGGAAGCCTTCGATTTCGTTGGCGGCGTTCAGGGTGTAGCCGTTCGTGTCGAACTGCTTGTTCGCGTACTGCTTCAGGATGCCGCGCATGTCGGCGCCATAGGGGGTGCCGTCCTTGTCGATGACTTCACCGAACACCAGCACCTTGCCGGCGCCAAAGTAATCGGCGGGCGTCCAGTAGAACGCGTTCCAGTCCATGTGCAGGCGGAGATCGGATTCCTTCTGGGCGGTAAAGCCACGGATGGAGGAACCGTCAAACGTCAGGTTGTCAAAGCTCTTGACCAGGAACTTCTTGTCGTAGTCGAGCATGTGCAGACGACCTTCGAGATCGCTGAACATGACCGTCACAGCCTTGATGCGCTTTTCGTCGGTGAGGTACTTGATGCGCTCTTCCTGCAGGACGTCCGCAGCAACGCGGTTCTTCCGCTGTTCTTTGGCCTGGAGGTTCAGTTCTTCGAGTTCGCCGTAGGGCAGGCTGAGGAAATCCTGTAGTGACATGGTGCTCCGTTTAAGGGGTTTGGAATATGACGGGCATGGAACGGCTAACCCGACTGTAAAAATTCAGTATCAATGATACCTGACGCTGACTGCAATCACTAGTTTTTATGGGCGGGATTCGCATAGCTGATGGAAGATAAAAGGTCCCCCCGTTTCTCAGGAAAACGCCCACGTGGCGTCGTTGCGCAACGACGCCACGTGGGCGTTTTCCTGAGAAACG
>CANIHR010000065.1 GCA_947467185.1 Bryobacterales bacterium
CGATGGATGCAGGAACAGGGCGTCCGCGAAGATCAGGTCACGCAGGTCCGGGGTTTTGCCGACCAGAGCCCGCGGGATCCGGAGGATCCCGAGAGTCCATCGAATCGCAGGATTACGCTGATCATTCAGTACCAAAAGCAGGAGAAGCCACCGGGCGAGGCAGTCGCAGCGAAAGAAGGCGATGGCGGCGAGGGCCACGGCGAAGCGAAAAAGAGCGAGGAAAACAAGGGTGAAGAAAAGAAAGGAGTCGTCACCGCCGAGCATGGCAAGGACAAGCCAGCCGAGCACGGCAAGGGTGAGGAGAAGAAGCCCTCACCCGGCCACAAATAACCCCTATTCTTTGGGCAATGCCGACAGGTAGAAGTCGGTGATATCTTTCTTCAGCTTCGCGTGGGAGTCACTGTCGATGTAGAGCATGTGCCCGGACTGGTAGAACGCCCAGGAAATGTTCTTGTGCATCTGCGGTCCAAGTCCCATGTGGTTGAACGTGTACTCCGCCGCGTAGTAAGGTGTCGCCAGATCGTAGTAAGCGGCCGCGACCAGCACCTTCATATAGGGATTCTTCGCCATAGCGCTCCGCAGTGCCGATGTGGTGTCACCGAAGCCATTTTGCACCGCATAGTCCCAGGGCTGAATGCCACCGGTCGTGTAGTAGTACAGGTCCGTCTTATACCCCAACTCGTTGCGGACATAGTTGCTGAACATAGTGGCAAACGGTGGGGTGATCAGGCTGCTCGACGGATCGTACTCGCTGGTCTGCCCGGTATTCAGCGCCGAAGGTCCGGTCAGGCGGCCATCATAACGGCCGATCGTCTCACGCCGGTCCCGCAGCAGCTGCCGCGTGAAATGCGCCACATCCCAGCGAAGGTTTGTCTCGTCCAGATACTTCGCGTCCAGCCCCGAGAAGCGCACCAGCTTGTCAATGATCGTCTTGCGTTCCCCCACTGTCAGTTCGTCGCCTTTCGCCAAAGCAACCGCGTAGTCGGTCATCGCGAAAGTCTCCGCCTCCTTCAGAAAAGTCTTCAGATCCTTCTTCTGCAGGTCGGCAGCGACTTTCTTGTGGTACCAGGCATCAGCCGCATAGGTCGGGAATTCAAGCTGGTAAACCAGATCGTCGCTGCGGCTCCAGATGGTCTCCAAATTCAGTGTCGTACCAATCAGCACGATGCCATTAAACGCCATCCCCTTATCGATCAGATACCCTGCCAGCCCCGCCGCACGGAAAGTCCCGTAGCTCTCGCCCGCAATGAAAAGAGGCGATACCTGACGGTTATTGCGCGTCAGATACATACGCATGAATTCGCCCACCGACTGGATATCACCGGTGACACCATTCATGCGGCGGGCGACTTCCAAATTTTCTGCCCGGCTGTACCCCGTGCCTACAGGATCAATAAAAACGAGGTCCGTCTTGTCCAGCCAGGTGTTTGGATTGTCCTTCAACTGATACGGCGGAGGAGGCATACTTCCGTTCGGCAGCAGCTTCGGACTGCGCGGCCCCATCCCGCCAATATGGACCCACAGCGAGGCTGAACCCGGCCCCCCATTGAAACAGAACGTCACCGGACGCTTCGCAGGGTCAACCACGCCATCGAGCGTGTACGCCATGTAGAAGATATGCGCCTCGGTCTTCCCGGAAGCGTCCTTGAGCGGCATCTGCGCCACCGTCGCCGTGTAGTTGAGCGGCTTCCCATCCAGATTGATGGAGTGCTTCGTCACCACCGGCGTCTCATCTACTTCCCCGCCAACGGCACTTGCCGCAGCAGTCGCCCCACCGCGGCCGCCTCGCCCGCCCGGAGTTACGATGGCGGGATTGGTGGCGGCGGGGGCAACCGGGGCCACGGGAGCAGCGGCAGGAGCCGAAGGCGGAGTCTGCCCCGGCAACGACAAGCAGGCCAGCACCCCGGGAACACAGCAAAGAAGCCAGCGGTTAGTAAGCGTTTGCATATAGCTGAAATTAATCCTTTGGAAGCGCCGCATCATAGAAACCGGCAACATCGTTCTTCATGGCGGCGTTCGTCTCACTATCGATATAAAGCATGTGGCCCGACGGGTACGCGGCCCACGAGATGTTCTTCCGCATGGCGGGGTTCAATCCCATATGACCGAACGTATATTGCGCGGCATAGTACGGCGTCGCCAGATCGTAATACCCGGCAATCACCAGAACCTTCATGTACGGATTCTTCGCCATTGCGCCACGCAGCGCGGCCGTTGTATCCCCAAAACCATTCTGCACACCCCAGTTCCAGGGCTGAATCCCGCCACCCAGCGAGTAGTAGAACAGATCCGTCTTATACCCGAGTTCATCCCGAACATAGTTCACGAACATGGTGGCAAAGGGCGGCGTTATCAAGGTATTCGACGGATCATACTCCGCCGTCTCTCCCGTATTCAGGGAAGACGGTCCGGAGAGCCGCCCATCCAGACGCCCAATCGTTTCATGGCGATCCCGAAGCAACTCGCGAGTAAAGTGCGCGACATCCCAGCGGAGATTGCTCTCATCGACATATTTCGCATTCAGGCCCGTGAAACGAACGAGCTTGCCAATAATTGTCCGTCGCTCATCCGCCGTCAACCCATCACCCTTCGCCAGAGCCGCCGCATACTCGCCCATCGCGAAGCCCTCAGCCTCTTTCAGAAACGACTTCACATCCAGCTTCTGCAGATCCGCCGCCACCCTTTTGTGATACCAGGCGTCCGCCGCATAAGTGGGGAATTCCAGCTGATAAACCAGGTCGTCACTGCGACTCCAAATTGTCTCCACATTCAGCGTTGTCCCAATCAGAATCAGGCCATTAAACGCTATGCCACGATCCACCAGATACCCCACCAGGCCCGACGCCCGGAAAGTCCCATAACTTTCCCCGGCGATGAACAGCGGCGAAGTCTGCCGGGCATTCCGCGTTACATACATACGCATGAATTCACCCACTGACTGAATATCGCCGGTAACCCCATTCATCCGGCGCGCCACTTCGGTCGATTCCGCCCGGCTGTACCCCGTCCCCACTGGATCGATGAAGACCAGATCCGACTTATCCAGCCAGGTATTCGGGTTGCCCTTCATCTGGTAAGGGGGAGGAGTCATGCTGCCGTTGGGCAACAGCTTCGGGCTGCGCGGTCCCATCCCACCGATATGTACCCAAAGTGAAGCTGAACCCGGACCGCCGTTGAAGCAAAACGTCAGCGGCCGCTTCCCCACATCCCCCACGCCATCCAGCGTGTAGGCCATGTAGAAGATATGCGCTTCGGCGTTGCCCACTGTATCCTTCAGCGGCATCTGCCCCACGGTCGCGGTGTAGTTCAGAACTTTGCCACCCAGGGTGATCGAGTGCTTCGTCGCAACCGGAGTTTCATCCACCACAGCAGGAGGCTGCGCCAGCACCGGCAGGCACACCAGTAAACCGACAACACACCGGGGCAATACGTGGGAGCAGGGCCGGGACATGCCCTTCAGAATAGCCGACCGCCCCAAAAAGTCTGCGCCCGTTAACATGAAGAATGGTGTGGAACTACGACGGTCGCAGATTTCGCGTGGCGCAAAACTGTGCGACCGGCCAAACCAGCACCGAAACAACCTTCCACTATCGCCAGCAAAATGACCTGCTCTGGGGCACCTACGAAGGCGGCGAAATCCGCTGGGGGACGCTGACAGGGCTGGTTTCGCCGGACGGCGCGCTCAACTTCCACTACACCCACGTGAACCAGTCCGGCACAATTTGCAGCGGCATCTGCCAATCCATACCGGAACTCCTGCCAGATGGCCGGATTCGCCTCATCGAAACCTGGCGCTGGACAACCGGGGACCGTAGCGCAGGTGAATCCGTGATCGAGGAACTGGAAGCCCTGTGAACCAAACGCCCCGCTCCTTCCCTGTCGTCCTGGCTGGCTTCTGCGCCTTCGTCAATCTCTTTCTGACGCAGCCGATTCTGCCCCTGCTGGCCTCTATTTACGGAGCCTCAAAGGCCGCGGTCAGTCTAACGGTAACAGCAGCCACCCTCGGTGTGGCCCTCGCCGCGCCCTTCGCCGGACAAGTCGCGGACCGCATGGGACGCAAGCCGGTCATTGTCTGGTCGGCCGGACTCCTCGGCATCACAACCCTGCTGGGCGCAACCTCACCCAACCTCCACTGGCTCATCTTCTGGCGCTTCCTGCAGGGTGTCGTCACACCGGGTGTCTTCGCCGTCACCGTCGCCTACATCAACGACGAATGGCCACCCGAAAAAGTAGGCGCGGCAGCTGGCTCCTATGTGAGCGGCACGGTGGTTGGCGGCTATGTCGGCCGCGAAATCGCGGGACTAGCCGGCGAATACCTCGGCTGGCGCTGGGCCTTCGTGGCTGCCGGCGTCATCTCCGTCGCCATCGCTTTCATCCTCGCTCAAACCCTGCCACCAGAACGCCGCTTTGTGAAGGGGACTCACGCTTCCCTGCTCCGCCCCGCCCTTGCCCACCTGCGCAATCCGCAACTGCTGGCGACCTACACAGCTGGCTTCTGCGTACTCTTCACCATCCTCGCGATGTTCACCTATGCAACCTTCCATCTCGCCGCGCCGCCTTACTCGCTGAGCCCATCCCAACTGGGTGCGATCTTCACCGTGTACCTGGTCGGAGCCGCCATCACACCCATCGCAGGCAAAGCGGCCGACCGCTACGGCCACCGAAATACCGTCCTCGTCGCCGCCGCCATCGGCATGACCGGAGCCCTCATCTCCCTCATCCCCAGCGTCTGGGCCATCCTCGTCGGACTGACCCTCGGCTCCACCGGAGTCTTTATATCCCAGTCAGCGGCCGTTAGTTATATCGGAACGGTCGCGGCGAATGCCCGAGCACTCGCCGTCGGTATCTACGTGACTTTCTATTATGTGGGGGGAAGTTTCGGCTCTACCGGACCCGCCTGGATCTGGGAAGCCTGGAAATGGCCCGGCTGCGTGGCGCTGATCCTGGTCGTGCAGACGACCCTTGCCTGCATCGTGTGGTTCGCCTGGAGTCCGAAAGCCCTGAAAGCTACCGTTCCGCCGCAATAGCGGCGGCGAACAATTTCTCCAGCTCGGGCTGACTCAGCGTGGTGGAGACGAACAGTTCCTGCCGTGCCCCATTCGCAAGGGCAATTGCCTTCCAGCCGTTCTGCACAGGAACAGTGATGCGGATCTTCACTGTCCCCTTCGCATCGCGCACCGGACGGATCACACCCGGAATAATCGAACGAATTTCCTCACTGGCCACCAGCCGCTCCAGCACAGGGCGAAGATCGTCGAGGATACTGTGCTCGATTTTCAGCTTGCCCTGCGCTGTGCGCAGCCGGAATGCCATGCTTCGATACTAACTGGTACCCGCTACTACCTGAATAAACTCCGGACCCTCGACCTTACTTCACAAACTGCACGGCCGCAAAGATACCACCTACCAGCACCACTGAAATGGCACTGATCATCACGTACTTCAAGACGCGTTCCTTTGTGGACGCCTCGGCCTGATCGTCATGCTTAATATGTTCCTCGAGACTTTCAAACATTGTTCGCCCTTTCCGGAGGCCAGCGTATTTTGAGTTAGTACACCGTCCTGGACCATCCTGGCGTGCAAGTCTACTCCCGGGAAACCTCAAATGCAATGGGGGGGTAAAACAAAGTCTTTATAACTTCACCTGTGCACGTCGCCGAATTTCCTCGTAGGGATACTTCTTTTTGAACTCTGCGAAGTTCACGTCGATACCAATTCCGGGCCGCTCCGGCAGACGAACCCGGCCATTCTTCTGCACCGGATAACCACCATTCGTCATTTCCTGATAGACCGCATCATCCGCGGCCTCCCATTCATGAATCACGCAGTTTCGACACACCGACATGGTCGCCAGCGATGCCAGATGCGCTACAGGTCCACTGCAGGAATGTGGGGCAACTTCCACCCCATAAGTCTCGGCCAGGTTGGCGATCTTCCGAAGTTCCGTCACCCCACCCGCATGCAATACGTCAGGCTGCACAATGGCCGCGCCTTTTGCGTCCAGTAACTGCCGGAACTCCGAACGAGAGAGCAACCCCTCTCCCGTGGCAATCGGCACCGGACTCTTCGCAGCAACTTCCCCCAGCCCCGCCGGGTTTTCGCGCCACGTCGGCTCTTCTAAAAACATCGGCTTGTACGGTGCCAGTGCCTGCGCGAACTGCACGGCAGACCGCACGCTGAACGTCTCCGCGCACTCCAGTGCAATATCTACCTTTGAACCGAACACCCCACGAAGCGCCGCCACTTCCGCCACGTTCTTATCGATGCGTTCCATCTCCGTGCCGTACTGCGGAACCGTGTACTTCACCGCGGTCCAGCCCTTCGCCATCGTCTCGCGAGCCAGCGCCGTCAGACTTGCGATATCGCGTTTCTCGGGCGCAATCGACGCGTCCCAGTGAGTGAAATAGACGCGTTGATCTGGCTGCAACGGACCACCCAGCAGACGATACAACGGCACACCCAGTCGCTTCGCCTCGATATCCCACAACGCCATATCGATGGCCGAAAGTCCAGTCATCAGCGCCGGACCATTCCGCCAGCGAGTCGCTACATAATAGACCCGGTTCCAGTGACTCTCGGGCCCCGACGGATCCTGTCCCACGTACTCCGGCTCCAGCCAGCGCAGCACCGATTCCGCAATCTCCGTGCGGCTCTCCAGCGTCGCTTCGCCGATGCCCGTAATCCCGGCATCAGTCGTCACTTCCACGAAGAGCAGATCCCGCCATCGAAGTGAAACCTTATGCGTCCGGAAACCCGTGATACGGACCTTCCCGGGAGCCTGAGGGCGAGCAATACCAGCAAAGAGAGGAGCGGCAAGCCCCCGCAGCAAAGACCTTCGATTCAACACACGGAAAGGATATCAGCGAGGCAGGTTTGCAATCACGTCTTCGAGTTGTGGCAGTGCACCAGCGAAGAAGTGGTCACTGGCCTCAATCAGGGTCAGGCTTTTGGGCTCCTGCAATTGCCCCACCATGGCTTCAATCTGATCCTTCGGCCCGAACTCGTCTATAGTGCTGTGCACAAAGTAGCGGGGAATTGTGCAGTCCGCCAGGTCAATGTCGAGACCTCGCACCGTCGGAAAGCCAACCGGAATCAGCCGCACCGGCTTCACGGCGTCCGGATCCTGCGCAAGATCCCGCGCAAGATGCAGAATCACCCGTGATCCAAACGAAAAGCCCGACATCGCATACGGCAAATCCGGATACCTGGAACGCAGGAAGGCCAGCACCATACGGGCGTCTTCAATCTCGCCCTTGCCATAGCCATAGCTGCCGGCACTCAGATTCACACCCCGAAAATTGAACCGCAACACGACAGTTCCCGACCGGCGCAGCCCGCGCGCAATCCGGTACACAACCTTGTTGTGCATCGTCCCCCCATGCAGAGGGTGCGGGTGGCAGACCATAGCCGCTTCGGTGATTGCGCCGTCTTCCGGCTCTTCAATCAGCGCTTCCAGACGTCCGGCGGGGCCGTCAATGAAGAGTGATTCGATCCTGCGAGCCAATTAGTTCGACCGGAAGTTGATGAACTGCAGATCGATCCCGTAGTCACCCTTACGGAGCAGCGCGATCGCCTGCTGGAGGGTGTCACGGTCCTTGCTGCTGACGCGGATCAGGTCGCCGTTAATCGCAGCCTGCACTTTCAGCTTGCTGTCCTTGATGGCCTTGTTGATGTCGCGGGCTTTTTCAATTGGAATCCCCGAAATCAGCGTCACTTCCTGGCGAACCGTGGAACCACCAGCCTGGGTGATCTTGCCCCACGTCAGGTTCTTGATCGGCACGCCGCGCTTCACCAACTTCTGGTTCAGGATCTCAGTGATCGCCTGAAGCTTGAAGTCATCCGCGCTCGTCAGCGTGAGCTTCTTATCTTTTTCGTTGAGCTCGATGTTGGATTTCGAATCCTTCAGGTCGTAGCGGGTGATGATTTCCTTCATCGCCTGAGAGATCGCATTGCCAACCTCCGGCATATCGATCTGGGAAACCACGTCAAAACTGTTATCCGGCATTCATGAACAGTTTACCGAATCCGCTGTTACAGAATCGAGCGAACCACGCCACCGTCGACCGGAATCGTGGCACCCGTGATGTAACCAGCATGTTCGGAAGCGAGGAAGGCAACCATCGCGGCCAGTTCATCCGGCGTGCCGATCCTGCGCACCGGAATGGTTTTCGCGAGATCCGCCAAGGCTTCCTCTTCGCTCATCCCCTGCTCCAGGCGAGCCTTCAGTGAGGTATTCCGCACGCGATCCGTCAGGATGCTGCCCGGGGCCACATTGTTCACCGTCACGCCAAACGACGCAACTTCATCGGCCAGCAGCTTCGACAAACCAATCACGCCCAACCGACCCGCGGTAGAAAGGATTGAACCCGGCAGAACACTCTTCACCGCCAGACTCGTGATATTCACGATCCGGCCCCAGCCAGCCGCCTTCATATCCGGCAGCGCCAGGTTCATAAACCGAACCACACTCATGGGATTCAGCTCGAGCGCCGCGCGCCACTGGGCTTCATTGAAGCTGTCAAACGAACCAAAGGGAGGACCACCCGCATTGTTGACCAGAATATCGACGCGTCCGAAAGCCGTCTTCGCCGCGCCGAATATCGCTTCACACTGGCACGCTTCGGTCACATCCACGCTGCCGATCTCAACGCGCGCGCCCGTCTCCTGCCGGATCTCTTCTGCAGTCGCTGCCAACTCCGCCAGCCCCCGGGCACCCAGCATGACGTTGGCACCTTCCCGGCCCAGAGCCATCGCGCAGGCCTTGCCAATCCCCTTGCTCGCGCCCAGGACCAGCGCCGTACGTCCACGCAGCCCCAGGTCCATTGCTACTTCGTGCCTTCCGGTTTCTTTCCTGCCAGCGCCGCAACTACACGTTCGGTCAACTGGTCGATCAGCGTCGGCATAGCGGCATCAAGTGCCACCGTTACAGCCGCGCGAATCTGCTCCGGATCGAGTACAGTCACGGAACGGGGCTGCGCGGGAGCCTTCGCCGCTGCCGACGGCCCTTCGCTCTCGGTCTTCCGCGGAGCCCGCCGGCCCGCGCTGACAAAGCGCCCAATCGACGCCAGCAGCAGACTCGCCTCAAACGGCTTCTTCAGAATCCCGTCTGCGCGAACACGGTCGACTTCCGCTTCATCCACTGGCTCCACGGCGCCCGCCGTAAGAATTACCGGCATCCCGCCATGGCGTTTGATGTACTCGCAGAGTTCGTAGCCAGACACTTCCGGCATGGAGATATCGGCAATGATCAGGTCGGGAGACGCGTCCTGCAGACGCAGCATCGCGACTTTGCCGTCGCTTACAGTGATGACTTCGTGGCCTTCATCCCGCAGGATGCGCTCCCCCATGCGCTGGGCATGAGGGCTGTCATCGGCCAGCAGTATGCGGCTCATTGCTGCGGTTTGGCGGCGGGTGTCGCGGCAGGGGTAGCTGCCGGTGTCGCCGGAGTTGCAGCGGCTGGCTTAGCCGCCCCGCCGTTCTTCTTCGCCGCCTTGGCTGCCTTGGCGGCGGCCTTCTTTTGCAGAGCTTCGTATTCCTTGATCTGCTTGGCGGTCGCTGGGTGGTTCGTCGGGGGCACAATCTGCTCCGCGCCGCCCTTCGCGGCCGACTCCCCGTTCGCGCCAACGCTGGCCTTGTTCTCGCCAGTACCCTGCGCGGACGGAGCCACGGTCCCGTTCTGCGAACTCAACCGGGCATCCTTCGCCGTATCCAGCTGCGTCGTATCGCCAACCACGCCGCCCACGACATCACTGACGCCGGAAGCGCCGCCGGCCGGCGCAGTTACCGGCACGCTGACTGGGATCACGGGGCGAATTCCCTGCATCGCCGGAGTCCCCATCTTGGCCGCGAAGCCAGTGTCGGGCTTGCCGGAGACAACACCAAAAGCCTTGCTCACAAAACCCGGCTTTTTCTGGTTTTCCAGTTCGTACTTCATGCGGGAGTAAGCCGCAGGGTCAGCCTGCGGAATCGGGCGCTTCATCGCGGTCAGGCGATCTTTCGCGCCGTCCACGTGTTCGCTGAGGGGGTAGTCCTTCACGATCTTCGACAGAGCCGAAGCTTCCTGATTTTCGAACCGGTCGCCCATACGCTTGTAAGCATCGGCCAACTGCCACAGGGCTTCATCGGAACCGCTGTACAGAGGGTACTGAGATGTCACGAACTCAAAACGGCTCGCGGCGGCCGGGAAGCTGCCCTTGTGGTGGTAGAAATCACCAGCGCGGTATTCCTTATCGGCCAGAACTTCCTGGGTGTTCCGCAGCAGCTGTTCGGCAGTCTTCGCGAACTTCGAGTTCGGGAACTGAACCAGAACCTGGCGGCATTCATCTTCCGCACGGATGGCCTGGCTGGAATCGCGATCCGCCTTTTCCATCTGCTTGTAATGAATGTTGCAAACCTTATACTGCGACTCGGCCGACTCTTCCATGTTCGGGTAGAAAAGGATGAAATCCTTGTATTCCGCTTCGGCCTGGGACAGACCGTGGGCGCCTCCTTCGCGATACCAGCTGTCCGCGATGGCCAGCTTCGCCTTCGCGAGGAATTCGCTGGTGTCGTAGGTGTTGATCATCGTATTGAGAGTCAGCCGGGCGACTTCGAAGTTGCCCTTCTCAATATTTCGGATCGCGCGGTCATACAGAACCTTGTCAGGCTGCAGCGTATCTTTCGTGATCGGGTTTTCGTACTTCTTCCGCCGGAACGGGAAGCCGAAGCCGCAGAAGAGCAGGACGGCGAGCGAACTCGCAACAACTACGAAAAATGGATGGCGTCTTTGCATCTTTGAACCGTCTCGTCCCCTCAAACCCAAACTTTTCAAACCCGAATCGTCCCACTTGCCCGCTCAGCGAGCTGTTGCAATTCCTTCACGGTTGCGGCCGGATCGGCACTATGGAACACCGACGACCCCGCTACCATCCAGTCACAACCCGCCTCGACAATACTCTCCAGATTATCGCGTCCGACTCCGCCATCGATCTCAATGGCAAAGCCCAGACCCTTTTCCGCTCGGATCCGCGCCAGTTGGCGGATCTTGTTGAGCGAGTTCGGGATAAACTTCTGCCCCCCGAACCCTGGATTAACACTCATTACCAGCACGAAGTCGGCCAAATACAGCACGTCTTCCAGAACACTCACCGGAGTCCCGGGATTAATCACCACCCCGGCCTTCGCGCCCAAACCCTGAATCAGCCGCAGCGTCCTGTCCAGATGCCGGGCAGCCTCGTAATGCACCGAAACCTGATCGGCTCCGGCTTTAATAAAGACCGGCGCATAGGTGTCGGGGTCCGTAACCATCAGATGGACATCGAGCACCGAAGTCGTCACCTTACGGATCGATTCCACCACCGGAGGCCCCATCGTCAGATTCGGAACGAAGTGGCCGTCCATGATGTCCACGTGCAGCATCGTCGCGCCACCCCGCTCCACCATGGCAATGTCCTCTCCGAGCCTTGAAAAGTCGGCGGACAGCAACGATGGGAGAATATGGACCAATCCTGAATTTTACCACGCTCTGCGGAAATGGTTACTGCAATACCGGACCGGACGCGACCTGGTGCTTCCGGCTCACGTGTTTCTTTGGCACGATGCAGCCATCCCGCTCGCAGTCGTGTTTCTCCGCGATCTCCTCGCCATTGCCGATCAGGGCGTCGATATGAGCAAGCGAGAAGTCCAGAATACCCGTCACCCCACCAAGAACTTCCTTGGAAGGGTGGTACCGATGGACGGTAACTTCCCGGTAGAACTCGTCGGAATGAACACGGCGCACCACGCCCGCCAGACGGTTCCCCAGCCGGACCCGTTCGAGTTCCGACGAAACTCCCGCCGCCACAGCCGTTGCCAGCGACCGTTCCAGGGTATCCAGTGTGCTGTTCACAGGACTCAGCGTCAGCGTCGAGACCTCCGGATTCAGGCAGATCAGGTGAATATCGGTTGCGCCGGCGTCGATCGCCGGGTTCAGCGGCGAATTGAGAACCAGACCGCCATCCACGTGGACCCGCCGTTCGCGCTTACCAGCCGGCGAAATGCTGTCCACTTCAACCGGGGGGAAGAAGCCCGGGATCGCTGTCGAAGCCATTACGGCATCCCGAAAATTGCTTTCCAGCATGGCTTCTTCACTTTTCAGGAGCGGGTTACCGTGAGCGAAGAGACGTGCCACACCACGGAGCCAGTCGGTGGCGGCGATCTGCAGGCGGCAGGGCGAGTTCTGGAGTGAGTTCCAGTCGAGCGTTTCGTCCAGAAGGTCTCGCAGTGGCTGGGCGGAAATCAGCGCGCTGATGTCGATCGACTGCAAAATCCGGGAGATTTCCGGAGGCGGAGTTCCAATGTAGGCGAGGCGCTTCAGAAGATCGGTAGCAAGAAACGTCGTATCGCGCAGAACCTCACTGGGCCCGGGAAAACTAAACACGTCCCCGCGAATCCGGAACGCCCCATTGTCGTGCAGACCGCCGGCAATTCGCTTCCGCCACACGGTGACCAGATCTTCCACGATCGCGGGGAGAGACTTCTTCGGACCACCGAGCGCGCAGGCCAGCCAGGCCGCATTGAAGCCGCCCACCGAGGTCCCCGTCAAAACCGAAGGCATCAGGTCCTGCAATCCGCCATGAGCCGTGCTGGCCCGGGCCGCGAGTTTCCGCAGGACACCCAGCTCAAAGGCGCCATACGCGCCGCCACCGGAAAACACGATACCGTGGCTCGCTGGCTTCAGGTGCGGCTCCACTGCCAGTACAACCAGGCCATCCGGGCCCTTATACGCAGCCACTTTCCCGAACTCATCCACCATCGGTTCCTGAACGCACTCCACATGGTTGCGCATCGCATTGGCATGGAAGCTCGCCAGATCCTGAACCTCAAAGCTGGGGTAGCCCCGGCCTGCGACTACACCAGGGATACTCGCCGGGGCGTCCTGGTTGACCAGAAGCAGAGTGGTGCCATACATGGCGAGCGCCGTGGCGTGGCCCGCCAACCGGGAATCGACTGTGGCGACAGGGAAAGTTCCCGTCCTCATTCCCAGGTTTTTGGTGAAGAATTCCGTGGCGCTGTTGTGGTCACTGACAAAAACGACGAAATACGGGAGCCGATCGCGGGTATTCATTTGACCCTGCGATAGTGCCACGATCCGCCGGTATTGTCAAAACGTTTGCGGAGCTATTCGCCGATAATGGCAGCGAAGAAACCGTCACCGGCGTCGCGGCCCGGAATCCGGCGCATGGTACTGATGACGTTGCGCCCGCAACCGGCCACAACTTCATCATTTTCTTCACGTTCCAGAGAACATGTCGAATACACAAGGCGGCCACCGGGTGCCAGCAACGCCAGCGCATTCTGCAGAATCGCCTTCTGGCGGCTCTGTAAATCGGTGATGTCTTCCGGCTTCAGACGCCACTTGATTTCCGGATTGCGGGCTAAAGTGCCGGTCCCGGAACAGGGAGCATCCACCAGAATGCGGTCGAACTGACCGGAAAAGGGCAGCGGATTTCGGGCGTCGGCCACAACTACCGGAATGCCCAGCGTGGCCAGACCCTGCGCCCGGGAAGGATGCAGTTCGCAGGCGACCGCACGAAGCGGCGTTTCCAGTGCCTGCGCCGTCTTGCTTCCCGGAGCCGCGCAAACGTCCAGAAACCGTTGGCCGGGTTGCAGATCCAACAAAGGCACCACAGCCTGAGAGCTAATGTCCTGAAAACGGAAAAGTCCGGGATCGCCCGACGGCAACAGGGAACACCCAGGAACATCGGTCGGAACCGCACCGGGAGGCAGGTCCGCCCCGCCTGTGCGAATGTATCGCTGCGGAGGTGCCAGACTGGCAGCCACAATCCCGGCAGCGACTTCTGAGCCGAATTCTGCCTGCCAGCGCTTCAAAAGCCAGGCTGGAGTGGCAGCATCGTCGGGCGCATGGACTACCTGCCGCATCACACCGCGCAGGATCGCGTTGACGAAACCGGCAGCGGATGCCTTCCCCGCCCGGCGCGCCAGTTCCACTGCATCGTTAACGATCGCGTGGTCCGGAACCCGATCCAGGAACAGACACTGATAAACCGACATCTCCAGAACGATGCGGATCTCCACATCGAGCTTCGCAATCGGCCGTGTCGCGCAGGCACCCGCAATGACGTCGAGTTGCCCCTTACGCCGTAACGTGCCAAATACGATGTCGGACGCCAGACCCGCATCCCGCGAATCCAGATGAGCCGATTTTGCAGCGAGAGCCTCGTTCGACCAGGCGCCTCGCTCTACCGCCAGGAGCGCGGCGAACGCAGCCTGTCTTGCTGGTGCCAGCTTCAGGCGGGCACCGCTTCCGTTTCCAGAACAGTAATGCGCTTCGCGAGCAGATCTTCCAGGTGAACTAGCGCCTTACTGAACCCGGCGATACCTTCCGCCAGCTTTTCATTCGCCATCCGGTTTTCTGCGTGCATCGCATCAAACGTCGCGCGATCCATCGAAATCCGTTCCACCGGAGACGCGGCGGCAATCGCCGGATCCAGTTTGCGGGGCAACTCGCCCTCGGTCGCTTCCAGTTCGGCCAGCAGGCCGGGTGAGATCGTCAGCAGGTCGCAACCGGCCAGTTCGGTGATTTCACCGGTGTTGCGGAAGCTGGCACCCATCACTTCGGTCTTGTGCCCAAACTTCTTGTAATACTCGTAGACCGCCCGGACCGACAGAACACCAGGGTCTTCCACCGGAGCATAGTCGAGACCAGTGTCTTTCTTGTACCAGTCGAGAATGCGGCCCACGAACGGGGAAATCAGCGTGACTTTGGCTTCAGCGCAGGCAATGGCCTGATGCAGCCCAAACAGGAGTGTCAGGTTGCAGTGAATGCCTTCCTTTTCCAGAACCTCGGCGGCCTGAATGCCTTCCCAGGTAGAAGCGATCTTGATCAGGATACGTTCGCGCGAAATACCGGCGGCTTCGTACTGAGCGATGATCTGGCGACCCTTGGCGATGGTGGCTGTTGTGTCGAATGAGAGGCGTGCATCCACTTCAGTGGAGACGCGGCCCGGCACAATCGCCAGAATCCGTTTGCCGAATTCGACGGCGAGGCGCTCGAAGGCCAGGTTCGCGACAGCGGCCGGGGCTGCGGCATCACCCAATTCTTTCCGGGCTGCCAGCAGCGTATCGTCCACGATGCCGGAGTATTTCGGCATCTCGGCGGCAGCGGTGATCAGCGAAGGATTGGTGGTGGCATCGCGGGGGAGAAATTTTTCAATGGCTTCAATATCACCGGTGTCTGCCACAACGACCGTCATTTTGCGAAGCTGTTCTAAGAGCGTCATGCGAATTCCTTTTGTCAGTTCCTATTCTCTCTTATCGCGCCCCCGCGTCGGAAGGCGCACCGCACTCGCTCTTGTCCTGGTCGGTTTCTGCCAGACGTTCGGTATTGGAATCCGGGCCGAGACTGTTGTCAGCCATCCGTACCCCGGCGTCACCCTGGCAACGCTGCACGAGACATCACCCCGGAACTTCACCGCCCGAGCAGTCACCATCGACCTTTCCACACCCGGCTTACGCTTCCGCCTCACACCTCCTTCCGGAAAACTGGAGACCCTGCGCCAGACAACACTCGAGTTCGCCCGGCAGGAAAAAGCGCAGCTTGCCATCAACGTTCACTTCTTCCTCCCTTTTCCATCGGGAGAACCAGAAGCAAACCTTATAGGCCTTGCCGCCTCCGAGGGTAAGATCTTTTCCGACTTCGAAATCCCTGCACAAAACTACGCCCTCCTCGCCAATGCCCCCGCCCTGAATATCGACCGCACCAACCACCCTTCCCTCATCCACCCCGGCGACTCGCGAACCGATCTTTGGACCACGGTCTCCGGCTCCGCCCAGATCGTCACATCCGGAAAAGCGACCGTCCCCGTCTACCGCGATGAAGAACACCCCTCTGGCCAGTTAACCGCGGGCGGCCCAGGCAAAACGCCGTTCTCCAACAAAGACTCCTGGTACGAACGCCAGAACGCCAGAACTGCCATCGGCATCGCCGACAACGGCCGCAATCTGGTTCTGTTCGTTGTGGACCGCGCAGCCGGCAGTCTGGGCCTTACCCTGCCGGAAGTAGCGAACCTCCTGATCTCCCAATTCCACGTCACCGACGCGCTGAATCTCGACGGTGGTGGCTCAACCACCCTGGTCATGGAAGATCCCGTCACGCACGAAGTCACCCTTGCCAACGCCTCCTCCGACAATCCGAAAGGCCGCTCCGTGGGCAGCAACCTGGCCGCCTTCCTCCCCGTGAACCAACAATGACGCCCGATCCTCACGCCAATTTCCGCGCCGAAGTCGCCTGCTACACCGCCAGCGACCCCATGCCCACCATGAGGAATCTCTCCGACCTCACCGGGATCCCCCTCGACGATCTGATCCGCTACGTTCTGGTGAAGTACGCCGCGTCCGCCTCCGACGCGATGCTCTCGCTCGACCCAATCGTTTTCCGCCAAATGCGCGAACACGTCGCCCGTGCCGAAACTGCCGACACCAGCGACGCCCGCCTGGCCGCATACGAAGCGCTGCGGCAGATGATCAACTGGCTGGGTCATGCAGAGGACCCCGTCATACTAAAAGCCGGTGAGTAAGACTGCGGAAAAGGTGACCGGGATGGTTGCCATCGCCCTGGGCCTGGCGTTGTATCTGCTGAACCTTTCGGCGATGGGCCTGGTCAGCGTGGACGAACCCCGCTATGCCGCCATCGGCCAGGCTATGGCCCGAACCGGAGACTGGGTAACGCCTCGCCTCTGGGGTGCGCCGTGGTTCGAGAAGCCCGTCCTTCTCTACTGGATCACCGGCGTCGGGTACAAACTCGGCCTCGGTCCGGAAGTCGCCCCGCGCCTGCCGGTCGCCCTGGTCAGCCTTGCGTTCCTCGTCTTCTTCTGGTTCCGGGTCCGCACCCTCTGGGATCAAAACCTGGCCAGTCTGGCTACCGGCCTTCTCGCCACCAGCGCCGGGTGGCTGGCGTACAGTCACATCGCGATAACCGACATCCCCCTGACGGCGGCCTTCTCCACCGCCCTGCTCCTGTCCATGGGAGACAACCTGACGCGCCGCCGAGCTATAGCGGTCGCCGCCGCTTTGGGCGTCGCCGTTCTGGCGAAGAGCATTCTGGCGCTGGTTCTGTTCGCGCCCATCTTTCTCCTCGACCGGCGCTGGAGGAAGCTTATCCAGCTCGCACCAGTGGCGACGTTTCTCACGGTAGTCCTCCCGTGGCACATCCTCTGCTGGCACCGAAGCGGCGATGAATTTATCCGGGTATTATTCCTGGAGCACCAGTTGGGGCGAGCTACGTCGACGGCCCTGCAGCACGTCCAGCCCTTCTGGTTTTACATTCCGGTTCTGCTAATGCTGCTCTTCCCCTGGTTCCCCCTGCTCGCGCTGGCCCCCCGCGACCTGCGGGATTCCCGGCTGCGGACGCTCTGGGCAACGGTTGGTTTTGGGTTCGTTTTTCTCTCTGCCGTGGTCAACAAGCTGCCGCATTATGTACTGCCGCTGCTGCCTGCCCTGACGATCCTGCTCGCGCTCGGTCTTCGCAAGGCGGCAAAGCCGGAACGGGCAATCATCCTGCCGGTAGCACTCCTGGGTCTGCTGCCCCTGACCGCGCAGGTGGTGCCCCTTGCCCTCGCGCACGGGCTTCGGGCCGCCCGGATTTCATGGGGTGAGGCCGCCTGGGTGATAGCCCTCGGTCTGGGTGCCTGGCTGATCAGTCAGCGCATCTCCTCCCGCCAGTTCGCGCTTCCAGTGGCAATCCTGACAGCAGGAATCTGCTTCCTCTGGTTTGAATTCCGGGTCTTCCCCGAGATTGACCACACCGCTACCGCGCGCCCCCTCTGGCTTGCGCGCCACCCCGATTGTTCACCGGGCAAACAGCGGTTCCTGCTTTACGGTCTCAGCTATTACGCAGGCAGGACGGTACTGGACTGCCAGGTCCTTGACCCGCAACACGATAGCATTGTACGGTAGCTAAGAAAAGATCTCTGAATGATACTCCCCTCAACCTTTATTTTCTCCATCCTGCTGTTAGTACTGGGCATGGTGAGTTCCGGTCTCTGGACAAGCGCTTTTAAAGCCTCGGGTACCAAGTGGCGCTTTGAACTCTATTACTTCGACTTCGCCATCGGAGTGTTCCTGGCAGCGGTTGCCGCCGCGTTGACCGTTGGCAGCCTGGGATGGGATGGGTTCTCCTTTATCGATGACATTCGAAACGCGGGGAAGAAGCAGGAGCTGTACGCCATTCTGGCTGGAGGCGTACTGAACCTGGGCAACATGCTGCTGCTCGGAGCCATCTCCATGACCGGAATCGCCGTTGCTCTGCCCATCGGCCTCGGTACTGCTCTGGTTGTCGCAGCCATCGTTGGGATGATTGCGAACCCGGGCAGCTCCAATACACTTCTGATGGGTGCCGGTGCGTTCTGCCTGCTCGCTGCCTCTGCCGTCGCCAGCATGGCGTTTAAGACCAACACGATGAACAAGCTGATCGCACTGGTCCAGCAGGGTAAGACAAAGTCCACGAAAAAACACTTCAGCGCGAAAGGCCTGCTGCTCGCCGGAGTTGCCGGCATCCTGATGGGCGGCTATTTGCCGTTACTGGATCTGGCACGCGATCCCGACATTGGCCTTGGACCGTACGGTCTTGTGGTGATGATGTCGGTTGGTATCGGCTTCACCACTTTCGTCTACAACCTGTTCTTCATGAATCTGCCGGTCCAGGGTAAGGTGGTCGATTTCGCCGAGTATTTCAAGGGCAACGCCCGCGCGCACTATATGGGTCTCGTCGGTGGCTTCCTCTTCACGGCCTCGCTGCTGGCCGGTTTCGTGGTCTCCAAGGCGGAAGGCCCCGCCGCAGTTTCCCCGGTTCTCGCGTCGGCCTTCTCGCAGGGTGGGGCGATCATTGGAACCCTGGCGGGCCTGCTTGTATGGAAGGAATTTGAAGGTGCCGACAGCAAGGTGAAGAGCCTGGTCACCTCCATGCTTGTAATGCTGGTGGTTGGCATCGCCCTCATTACCGTCGCGCCCATCTACAACGCGAAGTAAGATCGCTACTCCGGAATGTGCGAAAGCCCACCCTCACGGGTGGGCTTTTCGTTTTGACGCCCCTCAATTGAGAGGTTAGTCGATGGGAGAATCATTTTCGACGGCATCACAACCGTGAAAACTTTAGTGATTGGATCTTAAGGTTTTCCGGGACCGTTCGTCAAGCGGAAATGCAGCACTCGAAACAAGCCAGCCTAAACATCTGAATCCAAAACCACTTAACTATTCTGCGAAAGTCAGGATACGGCCTCACGGAATTCCCCAATGGGTTCGTTTTTTCGCCTCCGGGGCGCTCCAGGTCATACGAGACAAAGCACTTCAGCGTTTTTCGCCCGGACGATCAGAAATATGCAAAGAAATCATTTCGCTGCGATCTCCGTCGGGTCCGGAACGCCGAAAAAGTAGTCGAAGCCCACCAAAAGCCAGTCCGGACGCTAAACAAAGGGTGATCAGGACGCCGCAAAGGATGGCTATGTTCCACAGCAGGTTACCCGGGTTATCCTTCAGGCCGGGCATCTTGTGGGGGACGGTGATGTCCGCCGCGTACTTTACCTGAGCCAGCAGTTTTTCCGCTTCGTCCGGGCCGGGAGCCCCCAGCGCGACCGCGACCATTGGCCCGGAGCGCTTCACCACCGCACCCGGCACCTGGCTAAAGGGAGCCATGCGATCCCGAGCCATCTCCATCGTGGGGTAATTGAAAATTACAAGCGTCGTTTCTCCGTACTTCGCCAGAACACCCTCGGCACTGAACCGGAAGGCAACCGTCGAGGGCGGGATCGAGGGAACAAACCGCGCCAGGCTCACGGGCCCCGTGATGTAGCGCTCCGAGTTCAACTGGGCTCCGGCCGGGAGGAACTTCGGCAGGTTCGGTAAAGGAGAACGCGCATACTTCGGAGCGGTGGCGAACAGGTGGCTCAGCTCCTCGGGGAGCAGGCGGTAGCCGTCGGCCACAAAGATGAAGTTGCCGGCCGAGACGATCTGCCTGGCTTCGTTTTGTACTGTCATGCCCATCAACTGGACGGGCTTTGCATCGGCCGGACGAAGCTGGTCGAAGGCCGACATGGCACCGGTGGCATCAGTGAAACGGTAGGCCGTCAGGGTGAATTTCTTGCCGGCATCGGAATAGAGCGTCGATTCCGACTCTTGTAGTCCGTACTCCTGCCATACGGTTTCGTCGGGAACAGTGGCCGCACCCGGCTCCCCCTTCTGCCAGTGACCGATGGTGTCAGGCAGGATCGCAGCGGAAAGAAGACCGCCGAGCAGCACTGGAGTTATAAGGAACGCAAATAGACGCCGCATAAGCTTTGGGATTGGACACCTCATCATACCGTCTGGTTCCGGCTAATTATCTCCGCCATCCGGGAACCTTCGTCGCCCTGTTCCGATTTCAGGCCTGCGACCACGCCTTCCCGGTTACGCGCGGGCTGATTCTGGCTGACCTTCCACTTGCCCTCGATCCGGGTAATCCGGAGTTCAATCCCTACGATGGCGCGCAGAAGGTTGTCGATGTAGTCAGCGGGCGCATCGGCGACCGCCCAGGGAGTGGGTCGGTCGCCTTCGTGGCGCTGCGTCAGGCGAGTGAGGAACTCCCGCAGCCGGGAGCCACCCTCAAAAACTTCCACCGTCCCCCAAACATGGACAACGGCGTAGTTCCAGGTTGGTACGGCTTTGCCGGTCTCGTGTTTGGTGGGATACCAGTCGGGGCTGATGTATGCCTGTGGTCCCTGAAAGATCGCGAGGACTTCCTGGTTCGCCATCTCCTGCCACTGGGTATTAGCCCGGGCCAGATGGCCTGTCAAAACGCCATGGGGGCCGCTGGTCGGGTCGAACAGTAATGGAATGTGATTCGCCTCCAGTCCGGTATCGCCGTTGCTTATAAGGGCGGCAAGCGGGTGTTTTGCAATCAGTTCCCGCAGAACTTCCGGGCGATCTTCACGAAAATGGGACGGAAGGTACATGACGAACCGGTTAGCGGGGCATGTTGTAGAGAAACGTCATCTGTAGAACGATGCGATCTCCTTTGAAATCAGTGGGGAGCGGCGGCAGCGGGTTGGAGGCGCTGATTGCGGCGACCGCTGATTGATCGAGAGCCTTGGCGCCGGAGGCGCCGGAAAAGACAACTTTGGTCACCAGTCCCTGTTTGGCGATTGCGAACTGGAGCACCACTTGTCCCCGCTGTCCCAGTCGCGCCGCTTCGGGGTAAACCGCGAACCAGTTGCGGCGAACTGCCGCGAGCACCTGCGTCATGTAGGGCCGAAAATCGACCCCCATGGGATCGGATTTTAGTTCCAGGTTGGATCGGGGGCGCCCGGCCGAAGGGGGCAAATTGAGGCCCTGACCGATTCCAGTATCATCACCAACATCGCCGATCGAGATGGCTCCCATGTTGCCAGAGGAGCGGGACAGGCTTTTGACCGCGTCCTGAATAGAAGCGGACGGGACCTGAATCAGGCCAGTTCCCCGCCCTGCGCCCGTTCCAGGCGCCTGTGCCCCAGCGGTAATACTCTCCAGTGCCACCTTCGGTTTTTCCGCCAATGGATTGGGAAGATTGGCCTTAGGTAGCTGC
>CANIHR010000066.1 GCA_947467185.1 Bryobacterales bacterium
AGCGATCTCGTCAACAATCGTCAGGATTTCGAAATCGGCTATATCGACCTGCAGCCAGGCGCCGCCGCCGCTGTCGAACATTTCAACGCCCGGAAGCCCGCTGTTTCCGTAACACCGGCGACGGTTGTACCCGGCGGTCGTGTTCACGTTAGCGCGACCGGGTTCGCTCCGGGTGCGAATCTGAATTTTCAGCTGACTGGCCAGCCGAACTTCTCAGTCCGGGCCGCTGCGGGGATCTTTGAATGGGATATCCTCGTGCCGGCCAGCGCCAAGCCGGGCACCGTAACCGTGCAGGCTGCGGCACCGGGTAGCCCCGATACGGCGACCGCTAACTACACGATTTCTTCAGCCGCCGCGCTGCTGCCCCGGTTGACGCTCCTCTCCGGCGACCAGCAAACCGGTACCCCGGGTAGCAATTTGGCTGCTCCTCTCCTCCTCTCCCTCGTGGATTCCTCCGGCACTCCCATCGCCGGCGTGCCCGTCGGCTGGTCGCTTTCCCCCGGGGCCTCGGTGACGGGATCCGCCGTTACCGATTCCAATGGCAGAGCCAGTGGCCTCGTTCGTCTGCCTCCCACTTCCGGAGTTGTCGTCGGTTCCGTGTCGTCTGCCGGTCAGGTAGTTAGCTTCAGTGCGCTCGGCGCGGCCCGGTCCATCAGCGGCTTTCCGGCATTCATCCAGAGCAGCGTCAACGGCGGTCCGGAAGCAGCAATCGCAGCGCTGATCCGGTACCAGCAAAACCAGGGGACACTGGGCGCACCTCGCGGCCTGGCCACGGTCGCGGGGATGGAGTCGTATCTGCAGGCCAATAAAAGTTATGTCGTCTCCGCTAATGCCGTTTCGATAATGAATCCCTGGGTTGCTGCTGGTTTCGCCGGCGGCGGACTCGCTCTGGACCCGGCCAACCTGAATGCGATCTGCGATGCGGTCGCTGCGGGCACTCCGGTCGGTGTTGTCCTCAGCCTGAAAGGCGGCGGGACGGCGGTGGTTGATGCGATTGGCGTGAACGCCGATGGCTCGATCGTTATCTCCGACCCCAATCCCGCCCTCGCACGTACTTCCCTGCAGGCTTATCTCGCCGACGGTTCTGCAACTCTGGCGGCGGTGCTCCGCGTTACCACAACTCCCACACATGTCAACGCTTTCACGCTCGCGACGCCCCTCGCCGCGCAGGCCTCTGCCGGGTCAATCAACGGTGCCTGCGCTGTTCTGGATATGGGAGAACCGAGTGGCGCTGGTGGCATCCGCTTCCACTACTGTGACAAGCAGGGCAGCTACGAACTTGATCTGGTTGCGGGCAAAGGTGGCAGCGCGCTCGACCTCACGGCAGGAACGCAGACGGCCATTCCCGCAGATGCCAACTCGGCGTTCCGCGTTACTCTTGCATCGCCGGACCTGACCATCTCTCCCCAGGCTCTTTCCCTCGCCGGGGTAACGGACGCCGCTGGCTTTGGACCCACAATCGCACCCGGTTCCATCATTTCTATCTTCGGGACAGGTCTCAGCGCGGGAGGGAAGAGTCCGACTCTGACCCTCGGCGGGCGCACATTACAGGTGTTGTTTGCCACTCCGTTCCAGGTGAATGCCGTAGTGCCGGGTGATCTCGCCCCCGGAAGCCTGACTCTGCAGGTGGCAGGGGCGCTCGGGAACGCTAACCAGTCGGTCACCGTTACTCCCACCGGTCCGGGTATCTTTGTCATCGGGCAAAACGCCGGGAATCCGCAGGGAGCCATTATCAATCAGGATGGAGCCATCAACGGCCCGGCCACTCCCGCCGCCCGCGGGAGTTTTATCTCCATATACGGGACCGGTATGGGGGCAACGGTGCTCCGCAACGGTCTGCAGGCAACAGTAGCCTCTGTAACCGCCTCCATCAACGGTGGCGCTCCGCTGGCTGTCTCCTTTTCGGGTGCGGTGGCCGGCTTTGTGGGGCTCTACCAGGTGAATTTGCAGATTCCCGCCGGGACCCCACCCGGACTGGCGACCTCGATAACCCTGGCGGAGGGCGGCAAAACCAGCAATACGGTCGTGCTTGCGCTCCAATAATGGCAGGGAAAGATGAAATCTCGTTCATCCAGGTCGAAAAACGACTCCACCCCCTTGCATGGCTTGCCGAAACCCTGTATATTTCGTTACTTGCAGGCCAAGATGCGGGGACTACTATCTATCCCTCTACTTGACAGCGCCTGTGTTGTTGCGTTATCAATGTTCTTGGTCTAAAAATTTTAGTTTCACGATTTTGCTTTTCGGTAGTGAGCACAGAAGTTAAAAAACGCTCACACCAAACAAGATGTACCGCTCAGGCAAACCGCTTAAGGAATGCCGGCAAGTCATACCTCCGCCCGACACGGAGACAAACCCAAAGTAGTACCGGTGACTCGTTGTAGTTGAGGCTCGGGTTGCACAAGCACTCCAGGCGATTCACAACTTAAAGTAATTTCTCAAGGAGAGAAAATGGTTAGCATCTCAAAGAAAGTATTCGGCCTCGCCGGCATCGCGACAGTGTTCGCGGGCATGGCGTTCGGTCAGGCGACCTGCACTCAGGCCTCCACCACGAACATCATTCGTGCGGAAGGTACCACTGAACAGGTTTCCCCCATCGTCATCACCTGCTCCACCACCGCGGGCACCGCGGCCGCTCCTGGTACCGGTTCTATCCAGGTCTTCCTGTCGCCCGCTCTGCCGGTGACCAGCAAGGTCCTGAACACCGCCACCGGCGCCACCGAAGCGATCGCGTTCGTTAACGGTTCGCCCACCCAGTACAACGCGACTGTCAGCGGTTCCACGCTGAACATCTCCAACATTACTCTGCCGGCTCTCCCTCCCAATTCCAACTTCACCATCACCATTGCGAACGTTCGCGTCAATGCGACTTCGCTCAGTGTTGGCAGCGGCGTGCCCCCCTCAATCTCGGCCACCTCGTTCATCAGCGGTTCCGCTGGTAGCATCGTTCCCGCCGCCCTGGCCGCCGTTCAGGTGTCCTTCGCGCAGAACGGTCTCGCCTCCGCCGCTCTCTACAAGAACAACCCCGGCACCACCACTGGTTCCAACAGCTTCGTCGTCTGCAAGGCCTACGACCCCATTACCAACGGTGCCGCTTCCCTCGCCTTCACGGTTCAGGTTCGCGAAAACTTCGCCTCTGCCTTCAGGTCGGTTGCGAGCGAATCTTCGCAGGTTTCCACCACTCTGGCCGCCAACACTGTTAACGACGGTACCCGCGTTTCTCTGAGCTTCTCCAACGTTCCCGCTGGTGTTGCCCTGTACGTTCCGGTTATCGCTCTCAACTCCACCACCGGCGGTGGCTTACTCCGTCTGACCAACAGCGCCGCTGGCACCGCCTTCGCCGCTGTCTCGGCCTCCACCGCTGCCTCCGTCACCGGTCTCAACCTCGCGGCTGTTGCTCTGACCTCCGGCGCCGGCACGGCGACCTTCGAAGTCACCACGGACGATCCCAACGCTCTCGACAAGTATGACGTTCCCGTCTTCATCGTGACCACCGCCAACAGTGCCACGCCCGCCTCCACCGGTGTCGGTGTTGCGGTTGCGTTCGCTCCGACCGGTTCCACGGTTATCCCGAACTTCGTTGTCGGTTCCGCCACCTCCACGCTGACGGGCAGCACGTTCAATGCTTGCACCACCAGCCTGCTCTTCCCGTTCGTGACCAACCAGCTCGGCTTCGACACTGGCATCGCGATCTCCAACACCTCCACCGATCCGTTCGGCACGAAGGGTGCGACCACTCAGGCCGGCACCTGCACGCTGAACTTCTACGGCGCCGGTGCTCCGAGCCCTGCTAACGTCACCACCCCGAACGTTCCCACCGGCACCACTTACACCCAGGTTCTCTCGGGTGTGGCCGCTGGCTTCCAGGGTTATGTGATCGCGCAGTGCGCCTTCCAGTACGCCCACGGCTTCGCCTTCATCACCAACGGTGTTGGCACCAACGGCGGTCTGTCTCAGGGTTACCTCGCTGGCGTCATTCCCGACGTCAACCAGGTCAGCCGCGCGACGGCCACTGGCGAAGTGCTCGGCAACTAACTGTTAACCAGTACCAACCAAAAGAGGGGGAAGCTTCGGCTTCCCCCTCTTTTTTTGTTTGTGGCCCGGGGTTTCCCGGGCCTTTTCTGTTAGCTTCGGCCTAGTTCGATTCGACCTGGATATCGAAGATCCGGTGGAATGGCTCCGCGACCACCTGAACCACGTCCTTCAGCTTCGCCTCGCCGACTCTGCGGATAGTGACTACAGCCTTTGCACCCGCATCCAGGTGAGTCGGCTTCACTTCCACCTTCAAACCCTTGATATTGAGGACACGGCCGTCCAGTGTCAGATCCAGCGGACCGGGCAGACCATTGGTGATCGTCACACTCTGCTCAGGAGCCTTCGCGGTCAGCGTAACCGATCGCTTATCGATACTGATCTGGTCGACCAGTGATCCAACATTCGGATTATCGATACCGCCTGGGGCCGCACCCTTCATATCCATCCCACCAGCCGCGTTCGCGCCATTCTTCATCTGGCCAAACGGTGTAGCGGCCTTTACTTCTTCCGGGATATACCAGCACCAGGCCCCGTTTTCCAGGATCCAGTAAGTCGGCGTCGGCATATCGAACAACTGGCCGCCCGCTCCAGGCATCAGCACAACCACTTTCGCCCGGATGGTGACTTTGGCGGTAGTCGGCGTCTGCAAGTCCAGGTTCATGATGTCGAACCCACGCAGATCCGGCTTCTTGCCGTTGTAGTAGTCTTCCCGCGACTGTTCGGCGACCATGGCTTCCGCCTGCCGGTACTTCTTGTCCACCATCATCTGGTAATACTGCTGGACGCGGTCCCGGAGTGCTTCAGTAACAGGTTGAGAAGGCTGCTGCGCCCACGCCGTGGCCGCAATAGCGGGGAAAAGGAGTCTGCGATCCATATCTATATCGTAGACGCGCGCGCGGGGTTGATAGTTTGGACTAGCTGCCCAGCACTAAGCCCGATGGCAGGTCTTCGCCGAAGATCCGGCCCAAAGCGCGCTCGTCGCGTGCCGTCTCGCCTTCCAGTTGCGCAATGAGGGACACGTCAGTCACTCGGTTCCGGACAATGGCGAAAGCTGCTGCCGGAACATCACGAACAGGGTCGCCCGTTCGGCGTGCCAGCGAGACCAGTGCATCTTCTGCGTTGGGAACTGCGGCAATCGCCTCGATCCACCGCGCAGCGATAGCCGGAGGCAAGACCTGGTTAGCCGGGCCGTAAAACAATTGCCGGGCACCCAGTCGCGAGATACACCACAGCACCACGGGATTGAAACCAGTCTGCTTTGCTTCTTTCAGCAGCGCGTCGCCCAACTGGACACGTGTCGCGGCCGGCAGCAATTCCATGCTGGCCGCCGTGCGCCACATCTCTCGCAGCAGGCTGTTATTCATCCGCTGGGGCTTCTTCCCGGGCTTTGGCATCAGGAAGGGAAGTAACCGCTGGGCGATGTCGCTCTGCTGGTTCCTGTTGAGGCCACCGGCGAGGCGGCCCCAGAAGATCCACCAGTCGATCTCATTCTGTGTCTGGTTCGGGAACTGGGGACCCGCGGAGTACATACGGCGCGCCTGTTCGATGCGGAACTCGTCACCCATATAGCCGAAGCCGGGGCGCAGACAGAACCCGCCCAGATTCAGCCAGCGGATCTCGCAGGCAGCGGACCGCTTGCGGCGTTCGACGAGTTCGAGGAACAAGTCGGCCAGCCTGCGGGTCACATCCACGGGCCAGGAATTGCGACCCAGACCAAGGGCACCTTCCAGCTTCGCGGGCAGTTCTTCGGGCGCAATATCGCCCTTCTCAAAGGCCCCTTTGACCAGTTCCAGTGCGGCATCCAGAGCCTCCTGGCTGACAACTGCGGCCGGACGCCGCGCCACCGTGTCCTTTGCTGCTTGCTTGCGGAGCTGGAACTGCAGCCGCCAGCGGTTATCGCCGATCTTGGAATCGCACCACGTTTCGAGCGTGCCAATCTCGGTGAGCCGGGCACCCAGCTTCACAGGGACGAGTCGCTCCCCACCCTTGCCGAAGCGAATCACGGCCTCAAGCGGGGCATGCTGGTGCAGATCTTCGTCCGCCGCGAATTCAATGACCTGGCCCGGAACGTCGTCTGTGCGGGTCAGGGAACTCAACAGGCGGAAGGCGACGGGCTTATTCGCCACCAGCTGCAGATCTTCGCGATCCACTTCCACGGTATTGCCTTCTTCAGCGCCGCGAGGAACCAGGCAGACGCCGGATGTTTCGCCAATGCCGATGTAATACGAGCGAGGCAGCCCGCCACGGACCAGAATGCCGGACCCCGTCGTTCGCGCATACGAGTAATAGGCCGCGCCGGTCGCCACCGCCAGATCGAGATCGCGGTTCTCGAAAATCTCCGGACGCTTGCCGTACCAGTGCTCCAACAGCTCGGCCACACGATTCCGCAGAATCTCGGGGATGAAGAAGCCACCGTTGAAGAGGATGGCATCAGGAACCTGGCCCGCAGACTCGAGGAACGCTGCCAGATGCCGGCTGATGGCCGGATCGGCCACATACGGCAGGCCGAGTTCGCGAAACAGGCTCTTCTTCTCTTCCTTCGGCTTCTCCCCACGCGGGGTGATCGGCAGGAAGCCTTCGAGCGCCAGTTCCAGAGCTTCGGCGCGCGTCAATTCCGTCTTCAAAGTGCCGCCGATGATCGACGACCCCGTGCCCAGAACACTAATCTCCACGCTTTGACGACGGTCATCGCAGAGCAGCAGCTCTTTGGCCGCCGAACACTGCCGCCGAAGACCGCTGCGCTGGCGAATCGACAGCTGCTTACCCAGTTTCGTCTCCGCCAGCCAGGCCAGCGTCAGATCCAGATTATCGCCGCCCAGCAGCAAGTGCTTGCCGACTGCAGTGCGGGTGAAGTTGATGCGGTCGCCGTCGCGCGAGACCTTAATCAGCGAGAAGTCGCTGGTGCCCCCGCCCACGTCACAGATCAGCACCACCTGGCCATCGAACAACAGCCGCCGCGACCGGGCGAAATTATTGGCGATCCACGAGTAAAACGCCGCCGCTGGCTCTTCCAGCAGAGTCAGCTTCGCCAGACCCGCGTCTTCGGCCGCCTTCACGGTCAGTTCACGCGCTTCCTCGTCAAACGACGCCGGAACCGTAAGAACGATATCCTGTTCTGCCAATGGACCGTAGCGGCCATCGGCATCCCACGCGTCGCGCATGGTCGTCAGCAGCTTCGCGGAAACTTCCACGGGCGACATAACCCGCCCGCCTTCCCCGGCGTCCCAGGGCAGAATTTTGGCGGTACGGTCAACATCCGCGTTCGAAAGCCACGACTTAGCACTGTGGACGAGCCTGGTGGGCACAATGGCGCCCTGCTCCCGCGCATAGGTGCCGACCGGCTGGCCTTCATCCAGAAACACAAACGACGGCAGCGTCCGGCGGCCTTCCACCCGGCCCGCCGCGACCATCTGTGGAATGTCAAAGACCTGAATGGGCGGAAAGCTGGTGTCCTCCGCGTCCGCCGGGTCAATCCAGGCGAGTGCCGAGTTCGTGGTTCCGAGATCAATGCCGACTTTCATCTTTTTTCCCGCACGTCAAATTCAAGTTTCCAGCGCTGGCCTTCGCGGCTTCTGCACCACAACTGCAAAACGCCGGTTTCGGTGATAGTGGTTTCGAAGGAAACCGGTACGAAGCCTTCGTCGCGGCCCGAAGTCGGCAGCGTGACCTGCACCGGAGCCAGTTCATCCAGGTCGCCCACCATGTCTTCGATCAACTCGCCCGGAGCGTCATTCTTGCGCTCCGACGACGAGAAGAAGCGGAATTCCGCCGGTTCGCCGACCGCCAGGCCAAACTCCCGACCCGGAATTGCGATTGACGTCCCCTCTTCCATGCCGAACTGCGCCACAGCCAGGGCCTTCAGTGGAGCGGGAATCCCCGGCACCGCCGGCATGGCCGATTCAATGCCCACGTAGTACGATCGCGCGATTCCGCCGCGAATCCGGACGCCTTTACCGCGCCGTGCAGCCCCGTAATAGGCCGCCCCTCGGGCCACCGCGTGATCCAGATCTTCTCCCGGCAGTAGCTCGGCTGGAGCCATGCTCTCTTCTGCCAGCCAGCTGTTCAAAACTTCGGACAGCAGACCCCGGACAACCGACGCGTACATCACGCCGCCATTGAACAGAACATGCGTCGGGCAGGCAAGGCCACTCGGCCCTCGCCGCACCGCGCCATGTTCCGCCGCCGCCGCCCGCTGCCGCAGGAACTTCGCCAGGTGCCGGGTGATCGCCGGGTCCTGCGCATAGGGCAGACCGATTTCCTGGAGACCCGCCCGCCGTGCGACTTCCGGCATATCGTGGCTCGAGGTGATCGGCAGAAAGCTCTCGATAACCGTTTCCAGTTGCGCTCGCGTGAGGCGGGTCCGAATGGTACCGCCGATCAGGCTGGAGCCTTTCCCCAAAATCGTGACCGGGGCTTCGGTGTCCGTCGAAGCCGGATTTAGCAGCTTCTCCTTCGCGATCCGGCACTGGCTGCGCAAAGCCTGCATTTGAAACGCATCCAGCCGCGTCCCGCGACCGGCCAACTCTGAATTCACTACGTGAGCAAGCGCGAGATCAATGTTATCTCCGCCCAGCAGAATGTGGTCACCCACTGCCACACGTTCCAGGTCGAGCTGGCCGTCGCGTTCGGTGACAGTAATCAGCGTGAAGTCCGTGGTTCCGCCGCCGATATCGATAACGAGGACAAGGTCGCCCTTGCCGAGACGACTGCGCCAGTCCGGGTGCCGTTCAATCCACGCGTAAAAGGCAGCCTGCGGTTCTTCCAGCAGCACGGGATCAACAAAGCCCGCGAGCGAAGCCGCACGCTGCGTCAGATCGCGGGCAATGGCATCAAACGAAGCCGGAACCGTGACGAACACATCCTGCTGATCAAACGGTGCCTCGGGGTGCTCCTCGTTCCATGCGTTGCGAAGGTGCCGCAGATAGGCGGCCGACGCCTCAACGGGAGAGATACGAACAACGCCTTCCGGCGCTTGCTGAGGCAGCAGAGCGGCTGTTCGATCCACCGACGGATATGACAGCCAGCTCTTGGCCGACGAAACCAGCCGGCTGGAAACTTCCGCACCACGTTTCTGAGCGAAACGACCGACCAGGTACTTCGGCTCCGCGTCCCAGGGCAGGGTAGTGGCTCCCGGCGCGAACTCTTTCTCGCCGTTCAGGTAGAGAAACGACGGCAGCAGGCTTTCCGGAGAAGTCTCGTTCGGCGCCGTCAACTGCGGAATGGACGCAACTTCAACCGCCGGAACCCCCGAACCGAGCGAGGCGAAGGCCATCGCACTGTTCGTGGTGCCAAGATCAATGCCAATAGAAAACCGGGGCGACACAGACTGCAAATGCTACTCCACTTCAATTTCGGCAGGGGCCAGGATGGTGAGATCCAGCTTCGCACCGAGTTTGGGCATAACGGCGGAATTGGCGCGCCAGCCTTTGTGACGCAACACGCCACCCTTCGGCTGGCCCGTTGCCGGAACATTCCCGATGAACTTCGCTGCGGCAGCGCCACCGGCGGGTGCCTGCACCGGGCTGCCTTCCACCGCGTCAATTACCGGACCGGGCGTAAAGTGCCGCGTCAGAACGTCGCGTGAGTTGGCCTGCACGTCGCGGGCGGCAGCGCCGATCTGGTCATCGGAATACGGGGCGAGATCTTCCATCAGGAAGTCGAGGAGTCGGGCTTCGCGCTGCAGCATAGCCAGCAACTGAAGGGCACCGTCCTCAACCTTCACCTCGGGCTTTGGGGGCGCGGGCTTCGGGATAGAGGCTTTCGCGACGAGGTCGAGAGCCTGGGTCAGGTCGGCCGGCAACGCACCGCTGAACAAAAGAGCAAAAAAGGCCCGGAAGGCCATAACAATACGGTTCAAAGTATTTAAGACTCCAAAATTTCAGGATACCAGCGGGTCGGGACTCGGCACCGCACACCGTCATATCAGATAATCCTCTGATAGTGAGCAATTCCGTTCTTTCTTCCGACCAGATCCGCACAGCCGTGGCTGAGGAACTCCAGGCCGCGCAGTTTATCGACATCCATACCCACCTGTACAAGGCGTCGCTGGGACCCATCGGGTTATGGGGCATCGACGAACTTATTACGTATCACTATTTGGAGGCCGAATTGTTCCGGTTCTCCGATATCACACCCGGTCAGTACTTCTCTCTGTCGAAAACGGCCAAAGCGGATCTCATCTGGAAGACGCTGTTCATTGAGAACACCCCCATCTCAGAAGCCACCCGTGGCGTCATCGCGGTGCTGAATGCGTTCAACCTGCCCACCTCAGGCGACCTGACCGAAGCCCGTGCCTTCTTCGCCTCCCGCAATCTGGCCGATCACACCCGCGAAGTGTTCCGCCTGGCCGGCATCAGCGAAGCGGTGATGACGAACGACCCTCTCGATCCCGACGAGGCCCCAGCCTGGGAGCTCGGCACCGAAACCGACCCGCTGTTCCGCCCCGTCCTTCGCCTCGACCGCATCCTGAACAAGTGGGACCAGCACTGGCACATTCTTCAGGCGAAGGGTTTCGACGTCCACGCTGATGGCTCCGGTCGGACGATGACCGAAGTTCGCCGGTTCCTCGAAGGCTGGGTCGATCTGATGAACCCGGTCTACATGGCGGTCTCGCTACCCGATACGTTCGGCTACCCCGAGCAGAGTCTCCGCGTCCGTTTTCTGCGTGAATCCGTGCTGCCCATCTGCCTCGCCCGCTCCATCCCCATGTCGCTCATGATCGGCGTCCGCTATCTGGTGAATCCCGACCTGAAACTCGCCGGTGACGGTGTTGGCAAGGCCGACCTGCGCGCGGTGGAACGCATCTGCCTCGACTTCCCCGACAACCGATTCTTTATTAGCCTGCTCAGCCGTGAAAATCAGCATGAACTCTGTGTCTATGCCCGCAAGTTTGCCAATCTCCTGCCCTTCGGCTGCTGGTGGTTCCTGAACAATCCGTCCGTCGTGGAAGAGATGACGCGGGAGCGCCTTGAAATGCTGGGTACCAGCTTCATCCCGCAGCACTCCGACGCACGTGTTCTGGAGCAGGTCATCTATAAATGGCGCAACACGCGTCGGACGCTCACGCCGATCCTCGCCGCCAGCTACCAGAATCTGCGCGAAGATGGCCGCGGTGTGACGCGCGACGACATCCGCCGTGACATCAACAAGTTGTTCCGTACCAACTTCGAAAACTTCATTCAACCGAAGGCCCACGTATGTCCTCACGAGTAGAACCCGGCAACAAGCCCGGCATTTTCGGCGAGAAAGTGCGGTGGGCGGTTTGCGGCCTGCTCTTCTTCGCCACCACCGTCAATTATCTGGACCGTCAGGTCCTGGGCATCCTGAAGTCGACGCTTGAAAAAGAGCTCGGCTGGAACGATAACAATTTCGGGACCATCGTCGCCACCTTCCAGGTCGCCTACGCGCTGATGATGCCGATTGCCGGTCGGCTGATTGACTACCTGGGCACTCGCCTCGGATATGCGGTCGCCGTCATCGTCTGGAGTGTCGCCTCTGCGCTCCACGCGTTCGCCGGCACGCCATTCCAGTTTCAGTTGGTCCGTATCGGTCTGGGCATCGGTGAGGCCGCCAATTTCCCGGCTGCCCTGAAGGCCACCGCTGACTGGTTCCCTCGTAAGGAGCGCGCCCTCGCAACAGGTATCTTTAACAGCGGGACGAATCTGGGCGCCCTGATCGCGCCACTGCTCGTGCCGTTCATTGCCGGGCACTTTGGCTGGCGCATGTCGTTTGTAGCCACGGCGGCTTTGGACCTGGTCTGGCTCGTTCTCTGGCTCCTCTGGTACAACCGGCCGGAAGTACACAAATCACTCACCACTGCCGAGCGCACACTGATTGAGTCGGATCGGGCCGTTGAGGGTGAGGCGAAGGTGCCGCTGCTCGCCGTGATCAGGAAGCGTGCCGCCTGGGCCTATCTGGCCGGCAAATTCCTGACCGATCCTGTGTGGTGGTTCTTCCTGTTCTGGATTCCCGGCTATCTGCACGACGCCTACGGTCTGAACATGGCGCAGTCGGGTTTGCCGCTGGTGATCATCTATCTCTGCGCCGACGTTGGTTCGATTCTGGGTGGCTGGATCTCTCGAGGTCTGATGAGCCGTGGCTGGGAAGCGTCCAGGGCTCGCAAGACGGCAATGCTGATCTGCGCCACTGCCGTTACGCCGGTCGGTCTCATTGCGTTCACGGGTGGCAATCTGTGGGCTACCGTCGGGCTGATCAGCCTCGCGACCTCAGCCCATCAGGGCTGGATGGCAAATCTGTTCACCCTGCCCTCCGACACCTTTCCCCGCAAGGCAGTGGCAACTGTGGTCGGCTTCGGCGGCATGGGTGGCGCGCTGGCCGGCGGAATGGTGGCGAAGGCCGTGGGCATGTGGCTCGATTACTCGCACAAGTCCTACGGCCCCCTGTTTATCTGGGCTGGTTCCGCATATCTGGTCGCCCTGCTGATCATCCATTTGCTGGTGCCGAAGCTGCAACCGGTGGAACTGGATTAGGCTTTACTGGATCGAATCCGCCAGGGAGAAGATCGGCAGGTAGAGGGCGATGAGCACGAACGCCACGAAAATACCCATGAAGACCATGATCAGCGGCTCGATCAGCGACAGCGCCGCAGTCATCTTCGTGTTTACGTCTTCTTCGTAGAATTCTGCCACCGAGCTCAACATGGCGGGCAACGCGCCCGTCGATTCGCCGACCTCGATCATGTCCACCGCAAGCGGCGGGAAGATCTTCGTCGATTGCAGCGACAGTGACAGCGGCTGGCCTTCTTTCACCATGCGGCTCGCCTTCTCCAGCGTCTTGCGCAGCAGGGGCGTCCCCAGCGATTCTGCCGCCGTTTCCAGACCCTGCACCAGCGGGATGCCGCCCGTCAGCAGCGTACCCAGCACGCGCGAAAACTGTGCCACCTGGTACTTGATCCAGATATCTCCGAACAGCGGGACCCGGATCTTCACCCGATCAATCTTTTCCTGCGCCTCTTCACCCCGCGACCACCAAATGAACAGCGCAATCAGGCCGAACAGTCCCAGCGCGCCCGCCAGGATCCCGCTGCGCGCCGTGGTGCCGATCGCGATGAGGTAAACCGTAATCTCCGGCAGTTTCGCCGACATGCTGCTGTACAGCGTGGCGAAACTGGGAACCACTGACGTCACGAGGAACACCATCAGCGCGATCACCAGCAGGATCAACATGCAGGGATACATCAGCGAAACCAGTACCTTTTTGCGAACCGACAGCGCCAGTTTCTGGTAGGTGATGTAGCGTTCCAGCACCTCCACCAGGCTCCCCGATTTTTCACCTGCCATCACCGACGTGATGTAGATCTTGGGAAATATCGTTTGCGTGCGGAATGCTTCGGACAGCAGGACACCCTTGCGTACATCCTCGCGGACGGCGTTGATGTACGGCATCAGTTTGGCGTCCGTGAGGCGCTCTGCCAGCAGATCGAGCGACTTCAGGATCGGCAGGCCGGCGCGGATCAGCGTGACGAACTGCTGATTGAAGATGAGGAATTTCTCAAGGTTGAGTTTTTTTCTGCCCGGCAGGGCGATGTCGCCGCTTAGACTCAGACCCGCCTGCTTCGGCTTCACCGAATAGACCAGGAAGCCCTGGCGATTGAAACGATCGCGGATCTCCTGCTCGGTGGTGCCCTGGACGGCCTGGGTGTGCGTCTGCCCGCTGCCATCCGCGTACTTCATTACAAATTCGGCCATTTAGCGTTCGCTCTCCACAACGGGGATGCCGGCTGGCGGCTGAAAGATGAACAGCGAAGGTGCGACTGCCGCATTCAGCTTTTCAGCGCTGAAGGCGAATTCCAGCTTCGACCCGTCCTGCCCGGTGATGCGTACCCGGCGGATTTCGCCCAGCGCCGTCGCCAGAAATTCCACTTTCGTGTAAGCCAGATTCTGCGACTTCGGTTCGGCTGCGATCCACGTGCCCGAAGCGTCGGGCGTGCTGCTGAATGTCTTGAACTCGCGGTCGAAATCGAGTTTCCCAAGAAGGAAGGCCAGAGGGGCACGCATGTCACCCGTCTGCTTCAGGGCGCTCTTCTCGGCGCGGGGCTCGCCCGGCGTGTAGAGATAGACATCCTTGCCGTCCGAAACGAAGAGCTTTCCGGCGGGGTCGGAATAATCCCAGCGCATACGGCCAGGCTTCTTCAGGTAAAGCGTTCCGGCTTCGGTGCGAGCCGGACGTCGAGCACCGGCGTAACTCTCGGAAAACGACAGGGTCAGCGACTGCGCGTGGTTGTAGCGGTTCTCAATCGCCTTCAACTGGTCGCGAACCTCCGGCCCGGCTGCCGGAAGGGCAACCGCCAGCAACGGAATCGCAGTCACCAGCCGAAGAGCCCGCACGAAGTCCATAACCTTAATGACGGATGTGGAACCGGAAACGTTGAGTCGCCTGGGTGACCAAATGCGGACGTCTCGTCGGTCGTCTGTCAGCGCTGGCGCCGGAAACGTTGAAAACAAGGCTCTCCGGCTGGTCACCAACGTGCCTTTGTCAGGGTGTGAAAACGCAAACAGTAAGTAAAATTCTGGCCGGCCTGGCGGCCCTGCTCTGCACCATCCCAGCCGTTGCTCAGGTGGATCTTCAAATCCGCTCCCGCCAGCTTCCCGGCTGGGACCTTCGCGCCCGTGAAGGCCGCTGCGAAGTGAAAGTCTGGGTGGATAACCGCGCCGAAGTCCGCATGCGGGGCGACCGCATCTTCGTCCGCACTCTGGAAGGCTCCAGGGCGCACAATGAGGACAGCCAGTGCAGTCAGTCGTTGCCGCTCAACGCGGTGGCCGATTTCCGCGTCAACCAACTGGCCGGGCGCAGCCGCATCAACCTCGTTCAGCCGCCGAATCGCGGCAACAACTTCACGGCACTGATTGAAATTGAAGACCAGCAGGGTGGCGGCGACAACTATGCGTTTGAAGTCACCTGGCGTGCAGAACCGAATGTGACGAACTCTCCTGCCCCGTTCTTTGACGAAGTGCGAGCCTGTCAGGATCTGGTTCGACGTCGCTTCCAGGCTCAGAATGGCGCGGGCGCCTACCTCGACTTCGACAACTTTGCCGACCGGCAGGGCCAGGATAACGATCGCATGGGTAACGGCAATCGCCGCAACAGCCGCAACAACAATGGCACCGAAATGATCCGCGGACAGGGCACGGCCAGAAGTCGTGACGAGTCGCGCGATGTGACCTACTCCTGCACGATTGACACAAGCCGCAACCGGGTGATTTCGGGTATCTACCGCTATACCGGTGAAGCGTCGCGAAGCTTCGGCAACACCCGTCTGCGCTAACGCTTACATCAGGTGCATGCCGGAATCGACAAACAGGCAGTTGCCTGTCATGCCCCGGCTCAAACGGCTGGCGAGGAACACCGCCGCATCGCCCACTTCACCCGGTTCGGTGGTGTGGCGGAGCGGTGCGTGTTCCTTTGTCGCATCCAGCATCACGCTGAGATCTTTTACGGCACGGGCGGAAGCGGTCTTCACAGCGCCGGCCGAGATGGTGTTGACGCGGATTCCGCCGGGGCCCAGGTCATTCGCAAGGTAGCGTACGGAAGCTTCCAGTGCCGCCTTCGCTACGCCCATCACGTTGTAGTTCGGGCGGACGCGGATGGAACCGAGGTAGCTCAGCGTCATGATGGAACCACCCGAGGGCATCAGGGGCGCCACTGCGCGGGACATCGCGACCAACGAATACGCGCTGATGCTCTGGGCGAGCAGGAAGCCGTCCCGGTCGGTTTCGACGAAGGGGCGGCCCAGGTCTTCCCGGTTCGCGAACGCCAGACTGTGGACCAGCGCGTTGATCGGGCGACCGAGTTCCCGCAGATGCTCTGTGAGCGCGACGATCTCCTCGTCCTTCGAGACATCGCACGGAACCAGCTTGAGCACTGGCAGATGGCCGACAATTGACTCAATCGTCTCCCGCTGCTTCTCATTCAGGTACGTCAGAACCAGCGACGCACCTTCGCGGGCGAACGACTCCGCGATTCCGTAAGCGAGACTCCACTTGTTTGCAATGCCGGCGATAACCGCCGTTTGACCTTCGAGCAATCCAGGCATGAACTATCTAGGTTACTGCAACCGCACCCGTTACTTCAGTAAGCCATTCACCCGAAGCCAGTTCCCCAGCAGCCCGGGCCACTGGGCGAGGGCGAAGTCGTCCATGCCCAGACCCACGCCGTGCGGACCTCTCTGGAAGATATGCATCTCGGCCACTACACCCGCTTTGCGCAGCGCCAGGTAGTAGTAAACGCTGTTTTCGGCCGGAACGGCGGTATCACCATTGGTGTGGAAGAGGAAGGTCGGCGGCGTCTGCGCGGTGACGGCGTTTTCGCCGGAAAGCTGCTTCACCAGTTCGGGGGCTGCATTCTCTCCCAGAAGATTCTTCTTCGAACCCTGGTGCGTCCACGGCTCGGTAAATGTGATCACGGGGTAGCCCAGCACGGCAAAATCCGGACGCGCCGAAACGCGCTCAATGGGGTCGGACGCGTTAGTGTCGCCGCCTTTGAACAGGGTGGACGCGCTCATCGCGAGGTGGCCACCAGCAGAAAAGCCCATAATGCCGATCCGGTCGGGGTTAATCTTCCAGTCCGCCGCCTTCGCGCGAACCATGCGGATGGCCCGCTGCGCGTCGCCGATTTCCACCGGATGGTGGTACTTCGGGCCGAGGCGGTATTTCAGGACGAACGCGGCAATCCCGAGTGAATTCAGGTAGTTCGCCACCTGACGGCCTTCATGGTTGGAAGCCAGCGCGCCGTAACCTCCACCGGGGCAGACAATGACTGCCGTCACCGGCTGCGCCAGACTGCGTGGCATGTAGGCCGTGATGGTCGGAATATCTTTGTCTTCGGTCCCCAGCGCACCGGGTGCCGGACCCTGCCAAAGGGGCATCACCTGCGTGTCCTGGATCATAGCTGGATTGGGGCCGCGACCCTGCTGAGCGAGGGCGGCAAAGGCAAAGAAAAACGGGATAAGAACAGAGCGCTTCATGGGATTTCAAAGCGATGGTATCAGCAACCGGGGTAACATCGGGACTTGCTGGCAATTTTCTTTGCCTTTGTCGCCCTCATTATCTACGGGTCGCTATACCCGTGGAATTTTCACGTTCCGGTTCATTTGACCAACCCGGTTGAGGCTCTGCTGCACTCGGCCAGTCTGCGGGGAGGGTTGCAACGGCGTTTCATCGCCGACATCCTGATTAACCTCGCGCTCTACTTGCCTGTGGGCATGAGCGGTTATCTGGCCTTTCGCCGCCTGCGGCCGGCAGCGCTGCGCATGGCCGGGCCGGTGGTGTTCGGCTTCTTTCTTTCGGCGTCGATTGAAATGGCGCAGCTGTTTGTGCCGGGTCGCCGCTGTTCGCTGCTGGATTTGCTGGACAATACGCTGGGTTCAGCGCTTGGCGTTCTGGCCGGGGCATTTTTCGAGCAAGTTGTTGGCCGCCGCTGGACGGACGGACGTACTCGCCGGGAAGTGGCTCGCCCCGCGCTGGCACTGTTACTGATCTGGCTCGGGTCCCTCGTATTCCCACTTTTTCCGGTGATGTGGCTCGGTGTCTTCCATCAGAAACTGGCAATGCTGGCCAACGCGCCAGTGCTGGATGTAGTCGCTTTTGTCTCCGCCGTGGGTAGCTGGTACGCCGCGGGAACGATGCTCCGGAATGTGGTTTCCGGACAGCGTTTGCTCTGGATGTCGGTAGCTCTGCTGCCCGCGCAGTTTTTCATCATGACGCGCCTTCCGTCATTCGCTGAAATTTGTGGCGCGATAGCAGGCGTTCTCCTGTTTGAGTGGCGGCCCCGTGAGCCGGCAGCGTGGCCCTTTCTGGCGCTACTGCTGTTTCGTGGCCTCGTACCCTTTCATTTCGGCCCTGCGCATGGCTACTCGCTGGTCCCTTTTCACGGCTTCCTCGATATGGAATGGCAGGCCGGGATTCGGGTGATGCTGGAAAAGACCTGGTATTTCGGGGCGGCAATTTGGCTGCTACGTACCGAAGGCACACCGCTGGAAAGAGCGATCCCGCTTGTCACCGGAGTGGCAGCCCTGCTGGAAGTGGGTCAGGTCTTCCTGCCCGGCAGAACGGCAGAGGCTACCGATCCGATCCTGGCCGTGATGATGGGGCTGGCAATTTACGCCCTGCGAAAGCCCCACCCTGCTAGTGCAGGTCGTGGACGGGAATGGTAAACGCTACCGTATTCACCACGCCCAGTCGCTGAAACTGCACCCAGACCCTGTAAGTCGCTTCGCGGGGGAAGAAAAGGTTGAACTGGATCTCCTGTTTCCCCTCCACCTGGCGAACTTCCGCGTATGCCGGGTGTTCGTGGATCGAGTCAATCAGGTCGTCGCTGACCGCCAGCATGTGACCCCACGCGCCAAGGTACTGCTCCAGACCATCACCCGGGGAGATCGAGAAGAACAACATCGTCTTCCGCCCGGGCTGAGGTTCCTGTGGGTCCATGCGGAGCGAAACTTCCAGATTGCGCCCCTGTTGGGGGGCGACATCGGCTGCCGGGTGGCCAAGAGATTCGGTGATCGACTTCGCATACCCCGCCGTCGTCAGAAAGCCGGGCAGAAGTTGTGGTGTGGCACCGGACGGGTAGGCATCGGCCAGAATTCTGTAAATCCCGGGTTCGGGCAGGATGGTCTTTAGTCGGAAACGCCCGTTCCCCAGTGCGTCGGGGTGAACATGTTCAAAATGTTTCAGATCCGCCGATACCAAAAAGACGTGGAACAGTTTCTCGTGGACCAATTCGTATTTCGTCGCCCGTTTGCCCGTTTTCGGGTCCAGCAGTTCGAATTGCAGGTCGAGGGGCTTTCCCGCGGGGACGTTGGCGGGCTTCACATTCAGCCCCAGTCGATACTCCACCGGTTCCCGAACTCCCGCTTCCAGCGGCATCCCGCAGCGGGGGCACTTGCCCGGTGTCTTCGACCGGACGTCTTTATCCATGGGACAAACGAACTCGACCGCCGGAGTTGCCGCCGCAGGCGCCGTTTGAAAAAACGAAGCCAACAACACGACAGTGGAGGTGAAAGGCACGGCTCTAAGTGTTTGGTGTGGCAACCGGCCACTTGGCAGTCGTCGTAGCGCCGCCATCTACTGCGATCACCTGGCCAGTGATGTAGTTCGAGCCCGGTGCTGCCAGAAACACCGCCAAAGGCGAGATATCTTCCGGGCACCCCAGCCGGTCAATCGCCTGAATTCCCTTGCGCCAGGAATCCATGGCCTCGCTCTGCCACATTGCCCGGTTCAGATCGGTCAGAATGAAGCCCGGCGCAATACAGTTCACCTGAATGTTGTAGCAGGCCCACTCGGCCGCCAGTACCTTCGTCAACTGCCCCACCGCGCCCTTCGTCATGGCGTAAACCGAGATATACGGCAGCCCGGTAAACGTCGTGAAGCTGCCAATGTTGATGATTTTGCCGCCCTGACCGCGCTCAATCATCTTCTTGCCAATCAGCTGCGTGAGCTGAAACAGGCCATGCAGATTGGTCTGCATGATGCGGTTGTATTGCTCCTGCGTGTACTCTTCGGCGCGACCCCGGATGTTCATGCCGGCCACGTTGGCCAGAATATCCACGTCGCCCGCCTCTGCGGCTGCCGCCTTGATGGACTCGGGGTCGGCAATATCCATCTCCAGCACGCGGCCGCCAATTTCAGCAGCCACGGCCTCCAGTTTCTCTCGGGAGCGGGCCGCCAGAATCACTTCCGCGCCCGCCTCGCGCATGCCACGCGCAATCGCCAGGCCAATGCCACGGCTCGCGCCGGTTACCAGCGCCGTCTTACCAACAAGGGAAAATGGACTCACCAGCCGCTATTCTCGCACGGGTCAGACCTGCCATCCTGGTAAACTGAAAGGACCTTATGAGCTTTTCCGATTCCTTTTTCGCTGCGCGCTTCGGCATCTCGCGGCGGGATCTGGAAAACTACCTTTCCGAAGCCCTGTCGCGCGGCGGCGATTATGCCGACCTTTACTTCGAGTACATCGCGACCAGTTCCATTGGCATCGACGAATCTATTGTGAAAAGTGCGACCCAGGGTGTCACCCTGGGCGTTGGCGTTCGCGTCATTTCGGGCGAACGCACCGGCTACGCTTATGCCGGAGATCTGAGCCCCGAGAAGATCAAACACGCCGCGCAGGTGGCTGCCATGATCGCCGCCGGGCCGTCGAAGGTTGTGTCCACGCCTCTCGATGAAGGTCCCCGCCGCAATCTCTATCCTGTTCTGACCGCGCCGAACGAGACCTCGTTCGCCGAACGTGTGGAACTGGTACAGCGCGCCGACAAAGCCGCCCGCGCCGCCGATTCCCGCGTTTTCCAGGTGCAGGCCAGCTACGCGGATTCCCTCCGCCACATTCTTGTCGCCACTTCTGACGGCACCATCAACTACGACCGTCAGCCCATGGCCCGCATGTCAGTCTATGCTCTGGCTCGCGGTACTGATGGCGTCCCCCAGCAGGGCCACTCCGGTGGCGGTGGCCGCTACGAACTCGACTGGTTCCAGACCGAGCGCACGCCCGAATACTTCGCGAAAGAGGCCGTTCGCCAGGCCATCGTCCAGTTGGGTGCGGTGGACGCTCCGGCTGGCGAAAATGTTGTCGTCCTCGGCCCCGGCTGGCCCGGCGTGCTGCTGCATGAAGCGGTTGGCCATGGCCTCGAAGCCGACTTTAACCGCAAGGGAGTCTCTGCCTTCTCGGGCCGGATCGGACAGCAGGTGGCCAGCCCCCTCTGCACGGTCATCGACGACGGTACGCTTGGTGGATCACAGTACGGTGGCCGCCGCGGTTCCATCAACCTCGACGATGAAGGCAACCTCACCCAGCGCAATGTCCTGATCGAAAACGGCATCCTGCGCGGCTACCTGCAGGACAAGCTCTCCAGTCGCATCACCGGCGCTACTGCCACCGGCTCCGGTCGCCGCGAAAGCTACGAACACATCCCCATGCCGCGCATGACCAACACGTTCATGCTGGCGGGCGAGAGCGACCCGGAAGACATCATCAAATCCGTCCCCCGGGGCCTCTACTGCGCGAGCTTTGCGGGTGGTCAGGTGGACATCACCAGCGGCAACTTCGTCTTCTCGGCCTCGGAAAGCTATCTCATCGAAGATGGCAAACTGACCCGGCCCGTTAAGAACGCGACTCTGATCGGCAACGGTCCGGAAGCGCTCAAATACGTCAGCATGGTGGGTAACGATCTGAAACTCGACGAAGGCATCGGCGTCTGCGGCAAAGAAGGCCAGAGCGTGCCGGTCGGCGTCGGCATCCCGACGGTCCGCATCGACAAAATGACTGTGGGAGGCACGGCTTGAGCCTCGACAATCTGCAGGAAATCGCGCGCGACGCCATCAAACAGGCGCTCTCCGCCGGGGCGACCGACGCGGAATGCACGCTCTCCGAAGGTTCGGAGTTTTCCGCCAACGTCCGCATGGGCGAACTGGAAACGCTGAAGGAAGCCGGGTCTCGCGGCGCGGGACTTCGCGTTCTCATCGGCAAACGGACGGGCTCTTCGTACACCTCCGA
>CANIHR010000067.1 GCA_947467185.1 Bryobacterales bacterium
CGGAGCCGGTGGCGCGGCCGATTTCTTCGAAAGTGCCGTCGCCGCGGCTGCGCATGTGGCGATTGTGTTCCCAGCCATGCCAGGAGGTAGTTCCAAAGTGATTGGGATCGAAGAAGATACCGGTCTTGTAGAGCTTCTGCTCGCTGACTACGTTGTTCAGGAAGCTCAGCTCGATTTCGGTGTCCTTATCGTTATAGACCCAGCCGTTGTTGGCGTAGATGTCTTTCCAGCCATCGTTGTCGAGATCTTCAAAGCTGGCGCCCCAGAACCAGCCCGGGGGGTTGGCGTGAGCGGACTCGGAGGTATCGGCAAAAGTGCCGTCGCCACGGTTCTTCAGCAGGATATTGCCGGAGGCCATCTGCTGGAAGACTTCGACGAACTTCAGGCCGGACTGGCGGAAGACCTGCATGTAGAGCGGCATGTCGGTAACCCAGACGCCCTGCTGCCAGGTGTTGGCCATGTAGCGCATAACGGTCGGCCACTCGGCGTACCAGGCTTCTTCGGAGCGGATATCCGTGCTGTAGATGTCCAGCTTGCCGTCATTGTCGTAGTCGGACATGCTGGCGCTCATCCCGGCACCGTAGGCCAGAGCCCCGGCATGGACGGTGACATCTTCAAAGGTGCCGTCGCCGTTGTTTTTGTAGAGGGTCTTGCGGCCGAAGTCGTTGACGACATAGATGTCGGGGAAGCCGTCATCGTTGTAGTCGCCGAAGACGGTGCCGAGGCAGAGGCCAACTTCGCCGACGCCGGCTTTGGCGGTCACATTGGTGAACGTGCCGTCGTGATTGTTGTGATAGAGCTGATTCTGTTCACCGTTGCGGGCGTAGAAAGTGGTGGGGATCGCGAGACGGGGATCGAGGTAACGGCCGACGTAAAGGTCGAGGTAACCATCGTTGTCGTAGTCGGCCCAGGAAGCCACCGTGGTGCAGCAGTCTTCACCGATACCGGACTTCTTCGTCACGTCGGTAAAAGTGCCGTCGTGATTGTTGTGGAAGAGCTGGTTGGGCTTGAAGGTGCGGCTGACAAAGAGATCCTTGAAACCGTCGTTGTCGTAATCGGCGAAAAGGACGACGCTGACGCCGTCAAGGCCGGAAAGGCCAGCCTTCGCGGTGACATCTTCAAATTTGCCGTTAGCGGAGTTGTGGAAGAGCCGGGTCTCGACGCCATCGGGGATCATCAGATCGTAGAAACCGTCGTTGTCATAGTCGGCGGTGGTGATGCCGGCGGGACCGTAACGAATCATCGCGAACTTCAGCTTCTGCTTGATGAATTCTGGGTAGTACTGGTTGGTGAAGTCGACGCCTGCTTCCGCGGCAACGTCTTTGAACTGCGGGGCGTCGGAGATGTAGCGGTCGGCATCGATGAGGGAGGCGGACTTGATTTCGAGACCCTTGCCGGCTTCGCGGAAGGTCATCTGGAGGTAGCCGCGGTCGATGCCGGCGTACTTCGCGCCATGGGGGGTGCCGATCACTTCGAAACGGATGCGGGCGGCGAGGTCATCGCGGGACTGCCACTTGTCGAGGCGATAGATATAGAGATAAACGCTCTCGATGGAATCGAAGGAATCCAGATAGGTGCGCCATTCGGCGACGGCGGCATTGCGGTCGGCCTTTGCGCCGTCCGAGGCGAGGAGGAAGCGCTGAACGCCGTCCTTGTTCTCAGTGAGCTTGCGGGAGTTAAGGCCCAGACTCTTGCCTTCGTAATCGGCAGCGTAGAAGCCCGTGACAGCATTGAAATCCTTCGCCTTGAGCTTAAAGCCGAGCGCGAGGACGGATTCCTTGATGTCTTTGCCGTTATTGAAGAAGCGCTGTCCGGTGGACTGAATCCACGCAAGCGAACCGGCGGTGCCCAGCGCGAAAACGGCCAAGCCAATGAGAAAACGTTTGAGTCCCCTGGACATTCTTTACTCCCCAACTCCTGAACAGCCTTGTGACGTGGCGAAATATTACAGTTTTACAGCGGCAATGCAAGCTTGTTTTGTGCCAGCGTCGAGGCCGGTCTAGTATGAAAACACTAGCTCACCATTGTACAGTACTTAGTGTCTATCGGTACTGGTTCGTTTCGGGCCCTGGCTAAAAAAAATCAGGCCTTCGGGTGAAGGCAGTAACCCACAAAAAACTGGGTTGTCAGGGTGAAATTTGCTGCCGTCAGGGCGCACGATGTAGCGGCTACTCTGCCGCGCCGGAAGGATTCCTGTGAAGCTGCCTGACCCTTCCGGTAATCAGTTTATCTTGACACCAAACGGCGGAAAACGTAAGCCCTTTTCATAAGGGTTCCGGGTTAGAGGGGTCAAGACGGGCGAGTGGCGCGGGCGGGCTAGTGTGTTTCTATTATTGATCCCCAAACGGCCTCCAGACATGATGATTTATCTCGTGTTGCGTCTTGTTGGGATACTGGCCTCTCCGAAGGAAGCCAGGGGATACTGGGTGAAAGCTAAATGAAACGATTACTTCAAGTCGGAGTTCCGGCACTCTTTATTGGACTGGTGGTCAATTCGGGCTACCTCGCTTCTTTTCCGTCGGCTACGGTGTTTTACATGGGCAACGTGCTCATCCACCTTGTCGTCGGCGTGCTGCTGTTGCTGGCGTTGCTGCTGGCGTCCAGCCACCGCAAGGAAGTATTTGGAGGTGCAAAAATACCGCTATTTTTGTACTCTGTCGCACTGGGCATCGGCCTGGTGATCGTTTACAAGGGCAATTTGAATGAGAACCGCAACGTGTTGCTGGCGCATATCGCCGCCGCGGGGCTCTCTGTTTTGGCATTTATCCCGTTCGTATGGAAGCAGGCTTCGGAAAAGGGCGGCGGCTGGCTGCAGTTCAAGAAGGCGTTCACTTACGCGCTGCTGGCCCTCATCGGACTACCGCTGCTGGGCACCGGGTACCGCAAGGCCTTCCCGAACCCCGACGACAAGATCACGAATCCGCTGGTGGTGCCGACGGCAATGAAAGAAGAGGGCGGCGGGCCGACGACTCCGTTCTTCCCGTCTTCCGCACAGACCAACGTGAAGGGCATCATTCCCTCGAATTTCTTCATGGATTCGGAAGCTTGCGGCGATTGCCACAAGGCGGCTTACGACGAATGGAAAGCGTCTTCTCACCACTTTGGTTCGTTTAACAACCAGTTTTACCGAAAAGCGATTGAATACATGCAGGATGTAAAGGGTCCGCAGGCGAGCAAGTGGTGTGCCGGCTGCCATGACCATGCCGTGTTCTTCAATGGCCGTTTCGAGAAGCCGATCAAGCCGCAGATCGACACGCCGGAGGCCCAGGCGGGCCTTGCGTGCACCTCCTGCCACGCAATTTCCAAGGTGGACAGCACGATGGGCAACGGCGGTTTCACCATCGAATACCCGGCGCTGCACGAGTACATGAGCAGCAAGAACAAGTACATCCGGGCGATGAATCACTTCCTGGTGAATCTGAATCCGGAACCGCACCGGAAGACTTTCATCAAGCCGTTTATGACGGCGCAGACATCGGAATTCTGCTCGTCGTGCCACAAAGTACATCTGGACGTTCCGGTGAATGACTATCGCTGGTTCCGCGGCTTTAACGACTATGACAACTGGCAGGCTTCGGGCGTTTCCGGCCAGGGTGCCCGGTCGTTCTACTACCCGCCGAAGACTTCGACCTGTGGCGATTGCCACATGCCGCTGGAAGATTCGCGGGAGCCTGGACATAAAGATGGCAAGATCCACTCGCACCGGTTTGTGGCGGCTAATACGGCACTTTCAACTGTCAACAAGGACGCGACGCAACTGGCGCTGACGCAGAAGTTCCTGAAGTCGGGCTGGATCACGATGGACATCTTCTCCGCTTCTCCGGTGGAAGAGAAGAAGGGCCAGACCAAAATGGTTCGCCGGGAGGCGAAGGGACCGCAGCTAATGTCGAGCATCCAGGCGGGCGAAGAAAGCGACCAGGCGGGTGACGTATTCATTCGCGAAGTCGGCAAAGTTTCGGCCCCGCTGAACAAGTCGAATCTGAAGCTGACTCCAGGTTCGACGGCTCGTATCGATGTGGTGACCCGGACCCGGAAGATTGGGCATGCGTTCCCGGGCGGAACCCTCGATTCGTTCGATATCTGGGTGGAGTTGCAGGCAAAGGATGCGACTGGCAAGGTGATCTTCTGGAGTGGCGAAGTGCAGGAAGACGGCAAAGGTGATGTGGAGACAGGTGCACACTTCTTCAAGGCCTATCAGATTGATGCCGAGGGCAACCCGATCAACAAGCGAAACGCGTGGCAGTCCCGGTCCGTGCTGTATGTTCGTCAGATCGGCCCGGGCGCCGCGGATACGTCACACTTCCTGCTGCGGGTTCCAAAGGATGCGAAGGGGCCGCTGACGCTCACGGCCAAGCTGAACTACCGGAAGTTCACGCGGTACTACACGAAGTTTGCGTATGCGGGCGAGCCGAAGCCGGGGCAGGATCCGGCGCTGATGAACAAGCACTTCAACAGCATGGAGTACAGCTTTGACCCGAAGAACATTCCGGCGAATGTGTCGGGCCAGATCAAGGGCGAAATCCCGGATCTGCCGATCACGGTGCTGGCGGAATCGACAACGCAGATCGGGCTGACGAACGACCCGAAGGAAACGCAGTGGAATCAGGTGGCAACCAAAGCGGACCGGGAACGCTGGAACGACTGGGGCATCGGGATGCTGCTGCAGGGCGACCTGAAGGGCGCGGAATATGCGTTCACGAAGGTAACTGAAGCGGAACCCGGTTATGCCGACGGCTGGCTGAACGTGGCGCGCGCGCTGGTGCAGGAAGGTGAAACCGATGCGGCTAAACCCTTTATTCAGAAGGCGCTTGCAACAGATCCCAGCCTGGGACGCATTTACTACTTCAAGGCACTGGTGGAAAAGTCGGACGGCGATTACGATGCCGCGCTGAAATCTCTGGCGGTTGCGACATCCAAGTACCCGCGCGATCGTGTGGTGCAGAACCAGGTGGGCCGAATCCTCTTCCTGCAAAGGAAGTATAAGGAAGCGATTGAAGCGCTAAAACTGGTGAACGCCGTCGATCCGGAGGATCTGCAGATGCACTATACGGCGATGCTGGCGTATCGGGGCCTGGGCGACAAGGATGCGGCTACACGGGAAGAAACGTTGTTCCGCCGATTTAAGGCCGAGGAATCGGCGCAGGCCATTACTGCGAAGCGGCGCCTGGCGAGTCCGGAAGAGAACAACGAACGGCAGGTCATTCACGATCATGAGAGCGTGGATCTGACGCCGAAAGCAAAGCCGGCCATTCAGGCGGCGAAAAAAGCACCCGGAGCGCCCGCTGTGGCGAAGACGGTTGTGAAGAACGGTACCAATGGAGGAACCGAGTGAGAAGGATTTTAATTGGCGCGGCACTGGCCAGCGCGGTGGCATTCGCCGCCGCGCCACCCGCCACCGAAGTAAAGCTGACGGAAGTAACGGCTGCCGCCGGGATCAAGTTCGTTCACAACGCGGGGAAGGCGGGCAAGAAGTATCTGCCCGAAACTCTGGGGGCAGGGGCGGCATTCCTCGATTTTGATGGGGATGGCTGGCAGGATATTCTGCTGGTGAACAGCAAGGACTGGACGCCGAAGGGTCGGCGAAGCCTCAGTGCGCTCTACCGGAACAACAAGAACGGCACGTTTACGGATGTGACGGCGGGGAGCGGACTGGATGTGGAGATGTACGGCATCGGCGTGGCTGTCGCAGATTACGACAACGACGGCCGGGTTGACGTTTACATCACCGCCCTTGAAGGCGACCGTCTGTTCCACAACGAAGGCGCGGGCAAGTTCAAGGACATGACGAAGCTTTCCGGGATTGCGAACGCCAACTTCGCGACCTCCGCGGCGTGGCTGGATTACGACAAAGACGGCAAGCTGGATATTTTCGTCGCCAACTACGTGCAGTGGACGCTGAAGGGCGATATCTGGTGTTCGCTGGACGGCGCGACGAAGTCGTACTGCACGCCGGAATCGTATAAGGGAACCCGGAGCAAGCTGTATCACAACCTGGGCGGGGGCAAGTTTGAAGACGTCTCCGTTAAGGCTGGTGTGGGCGATGCGACGAGCAAGAGCCTGGGCGTGACGGTGATCGATTTCGACGCCGACGGCTGGCCGGACCTGTTTGTCTCGAACGATACGCAGCCGAACAAGCTGTATCACAACAACAAGAACGGTACGTTCACGGAAACCGGCATGTCGGCGGGCGTGGCGTACGGTGAAGATGGCATTGCGCGCGGCGCGATGGGCACCGACTGGGCGGATTACGATCGGACGGGTAAGGCGCATCTGCTGATCGGCAACTTCTCGAACCAGATGCTGGGGCTGTATCACAACGAAGGCAATGGTCTGTTTGTGGACGAAGCTCCGCTCTCGACGATTGGCCGCGACAGCCTGCTGTACCTGGCTTTCGGCGTGTTCTTCTTCGACTATGACCTGGACGGCTATCCGGACATCCTGACGGCCAACGGGCATATTGAAGAAGAAATTGGCCGCGTGCAGCCGAAGATCAAGTACCGCGAACCACCACTGCTGTTCCGGAACCTGGGCGCCAAGAAGTTCGAAAACGTCTCGGCGAAGATGGGTCCGACATTTACCACTCCGATGGTGGCTCGTGGCGCGATCTATGCCGATATCGACCATGATGGTGACCTGGACGTTCTGTTCACCAACAATGCCGGTCCGGCGCGTTTGTTCCGTAACGATGGCGGCAACAAGAACCACTGGCTTTGTGTGAAGACCGTGGGTTCGAAGTCGAATCGTGACGGCATTGGCGCGGTGGTTCGGATTGAATCGGCTGGCGGCAAGCAGTGGAGCGCGGTTCGCAGCGGTTCCAGCTATGCGTCACAGAGCGATCTGGCGTTGACGTTCGGGCTGGGCAAGGACACCGCGGTGACGAGCATCTCCGTCGAGTGGCCGAGCGGCACGAAGCAGAGCTTCAAGAACATTCCGGCGAACAAGCTGGTGACGATCGACGAAGCCAAAGGCATCGTTTCTCAGCAGTAGGCGGCAATCTCAACGGAAGCGGGCGACGAGCGCAATGCGGATCGCCCGCGGATTTCCTGGTGAAATATTGAAGTTGTTGTCGGCATTGGCAAAGTAGCGCCGGTCGAAGAGATTCTCCCCATTCACCTGCACTCGCAGGTTCTCCCTCACTGAATAGAAGATTGCGGCATCGGTGCGCCAGTAGCCTGGCAGCACGACGGTATTGTCGATGGCTGCGAACATGTCGCTGCGGTTGACCATGCCCAGACCTGCGCCCAGTTTCCCTGTGAGCCGGAAGTTATTCCAGAGCGAAAATGTGTGGCGCGGGGCCTGGGCGATGAGGGCTCCGGCTTTGGCGGCTGTTGTATCTGAGACGACGAAGGCCTTCTGCGCGGTGATGCCGCCGGAGACGCTCCACATGCGGTTGATGCGGCCGGTGGCCCCGATTTCGAGGCCTTTGGAGCGGGTTTCGCCGGTCTGGACGATGCGGGTGGGGTCGTTGGGATCAGTGGAGCGGGTGTTGGTGCGGTCGAGGCGGTAGACGGCGGTGGTGACGGAGAGGGCGCGGTTGGGTTCCCATTTCACGCCGGCTTCCAGGTTGGTAAAGCGCTCGGGTTTCACCTGCTGGGTGATGGTGGTGAGGGAAGAGAACTGGTCACCGGAGCTGGGCAGGAAGGAGACGCTGTAGCTGCCGTAGAAGGAGAGCTGGTCGGCAGGCTTGAGGACGATTCCGGCGCGGGGGGAGACGACATTGTCGGGGCGGCGGAGGGTTTCGGCGGTGCGGTTGTTTCGGTAGCGGAGGTCGAAGTGGTCGAAGCGGGCACCTCCGACGAGCTGGAGCCAGCGGGTGACGCGGACCTGATCCTGGAGGTAAGTGGCGGCCAGGTTGGTGACGAGGTGGTTGTCGGCGTCAGTGGCGGACTGCCGGAAGGTGGCGAGGGGCGTTTGCGGGTTCAGGAAGGGGACCAGAACGCTGGTCGCGGGGCCAAAGTAGCCGGTGTTGCGGAAGTTATCGGTGAACTGGCGGCCGAGTTCCGCGCCCCCCAGGAGGGTATGGCGAAGAGGACCGGTGGTGAAGCTGGTGCTGAGGTCGGTCTGGTTGAAAAGGTTGGTGCGGGCGGTGGCGTTGTTATAGGCCGAAACACTGACCAGGGTTGCGGTTGCATTCGGGGCTCCGGGGACGAAGTTCTGGTAGCCGCGGTCGTAGTTGGCGACCTGGAAGCGGTTCGTCAGGTTCACGCGGCCAGCCTGGTGTTCGAGCGTAATGGAGCCGGCGTTGACCAGGGCGCGGATGTTCGCCTGGGTCGGGCTGCCATAGAAGGTGGTGAAGTCGACCGAGGCGGGGCGGGTTCCGACGGAGGTGATACCGCGGTCGGAGACGCGGTGGTCGTGGAAGTTCTCAAAGGCGATGACGAGGCGGGTGCGCGGGCCGGGGGAGAGGGTCAGGGTGGGGCTGAGGCCGTAGCGGTTCAGGCCGACGAACTGGCGAAAGCTGTCGGAGTCTTCGTAGAAGGCGTTGAGGCGGTAAGCGGCGTGCTTGCCGAGGGTCTGACCGAAGTCGCCTGAGGCCCGTTTGTTGCGCCAGGAGCCGAGCTGGAGGTTAAGTTCGGCGACGGAGCCGGTGGCCTGTTTGGTGACGCGGTTGACGACTCCACCGGCGCCACCACGGCCGAAGATGAGGGCGTTGGGGCCTTTGAGGACTTCGACGTTTTCGAGGTTGTAGAGGTCGCGGTAGTACTGGACGTCGTCACGGACACCGTTGACGAAGAAGTCGGCGGAGGTGCTGTTACCTCGGATGATGAGCTGATCGCGGTTGTTTTCACCCTGGTGGACGGAGACGCCGGGAACGTAGCGGACGACGTCGGCGATGCTCATCATGAGCTGGTCGTGGATTTGTTCGCTGGTTATGACGGTGATGGCCTGGGGGACGTCGACCAGGGCGGTGAGGGTTTTGGTGGCGCTGGTGGTGGCGCTGGCGAGGTAGCCGGTGGATTCGGCGATTGTAACGCTGGTGTGCGGCGTCTCGATTTGCAACTGAATTGCAGTGATAGTGGTTGGGGCGGTTACCGGAGCGCGGTATTCGAGGAAGCCTGGGGCGGTGATTTGGAGGGTGTACGGGCCGGCGGGGAGGTTCAGGATGAAGTCGCCGGTGGGGTTGGAGGTGGCGGTTAAGGCGGGCTCGCCGGGAGAGCGGAAGGCCTGGACTTGCGCGCCGGCGAGGGCGGCCTGGGTGGTATCGAGGATGCGTCCGGTGATAGTGGATTGTGCGTAAGCTATTGGAAATACGAGTAGATACAGAAATACACGGTGCACGGGGTTCTGCCTTTCAAACAGAGGTCCGCGAACTCGCCTACAATAGGGGAGTCGCAGCCGTGAGGTTGCCGACGAGCCGGGTCTCCACGGGCCTTCGCCAAAAGATCACCGTGGGGACTCGGGATATACGACTATTCAAGTCCAATATAGAGCCTGGGCCTTCCTGTGTCAATAATATTTTGCAACTGAGTTGCAAAGTAAGCTGATATACTCCCTTCGAAAAACGGAGGTACAGACAACGGGCGCGAAGAGGAGTAGGCTCTATAGCGTGACGAACTACCTGTTCGCACTGGTATTTCTGACGGTCGCGATGGCGGGGTCAGGCCAGGCAGCGACGGTGCCCTCAAACGGGACCGCCGCACCGAAAGCTGCAGTTGCCGCTCCGGCGCACCGGGGTTTATCGGATGCCCAGATTGAGCGAAATATACGGGCTCGATTTGCGCGGTCAAAGATGACGCTGGTGAGCAAAGAGAAGTTCACGGTCAGCGTGAAGGACGGCGTCGCCCTGCTGGAGGGGAAGACGAACGTGATTCAGCATAAGGGCGTGGCGACGAGGCTGGCGAAGCTGGGCGGGGCCGTTGCGGTACAGAACCATATCGAGGTCTCCGAAGAGGCGAAGGCGAAGTCGGCGGCGCGACTGGCCCGGTACCGGCAGGATAAGGCTGGTGGACCCGTTCGGGCGAAGGTCATGACACCGTAAGATAGAGCCATGAAGTGGCTCATCACGGCATTCCTGACGGCTACCCTGGCCTTCGCGCAGAAGGCTCCGGCGGACTTTTCATTCCACATGGCGAGCGGCGCGGATGTGAAGCTAAGCCAGTATCGCGGGAAGGTGGTGGTGGTTGCCTTCCTGAATACCGGGTGTTCGCATTGTCAGGCGTTTGCGAAGCAACTGAGCCTGTATCAGGCGGAATACGGGCCAAAGGGCGTGCAGGTGATTGGCGCGGTTTTCGACAAGGAAGCGAAGCAGGGCCTGGAGAAATTTCGGACCCAATTCGTGAAGGGGTATCCGCTGGGGTATTCGGACGAAGCCACGGTGATGCAGTGGCTGAATCAGCCTCTCGACCAGGGGTATTTTGTTCCGATTGTGGCGTTCGTCAATAAGCGCGGGGTCCTGGAGAGCAAGCATCTGGGAGATGACATGCTGTTCCAGGACCCCGACGGTACGATCCGGCACAAACTGGATTTGCTGCTGAAAAAGCCTTAAGCTTTCCCGAACTTCACGCCCTGCTTCTGCAGCCAGGCTTTAGCGGTTTTGGCGGTTTCGATAGCGGCGATGGGCTGCGGCGGCGGGGAATCGAGTTCCACCATGACGCGGCCATCGAGCTTACGGCCTTCCACGAGGTCGAGGATTTTAGCGAGTTCGACTTTGCCTTCACCGAGAGGGCAGTAGCCGAGGAATTTGTCGCCACCGTTGTAGTCCTTCAGATGCATGTGATGGACGATGGGGAGGAAGTCCTTCACGACCTGAACGGGGTCGACGCCACCCTTCTGGAGTTGGCCGATGTCGGGACCGAACTTCATGACTTTGGTGTCAACGGAGTGGAGGATGTCGTAGGTCTCGTCCTTTGATTCGACGCAGGTGCCGGTGTGCTGGTGGAGAACGGCCGTGAGACCGAGGTCCTGTACCTGTTTGCCGAGTTCGTTGAGGGTGGTGACGATGTCGGCCTTGTGTTCGGCGAACTTGTACGTGTCGCGCTTGACGCCGTTGGGGCCTACGACGATGACTTTGCCACCGTACTGCTTGACGAGTTTGGCCCAGCCCATGGTTTTGGCGATGGCGTCTTTGCGCTGCGCCGGGTCAGAAAGGTTGGTACCGCAATAGGCGGAGAGCAGGGGCAACTTGTGCATTTCCAGATGCTTACCGATGCCGCCCTCCTTCTCCATCGCTTCGAGCTGGTTGCCGAAGAGCTCAATGCTCCGGAAGCCGAGGCCGGCAATATCGCGAATGGCGGCCATGACATACTGCGGGTCGACGATGGCGTTCACCGGGGGAGGCGGGTTCATCTGACCTCCGAGGGGAATCCAGGTGAGGCCCGTGTGGCCGATCTCGATCTTGCGATTCTTGCCGAACAGCGGCAGCGAGGCCGCCCCGAAGGCGAGTGTGGTGGTGAAGGTTCTGCGGTTCATTTCGAACTCCTACTTTGCGGGTGTTGAGAGGGGCTTGCCTTTTTCGACGTAGAAGACGGCGGCAAGTTTCGCGGTGCCGGTGCCAACGTTGTGGGGGTTATGCACGGCTCCGGCGGGGATGATGAAGCCCTGGCCGGCCTTGAGTTTCTGGGTCGGCTTACCGTCGACGGCGACTTCGAGTTCACCTTCGATGATGTAGGTGATTTCTTCGCCAAAGTGGGTGTGACGGCCACCGAAGGCACCAGGGGCGAGTTCGACAGCCGCGATGACGGCTTCGTGATTCGGAATGGAAACGTCGGCCTGGGCAACGAGGGTGCGCTTCAGTCCAGGGGCAGGCGCGGGAGCCTGGGCGAGGACGAGCGCAGAGGTGGCAAGTGCGGCGAGAATGGGAAATTTCATAGGTTGAGTCTCCATTGTGAGGCCAGGGGCCCCGTCGCAGCCATTGTATATTACGCAGCGCAGGTTGCGCAGGGTCGAGTCAGGAGGCTTTGGGCTTTTGCGCACGCTTCCCCGCCCTGACCCGCAGGAGCTGAGCCCGGGTGATTTCGGTGAGGAGATCGGCAACTGAAAAAACGAAGCCATTTTGCTCGACGGAGCGCTGGGGGTCGGGGGTGGCACCTTCGAGGATGGCCTGGCCAAGGATGGTGATGGCTTCAGTGCGGGCAGCGGCTTCCCGGGTCTTGCGCGCCTTCTGGAGCTTCAGGAGATGCTTGTGGTTGCTCTCGATGACGTTCTGGAGGCGGGTTTCGTAGAGCGCGGTTTTGGCGAGTTCGGCGGAGTACTGGTGGAAGATGCGGGCCTGGGCGGCGGCGGGGTCGGGTTCGGAGGAGGCGGAGGCGAAGAGATTGAATTCGGCCTCGCGGATCTGGTTCATGCGCCAGTGGCCCTGGGCGATGGAGATGGCGAACTCGGTCTCGACTGCGCCGACGGGGGCGAGCGATTCGACAATGCCGCGCTCGAAGATCTCGTAGGGGGTGAGGGGAGCCGGGGGCGTCTTTTTCCCGCCCTGTATGACCTGGAACCGGTGATTCGTCGTTTTGTTCGGCATGGCTTTGCGTTCTCGCTTTCCGGGGGCCGCTAGTGGACCTTCCTGACCTGAGAATTAGCAGGAGGGGCTGGCAAGACCGTTTTCGAGGGGACGTAAAGCGTTGAAAAGAAGATGCAAATAAATTGTGACTAACTTTTTTGGGTCGCCACAAAAGGCAAAGGCGGAGCCCCGGATCGGGACCCCGCGTTTGCTGTTTGGGTTGCTGTCTAGAAGGTCAGCCGCAGCGCAACCTGGAAGACTCGCGGCAGGTTGGACTGGGAGGTGATGGTCCCGAAGGCGCGGTTGACGGGGTCGACCGTGGGGCCGTTGAAGATGGCGTGGTTGGCCAGGTTGAAGGCTTCGCCCCGGATCTGGAGTTTCACCTTTTCGATGATGGCGACCGTCTTGAGGACCGAGAGATCGATGTTGTTGATCTTGTCGGTGCGGTAGGCCGAGAAGGCCTGGGGGAAGGTCCGCTGGTTGCTGGCAAGCTGGCGGGCCGTGGCGGTCTCAAAACGAGTGGTGTCGAAAGTGCGGCTGAGGTTGCGAGCATTCCACTGGAGGTCACCACCGTAATAGAGGACATTGCCCCAATCGACGGGCGAGCCGGACTGCATGTTCAGAATGCCGGCGAACTGCCAGCCGCCGATGACACGGTCGACCATGGCGTTGGCGGAGTTACCGAACTTCTTGCCCTTGCCAAACGGCAGGTCGTACACGCTGGAGAAGACGAGGCGGAAGGGGCGGTCTTCACCGGCGACACGGTACTGCAGGGTGGGCGCGGCATCGTACATATAGTTGGTGGCTTCGAGGAACTTCGACCACTGGAAGTTGGCGAGGAACTGGACGCCGTTGGCGAAGCGCTTGTCGAGGCGAACCTGCGCCATGTGGAAGTTGGAGTAGCCGACGCTCTGGACATCTTCCCGAACGCCATTGGTGCCGGTGAACTGGGGGTAGCGGCGGAGAAGCTGGTCGGTGGTGATAGTGGTTCCGTTCAGGCCTGTGCCGGGGAGGAGGCCTCGGAAGGGGTTAGCGGTGACGGCCGAGAGGCGGTCAATGGCGGCCTGGTCGCGGGTGGCTGAAGTGGAGAGGTACTGGGCGGGAACGTAGTTGATGTCGCGCCCGACGGGGAGCGCACCGGCGTACGAACCCATGTAGCCGAGTTCGAGGAGGAGGTTCTTTCCGAGTTCGCGCTGGACGTTCAGGTTCCAGCGGACAGTGTAAGGCTGGTCAAGGACACCGGGGACGTAAGTGACGTTCTGGCCGAGGAAGGTGTTGACGCCAGCCGAGGCACCGGCGGGCTGGCTGATGCCGTTCGGGAAGGGGTTCGACAGGCTGGCGGCAGCGGTGAGGAAGTTGTCATTGGTGGCTACCAGCTGCGTACGCTGGCTGAAGCCGGGCTGCTGGACGCCGATGCTGGTACCGAAGGTCTGGTAGAAGACGCCGACGCCGCCACGGAAGACGGTCTTGGTGCCCATCACTTTCGGCGACCAGGAGAAGCCGAAGCGGGGGCTGAAGACGTTGTTGGGCGTGCCGTAGAGGCTCCGGTTGGAATTGTCGGCGTAGAGGATGCCGCCAACGGGATTGAACTGACCGGCGGGGAGCAGCGCGCTGGGCGAGGTGCCGTAGGCGGTGCGGGCAGCGCCGGTAATCGAGAGGTTAGCGGCAGGATCGAAGCCGCGGACGGCGCGATTCCAGCGTTCGATGTTGGCGGTTTCCTTTTCATAACGGAGGCCAACGTTGAGGGTGAGGGTGTTGCTGACGCGGAAGTCGTCCTGCAGGAAGAACGCCATGTACTTTGCGCTCTGGGTGCGGGTGGCGTTCACATCGAAGGTGCCGCTGGTGGGCAGGCCGAGCATGAAGGAGGCGAGGTCCTGGCCGAGGGGCGCGGTGGCCGAGTTATCGAGCGGGCCACGGGTGAAGCTCTGGTTGAAGGCGTAAGCACCGGAGGAGTTGCCGAAGCTGTTGGAGCTTTCGCGCTGGGAGCGGAGGTCGGCGCCGAACTTGAGGGTCTGGCGACCCATTACTTTGGTGGCCGTCATGAAGATCTGGTAGGAATCGAACGGGGTACTGTCGCCGCCGCTGTTGCCGATGTCGGTCATGTTGGCGAAGTCGATGGTGGGCAGCACCATTTTGGCGCTGGCGGTTTTCAGGTACGTCGGCAGACCGAGCGAGGTGAAGTCAAAGCCGTCGCTCTGGCGGATGTTGCCTTCGACGAAGCGGGTCCAGTTGAGGCGGGTGTTGAGGATCAGGGTGGGCGAGAAGGTGTGGAGATCGTCCAGAGTCATGCCCCAGTTCTGGCGGAGGAGATTGTTGCCGGTGGCGATGTTGGAGAAGATGTTGCCACGGTTTTCGATGCGATCGTTGAAGCGGCCCGAGAGGAAGGTCTTGTGCTTATCGGAGGCGTTGAGATCGATGCGGCCCATGTAAGAGGTGAAGGTGTCCGCACGGATGGCATTGCTGAAGTAGTTATTGGTGCCATCGGCTCCACCGGCTGCGTAGTTGGGGGCGGGGATGTAACCGAGGAAGTTGCGGGCAACTGAGCTGAGTCGCGAGGCGGGAATGCGGTTGCCGGCGAAGGGCTGGCGGCGGATGCGGGAGCCTTCGGTGACGCCGGTGGTGGGGTCGTAAATCTGGTAGCTGGCGTTGACGCTGAGGAGCTGGGAGAAGTCGCCGTTGCGCTGGGCTTCGGTGGCCACGGTGGAGAAGGTGGGTTCGGGTTCGGACTGGCGGATGCCTTCGTAACCGAAGAAGAAGAACAGCTTATTGCGGCCGTTGTAGACTTTCGGGATCCAGACGGGGCCGCCGACGGTGCCGCCGTACTGGTTGAAGCGCGTGACAGGCTTCTTCTGGGAGGCGGCGTTGGTGAAGAACGGGGTGGCCTTGAGCTGCTGGTTCTGGTGGAACTCGTAGAGGGAACCGTGGAAGGCGTTGGTGCCGCCCTTCATGACGACGTTGACGGTACCGCCGCCGGTGTTGCCGTAGGCGGCGTCGGGCTGGAAGGCTTCGACTTTGATTTCCTGCACCGCGTCGACGGGGGGATTGTAGGCGACGCGGCGGTTGCGGGTCATGTCGGGGGAGCCGTCGAGGAGAAGTTCGTTGGCCTGCGACTGGCCGCCGCCCATGGAGAAGCCGGCGGGTCCGCCGTTATCAAAGGGGCGGGTGAAGCGGGGATCGGAAGAGGGGGTGACGCCGAAGGAGAGCTGGGCGAGGGAGAGGGGGGTGCGGCCGTTCATGGGCATGACGGCGATCTGGGATTCGCCGATGACCTGGCCGACGGATGCTGAGGCGGTCTGGAGCATCTGGACGTCAGCGGAAACGGTGACGGATTCGTTCTGGCTGCCGAGCTGGAGCGCGATATCGATGGTGAGGCGCTGATTGGCGGAGACGGTGACGCCTTCCTGCACGTGCTTGCGGAAGCCGGTGATTTCGGCGCTGATGGTGTAGGGGCCGGGGGGCAGGAAGGGGAGCGAGTATTCGCCACCCTGACCGGAGGTCGCCTGATATTTGGCACCGGTCTGGGTTTCTGCGGCAACAACTTTAACGTTGACGACGGCGGAGCCGCTGGGGTCAGTAACCCTGCCGGCAATGGTGGAGCGGAATTCCTGAGCGAAGGCTGCCGACGCGGCAAGCAAAAACACGACGAAGTATTTCATGTACACCCCTGATATGGATCGAGGTTCCGAGGGTCGGAACGGTTTATTGGGGTGATTATAACGCAGAAATGGGGTGGAACTGGTAGTTTGTGAGGGGGCGCACGATCGGCGGGCGGGACGGTTTCGGGGCGGCCAACGCATCAGGAGATGACTTTGGACGTTTACTGTTTTCATTGCCAGTCGCGGATTGAGATCGAGGACGTGAATATCGCGACGGATGTGGCCCTCTGCCGCGCCTGCGGGGAACCTTGTCGGTATTCGGAGGTTCTGCGGGCCGCGGCGACAGGCGGGAGGGATACGTCGGAGGCTCCGCCGGGGGTGTGGTTTGAGAGCCAGCCGGAGGGATTCCGGTTGGTAGCTTCCACTCGTTCGTGGAATGCGTTGTTTCTTGTCCCGTTCACTTGTATATGGTCCGGGATGTCGCTGTCCGGATTATATGGGAGCCAAGTGGCAAAGGGACAGTTCGAGCTTTTCAACCCATTGTTCGGGCTGCCTTTCCTGATTGGCACATTCGTACTGATCGGGCTGTGCGCCATGTCCATCGCCGGAAGGCTCGTCGTCACGAAACTGGGGGATGAGTTTCTTGTCTTTCAGGGGGTTGGAAACATTGGCTGGACCAGGAAGTTTGCATGGTCGGAGTTCACCACTGCCCGGGAAGAGAGGTACGGGCGGGGTCAGATGGTGATCGTGATGGAGGGCGGTAGTGATGTGAAGTTCGGAACGTTGCTGAGTGGCAAACGGCGGCGTTTCGTGCTGGGGATAATTCGAAGGATGATCACGGCAACCAGATTTGCGTCGCGGTAGAGGGAGCGCTGTTAGCGCTGTGGGTGCGGTACACGGGAGGTCAAAGGGTATGAAACTCCGAAGGCTAATGCTGGTGCTGGTGTGCGCGTTGGCGGCGAGTGCACAAACAGGGATCGTGGCTAAGAAGAGGGTGGCGGCGAAGGAGAAGCCCGTTTGTTCACGGGGAGCGATTTGTTTCTCGGGCCGGGCTGCGGGCGGCTCCGAGTTTCGCCGTGCCATAAACGGCGAACTCCGGCTTGTCCTTGAACCGGGCTGGACGATCAGGGTGGAGCCGACCAGGCCGGCGGGCGAGTGCCTGGAGTTTGCGTCGGTGGCAACCGAGCCGTATCGCGCTCATCGGGATTTGGATATCGATATGAGCTATGGCTGGACGGCGGAGGAGGAAGTCGGCACTTCACCTCGTGAGTTCCATTTTGTGACGAATTGCGCGGACCTGGAGGTTGAGTCAGACCGACTGAGCAAGGCGCTGTGGGGCTATTCGTATCCGAAAGAGGCGGTGGAGAAAGCGCTGATGGAAATGGGGAGTTCGCCGATGGGAACGGGGCGGCTCTGGATCACGAAATCGAAAGTCAGCCATGCGGACGAGACGGCTGAAGATAAGCTCGGGAAGATTGAGTGGATGGAGTTCTCTGTCGAAATCAAGCTGCCTCGGCGCAAGTGATTGCTAACGGGTGCTGCGCTGCGAGGTTGGGGTGCGGTAGACGGGGGCGTCGGGGTGGTAGCTTCTCCAGTCGAACCAGTAGTTGCGGGTCAGGGGGAGGGGTTCGAGGCAATGGCCCTTTTCAGTGCCTTCGGTGGCGCAGCCCTGGAAGTTCCATTTGCTTCCGGTGGCGGCGTCTACCAGGAGCGCTCCGGGGTCGGTGGTTCGGTAGAAGTCGGTGGGCGGGGTGCGGAAGGCTCGGACGGTGTCGTTGTCGGGGCCGACGGCGAGGATGATGTTTTCGTTGGCGACGCGGTCCTTGATCAGGCGTTCGGCTAAGACTGTGGCGAGGGGGTAGGCCTTGTCCTGACCGAAGGCGGTGAGGGCGAGCATCACGTCCTTTGATTCGAAGCCTTCGCCGGGACGGGGGGTGACGACGGGCATCTTTTCGAACTGCTTTTCCCAATCGATGGGCGAGTAGTTCTTTTCGTCTTCTTCGACCCCTTTGAGGATCTCGCCGACGGGCTGTTCGGTCTTATAGAGGCCGAAGGTGACTTCATCGGCCGGGATGAGGCGCAGGGCCTTCCCTTTGAGGGGGCCGGCGATGGCGATGCCGGAGACCTGCTGCCAGTAGCTGCCGGTCTGGTCGTCGCGCATGAGGAAGTTCTGATTATTGATACCCGCGAGGTGGAATGTCAGAACGATGCCGTCCACTTCGCGTCCCCACACCAGACCGGTGTGACAGAGCGTTCAATAAGTGGCGGCGACGGCCACTCCTTCGAGGACATCGTTGACGATGTGGTGGTAGGAGAGGCTGCGGACGGGGTAGGCGCGGATGTGGCCTTTGAGCGTGATGGCGAGGAGTTTTTCGCGGGCGTCGAGGCGGGTTTCGGCGGCGGTGATGAAGTTGGGCTGCTGGAGGGGGTGGAAGAGGAGTTCGTAGATGTCGACGCGGGAGAAGAGGACGCAGGCGGCGACTCCGAGGGCGAGCTTGCGCCAGGGTTGGTTGTGGCGGGCCAGGATGATGGCGGCGATGGCGGCGGCTACGGCGCAGAGGGCTTCTATAAGGAGGAGGTTGCGGCTGACGAAGAGCGCGGCCTGGAGGATGGTGGGGTTCTGTGCGAGGAAGGGGAGGCCGACGAGTTGCGGAAAGGCTACGGCCGCGAAGGCCAGGATCAGAGATGTGCGAAGGGTTTGGCGGGCGATTCGCATGTTTTGAGTTTAGCGGGTGGGGCGATGAGGGGTAAGATGGTCGCACCGGAAAAGCGGATGAGCCTCAGAATTTTGGTCATTTCGGCGGTAATGGCGATTGCGATTTGGGCGGCGCCGGGGAAAGCCGTGTTCGAAGTGGTTTCGATTAAGGCGAGTGCGCCTTCGGAACAGTGGTGCCGCTTCGGAACGTCGCAAATTCAGCCCGCGCGGTTTGGATGTCACTTTGCGGACTTACTTTACCTCTGGGGACCCTGGCATTTCTATCCGGCGCGGCTCATTCGCGGCCTTCCGCCATGGGCCTCCACCTGGCGATTTGATATCCGGGCGAAGGCTACAGCTCCCGTGGGAGTGCAGGATGCGGACCGGGAGTTTGCGCGTGCGATGGAGGAACGCTTTCAGTTCCGGTGGCACTGGGAAGAGCGGCCCGCGAAAGTTCTGGTTCTGGTTCCGGCAAAGGGCGGGGTGAAACTGACGGCAGCGAAACCGTGCGTCCGAGTTGATCCGGGTATTCCGCCACCAGCACCTGCACCCGGATCCCCACCGATTTGCGGCAGACTCCTCCAGCCCGGAACGTTGGATGGGCGCGGGACGGGATTTGAAGCGACCGGAATTTCGATAGCGCGGCTGATAAACGCGCTGCAGAATGTGTACCGGGAACCAATTTCTGACGAGACCGGATATGCCGGGATGTTCGACCTTCGGCTGATGTTCGCGAGGGATCGGGCTGAGCTTAATGGCGCGCCGTCCGATGAGCCGGGCGGACTGCCCTCGCTGGAGACGGCGCTGCGGAGCGTGGGGCTGCGGATTATTCGGAAGCCGGGAATCGAGAAGGTGTTTGTGGTCGATTCGCTGCAGAAGCCGACGGAGAATTAAACTCCGCTATCACTGAGCCGAGTAGCCCTGCCAGACATATTCCAGCGCCTGCGGCAACGTGTGGTTGATGACTTTCCTCTGCGTGTGGCCGGCGCCCTTCGAATAAACGAACTGGTAGGGGTAACCCTTGTCCTTCAGGATCTTTGCCAGGCGCGCGTTGGCGGTCACCCAGTTTCTCCGATTTGCCGAAGCGGTTTTTACTCCATTGTCGTTCTCCGAGACCTGAAGCCAGAGACGCAGGGGCTTCTTATCGGCCTTCGGAAACAGGTTCTCGATGTATTCGTAAGCGCCGAGGGGTGCCTCGGGGCCGTTGCGCAGGTTGACGAAGGTTCCGGAGTAAGAGAGGACCCGATGGTACAGGTCCGGCCGGAACCAGGCCATGGTCAGGGCCGCAGCCGCGCCGGAACTGCCGCCCAGGGTCATGCGGGCTTCGGGGTTCTTCGACAGCTTGACGCCCGCCTCTTTCTCGGCGCGGGGCAGGACTTCGTCTTCCACGAACTGGACGTACTTGTCGGAAACGGTGTCGTACTCCATGCTGCGCTCCGCTCCGCCGTTGTCGATCATGACGGCGACCATGACGGGCAGGCGCTGGTCGTAAATCATGTTGTCGAGAATGGTGGGCAGGTTGTAGCGCATGCCATAGGCATCGGCGGCAACGATCACCGGCGCGCTGGTGCCGGGGACGTATTGCGCGGGCACGTAAACGCAGACGTGCCGCTGAAAGGCTCCGTTGACTCCGGGGTAAGCCTTGCTCTCGGCGGAGTTCATGACAAACTCGATGACCTTGCCCTCGGGGACGCCTGTGCGCTTTGCAAGTTCCGGCGCGGTGGGATAGCCGGGGCCGCTTGAATAATCGCCGTCAACGGCAGCGGTGGTCCAGGGGGGAAGCTGGCTGAGCTTCGCGATTTCTGCGATATCTTCGGCGGTCTGGGGCGCTTGCGGGCCGCGACCTCGCCCGGGGCCGTTTGCGGGACCCTGCCCGACCCGGGGTGCCGGTGGGGGCGCGGGGGGCGGGATACAGGGAATGGAGGGCAGCGCGGTTTGCGCCAGCGCGAGGTGGGTAATGAACAAGATCCCAAGGCAGAGTTTCAAGTGGACTTCCTTTCGACTTCTGCGATTCTACAGGACGGGGGCGAGAAGGTGCTGGTGTTGTTTCCTGGTAGTATAAATATCCTGGAGAACACCTGAGAATGGCAATCAGAAATAGCGGGACAGCCGGGATGATTTATCAGAATCCTGAAAAAGGTGTTCACACCTTTCAGCTGGTGACGCAGAAGCCGTTCGCCGAATTCAAGGATGAACTGAATCAGGCCTACGACAACAGCTGGTTGCGATCCGCAATCCGGATAACCTGGCAGGAAAAGCGGGTTACGTTCCAGGCAATTGGTGCGAGCGGCGAGCTGACGTGGGAGAGCGGCAGAGTCTCCGCCCAGCTCCGGGTAACAGGTCCCCCATCTACGTGGCTTGAACACAAAATCGTGTACGAGACTCGTGAGGTGCTGCGGCGGGCGTGCGCCTATGCACGCACCGCGGAGATCGAGGCAGAGAACAAGGAGAGCCTCAGGCAATCCGCACTTCAGACTTATCGCGATGCCTATTCAAATGAGGTCGAGGCGGCTATTCTGATCGGACGCTGGCAAAAAGTGGATGAAGTTACGAAAGTGTTAGCCGCATTAACAAGCAGTTCCTCCGCCGTAGCTGGCTGGCTCGTTTGGAAGGACGACAAGGCAAAGAATGCCTGGGGAATTCTGGCGGGAACCGCTTCGGTCCTCTCCATCGTACACGTCGCATTGAAGGTGTCCGATCGA
>CANIHR010000068.1 GCA_947467185.1 Bryobacterales bacterium
GATGAAGACCCGAATACGTTCCAGCGTGTCACGTTGGGCGGGAGTCAGATTGCGGCCGGATGCCCGACTGAGGGCTGTTTGCGCCCTTTGCAGGCTGACCTGAAAGTCGGCTTCGGCCTGGCGGGTTTGCGCGGGGCTCAGCATTTCGCCCAGCCGGGGAGCGGGTACCGGTGCCGCAGGGGGCGGGGTCGCAAGGACGGCAGGTGGTTCGGGTGTCGGCTGCTGAACCGGAGGCGTTTTGGGCGCGGGGCGGGGACGGCGCGGAGTCGGCTTTTTCGTCGGCTCGGGTGTGGTGGCGGGCGGCGCTGTGGTTTCGGCTGGTTTGGCAGGTGGTGGGATCGGCGCAGGAGGGGGAGCTACCGGTGCCTTCGGCAGCGGGACCGGAGGGACTTTGATGGTGGGCTTTGGCCCCCCCAGCCAGCAGCCACTGGTGCCGAGGCTCAACAGAGCGACAAACAGGATGCGATGAGTCTGCAATCTCATATTGTGCCTCTGGCCTCACTGAGCGGGAGCTGCAGCCGGAATTCCGTACCGTGACCCGGTTCGCTGAAGACTTCAATAACACCGCCATGAAGCTGGATGGCCCGGAAGGTCATGGCAAGACCAATACCACTGCCACGGACCTTGGTGGTGAAGTAGAGCTGAAAAATGCGCTCGAGGTTTTCTTTTGGAATACCGGGTCCGGTGTCACGAATACGCAGGTCGCAGTGGGTCTCCGTTCTGCGCAGTGCGAAAGTCAGAACGCCCCCTCTTTCCATCGCTTCTATCGCGTTGGTGGCGATATTGAGCAGAGCCTGGCGGAGCAAACCGGAGTCGCCGCGGATGATTATCGGGGAGTTCTCGCTGTCGATTTCACAGGTGATTTCGCGCTGCGTGGCTTCCGGCGAAAGGAAGCGGCAGAGTTCCGCGACCAGGGCATGTAGATCCAGATCTTCGAACGACAGTTCGAGAGGGCGGTTGAAATCGAGGAAGGTCCGGACGACTCGATCCAGGCGCGTCACCTCTTCGGAGAGCACAGCGATCTCGGGTTCGGCATCGGGCGCTTCGTCGGCAATCTGTGAGCGGAGCAGTTCCAGGCGCAGTGCAATGGAGTTCAGGGGATTCTTGATTTCATGCGCGACGCGACCGGTGAGGCTACCGATGGCGGTGAGGCGGCGGGCGAGCGTGAGCTGGTCTTCCACCTGACGCCGGGAGCCGGCATCCAGCTGATTGAGGGCACTTTCCAGATCCTGCTGCGCCCCGCGAAATCGCTCACCCAGAACGCTGAGTTTCGATTCCACGATGGCGAGCTCGCGGGTCGCGTCACCCTGGGCCTGCGGAGCGCGGCCGCTGGCTATGTCGTCAATGATGTGCCCGATCCGGGCGAGAGGGCGCAGCGCCAGATTCGCCGACCACCACGCGAAGCCAAACGCCAGGGTCAGGACGATCGCCAGCAGAATTGCGAGGCGTTCCACCCCGGCTTTGGCGGCATCGCGGAACAGGACGGTGGAGACGAGTGTCTGGATGGTGAGAACCGCGCGGCTCTGCCCTGCGATGCCGAGGGGAAGGCGCGTTTCATAGTCACCGCTCCCGGTAACAAGGGCGAACATGCGGATGTGGGGCGAAGCCCGGCGCAGACGCTGCAGTTCGTCACCCCGCAGCAGGCCTTTCCCAACTCGCGCGGGGTTCGAGGACGCCAGGATGATGCCCTCCTGGCTGGCCACATTTATCTCCACAATGGACCCGGACTGGGCCATCGTTTTTTCGAGGAGGGCGGAGAGATCCTCGTCGGTGGAGATCTGACGGTTCCAGGCTTCGCGGATGTCCGGGCCGGGAGGTACCGTTTCCAGCCGGCGGATGATGACCGACTGGATCTGTTTGCTCGCCATGGCGGAAATGCTGAGGGCGGAATCGAGCGAGGCTACCGCGAGGCTGTCGAGATTTACGGCGATCAGGAGGCTGGCGACGAGCGTCACCATCGAAGTGGTCAGCAGCAGGAGCCTGCCCCGAATCGTCATTCCGGCGCGCCGTAGGTTCGAAGTTTGTTGAAGAGGGTCTTGGGCGTGATGTCGAGCAACTGAGCGGCGCGAGTTCGGTTATTGCCGGTGTGTTCCAGCGTGAGTTCGATGAGGAGGCGTTCGGCCTCGTCGATGGTCATACCAGCCTGAAGCGCGATCTGACCAGGAGTGGCGCTGGCCGAAGCAGCCGGTTGCACCACCGTTCCGGCGAAACCACGCGGCAGGTGAGCCGGCGTGATGGTGCCTTCCCCAGCCAGAATGACAGCTCGCTCCATCACGTTACGAAGTTCGCGGACATTGCCAGGCCAGTCGTGCCGCTGTAACAGAACCAGCGTTTCGGGCGAGAAATCCACCACGCGGCAGCCATGTTTGCGGTTGAGGGCAACGAGTTGTCCGAGGGCGAGGCTTTCCACATCGTGGCGGCGGTCGCGCAGGGGCGGAAGGCGGACCTCAAAAACAGCCAGGCGGAAGAAGAGGTCTTCGCGGAAGGTCCCTTTTGTGGCACCCTCGCGAAGGTCGCGATTGGTGGCGGCGAGAACGCGGACGTCGAGAGGAATCTCTCGGGGGGAACCGAGTCGCCGAACCTTACCCTCTTCCAGAACCCGCAGCAGTTTCGCCTGCGTCCCAAGAGGCATATCGCCGATTTCATCGAGCAGGAGTGTGCCCCCCTGCGCCAGTTCGAAGCAGCCGGCGCGGCGCTCCACGGCTCCGGTGAAGGCGCCTTTTTCATGCCCGAAGAGCTCGCTTTCAATGAGCGTATCGGGCATGGCCGCGCAGTTGATGGCGAAAAACGGCCCGTTCCGGCGGCGGCTGAGCTGATGAAGCGTTCGCGCCGCGAGTTCCTTGCCCGTACCGCTCTCGCCGGTAATGAGGACGGTGGCCGTCGTCGGCGCAACCTGCTGCAACAGATAGAAGACTTCCCGCATGGCGGGGGAATCGCCGGTGAGTTCACCGAGGACACCGCGCGAGGCCAGTTCGCGCTCCAGACTGGCGGTGTGCTTGGCGAGGCTCTGCTTTTCGATGGCACGGGCCAGGATCATTTCCAGTGCCGGCGGCTGGATCGGTTTTTCCAGATACCAGAACGCGCCCAGTCGGTGGACCGCTTCGAGCGCAGTTTCCAGACTCCCGAACGCGGTCAGCACAATGGCCTGCGGCGGGGTGGGCAGCTTCTGCAATTCTTCCAGGAGACCCTTGCCGTCAAGTTCCGGCATGTGGAGATCAGTGACAACAACGTCGGCCGGGAAGCCGGCAAGTATCGCGAGAGCGTCGCGTCCGTTGGCGGCAATCTCGACCTGATAGCCCCAGCGGCGCACAATACCTGCGAGCGCGGTTCGCTGGTTCACCTCGTCATCGACCACAAGCACGCGTCTGGGATTTTTGTCGATATTGGCCTCCTGGATGTGCTGCGAACAGTCCCTCTCAGGATAACGACTCTCCAGCTCGGCGGGTAATGGCGGAAAGTAACTACTGCCGGTAAGAACTTCCGAATGCATTTGGTCTCCCTGGGTACCTTTTTCCGGCTTCGTGCGGTTACACGTACCGGGAGGCCCCTGCTTCCCTGTTCATTGCAATCGAAATGCCTCAAAAGTCGGGCAGAACGGCTTTGGATGCCCAGATGCACACGGAGTACTGGAGGTAACAGACCAAAACATGTCAAAACTACAGAAGTACTTCGTCAACCCAGCGCTGTTCGCCGCCGTCTGCCTGATCCCAGGCATCGGAATCCACGCGTTACAGGCGCAGACCACAACCGTGGTGAATGCAGCATCGTTCACCCCATCTGCGGTGGCTCCAGGCAGCATCGTGACCATATTTGGGTCAAAACTGACCACAGTGACCGCTGCAGTCACCGATCCGGCGCATCCGCCCACGACACTCGGGGGCACCGGCGTACAGATCGGGGGGGCCGCCGCAGGTCTCTTTTTTGTTTCGCCGGGGCAAATTAACGCCGTAGTACCCGCAACCGCTGCGCTCGGTAACGCTGCGGTCCTGATCACTTCGCCTTCGGGGACAGTTTCGGGGACGGTCACGGTCAGTGCAACGGCCGCTCCGGGGCTCTTCTCCCTGGTTGGTGGCGGCATCCATTCCGGGGCGATCATTGATGCGCTTACGGGCCGGGTGGGCGCTTTCAGCGTCACAACGCAGTCGAAGACCACCTTTCTGTCCCTTTATCTGACGGGAGCAAATTTCACCGCCCCACCTGTTGTCCTGATCGGCGGCGTAGCGGCGACCGTTACGTTCGCCGGTGCGTCGCCTTGCTGCGCGGGGCTGCAGCAGATCAATGTTTCGCTCCCGGCGTCGCTGGCCGGCGCGGGACGCGTACCAGTGGTGGTGCAGGCCGCCGGACAGGCGAGTAACGTGGTCGAGATTGTCCTTTTGCCCAACAAAGGTGAAGGAGCGTTTTCCGATGAGAAGGAAAACGAGGATCGCCACCGGGAGCTGTCGGTGATCGCGTCCATTCCGGGAACCAGCCTGGCGCTGGTGGCCGATGAGAATGATGACGTGATTCGCCAACTGGATGTCGTTGCCCGCAAAGTGGTGGCCACTATTGCCTTGCCGGATAAAGCAGAGCCTTCGGCGATCGCAGTGAACGCTTCCGGAACGCTCGCCTTTGTGGCGGAACGCGGACTGGGACGTGTCGCAGTAATTGACCTGGTGACGCGCAGCGTGGCTCGGGAGATCACGGTGGGCGCAGGCCCGGTCGCTCTGGCCATCTCGGGGAACAAAGTGCTTGCAGTGAACGGCGATGCCAACAGCGTCACCATTTTCGACATGACATCCTTCGCCGTTACAGCAACTGTTCCGGTTGGTTCCGGTCCACGAGGGGCTGCGGCAGACGCCGCCGGTCATGCATGGGTAACGAACCAGAACGATGGTACGGTTTCCCTGGTGGACCTGAATCTGGGCACCGTAGTCACGACGACTGATCTGGGACCAACCATGCGCCCTGCTGCGATTCAGCTGATTTCCGGTACACCTTTCGCGGTGATTGCCGACCCGGTCACTTCGTCGGATGGCAAGGTGCTGGTGGTGAATCTGGTGAGCGGCGGCGTAACATCGTTCAGCGTGAATGCGCTAAAGAACGGTGGCGCGGGCGACATCGTGCTGGTGGGAACCACTGCTTACATCGCAACCCAGACGGGCGGCGTCGTCTCGGTGCTGAACCTGTCCCTGACTGGTGTTGTTCCGACCGGTTCTGTCACCACAGTAAAGACAGGCCCGGGGCTGCGATCCCTCGCGTTCGATGCAAAGGACAGTCTGCTGCTGGGCGTGAATGAGAGCGGTGGCATGGTCGTGCTGATCAGTGTCCCGTCAAACACCGTTCAGGGCACCATACGGGCGGTCGTTTCCGAGTCCGGCGAGGATTCTAACGACCATTCTGATCACGACAACGCGGGGAATATGCCGAAAGTGACGAGCGTGACACCTGCGGTGGCGCGCCGGAACTCGACGATCAATCTGGTCGTTGTCGGAACTGGTCTCCGTGGCGTGACTAACCTTGTGTTCGCATTGCCTTCCGGAGTTGCCGATTCGGCGATTACAGTAACCAATGTGGACGCCGCTACGAACGGGAAACAGCTAACTGCAACGGTGAACATCGGCGCAGCCGCAGCCACCGGAGTGCGAACGGTTCGGATCGGGACCATGAATGGCACCAGTTCGATGGGCATGAGCAGCGCCGTCTTTACGGTCATTCCGTAGCAGTCCGACGTGCGGGAAGGACGAGGGCGGCTCCTGGTTAGACCGGGAGCCGCCTTCTTATTTTCGGATCTGATTCAGGAAAACATAGGCTCCCTTGCGCTGTGCGGTCAGGACATCGGGCTTTCCGTCGCCGTTCATGTCGACGACCTGAATCTGTGTGCCGACAGCGGAGAAATTGTTGATCAGGTGGGGAATCCAGGCCACCTTCCCGTTCTTGCGGGACAACTGGAACCAGTACATAACGGGCGGGTGGTCGAGATCGTTTTCCGGGTATTCAATTCCGTGGGACCACCAGCGCTTGCCCGTGACAATATCCTTCAGGCCATCGCCGTTCATATCGACCAGACCGATGGCGTGGAGTTCGGAGAAGGCAACGGTTTTGTCCGTTTCTTCCCAGGTGACACGCTCCTGCGCGGTGGCCGTATCCTCGTCCATGATCATGTGGGTGACGAAGGAAATCACGCCGTCAGCCGACCTTTTCTGCTCAAACCACGCAAGGCCAGGGCCGTGCGAGAACATGCTGCTGATCACGTCGGGGAGACCATCACCGTTCACGTCATAAGCGTGGATATCGGAGCCGCGAACAAAGGGATCTGTGCCACGTCCGAACGGTACCGCGTGGAATTCCCATGTGCCACTGGCCGCACCGGCGGCGGGTTGCTGGAACCAACCCGCACCGCAGAGGATGTCCACGCGCCCGTCGCCGTTCATGTCACCCGCACCCATGCCGTGGCCGCCCCACGAACCTTTGGTGGAAACAGCGTGAAAGGCCCAGGGCTTGGTCGGATCGGCGGGATCGGGCTTCGCGTAACCCAGAACGCGGTCGGGATCGCGGCCGTGCGTCAGCAGCAGTTCGGGTTTCCCGTCGCCGTCCACATCCATGAGCTGCGTGGTTTCCGACGAGACATCCTTCGCAACCTCGTACTCGGCCCAGTGCCGTGATTCGCCCTTTGGATTGACGTAGAGGTACGCGCCCTGGAAGTTGATCTTCAAAACCTCGGGCCAGCCATCGCCGTTGAAGTCATGGACGTAGGTGAGGAAGGAGTCGGTATAGGTGCCGTGCTGGCCGGGGCCACCAAAATTGTAGGTTTGGGGCGGATAGATCTCCATGGTGCGCCGGTAGTCCGGCCCCAGATACGCGAACGGCCCCGAGACAACGTCCATCACGCCGTCGTGATTGATGTCGCCAGCGGCGATGCCCTCGGCGTAGAAGCGGTCCGTCAGCTGGATCTTCTTAAACTCCGCACTGGTGACTTCAGTGGGCAAGCCCATGGCGGGTCGAGTCAGGTCGGTCAGGGTCAGGTCGCGGAACTTCACGTCGCCACTGGCCAGATGAAGGGCGATCTTGCCGAAGCGGGGACCGTCATCCTTCGGCGCTGCGCCGCCACCTTTCGGCGGATCAACTGCGATCTCGGCACGGACGGTTATACGGACCTGTTTCCAACCATTGCCCGCGTCAGTAATGGTGGCGAAGCTGTTGCGGGCTTTCGGGGCGGCAAGAAACTTTCGGTCGGTGATGTTGCCGGCCTGGTCCAGCGTGGCGCGGTAGACGGTCTGTACATCCTTGCCTCCCAGCGGGACATAGATGCCGGTGTTGCCTGCCTGGCGGAGGAGGATACCGAAGCCGCAGGGTTCGCACTGGTAGTTGACCTTGAGGATGAAGTCTTCGTAGCCCCGCTCCAGCGTCAGCCAGCCGGAACCGGCCTTCGCGGAGGCCGAAATCACGCCACCCGAGGCTCGCCATTCGGCAGCACCGGAGGTCGCCCACCCGGCGAGACTGCTGCCGTTGAAGAGCGTCCGAGTGTCGGCATGGCCAGCCGAAAACGCGGGTGTTATGACAGCAAGCAGCAGAAAACCTGCCAGCGCGAAACGGTGCAACAGCATAGGGAAAACCCTCCTGAAGGCCGCCCGGAGCGGACCGCAAACAAATATATAACGTTTCCCTGGCAGGTGCCACGGGAGCGCCCCTTACAAAAGTATGACGATTCCGCCCCCCGCTGCGGTGCGATAGTCAAGGCATGAGTCTCCCCGGTGAAGTGCTTCCTCAGGTAATTCAGGGTGGTATGGGTGTCGGAATTTCGAATTGGCGACTGGCGCAGGCGGTGTCGAAAACGGGTCAGTTGGGCGTAGTTTCCGGCACGGCGTTAGATCAGGTGCTGGCGCGCCGTTTGCAGAATGGCGATCCCGGGGGCGATATCCGCCGGGCGCTCGACGCGTTTCCTGTCAGGGAAATGGCGGATCGAATCTGGAACCAACTGTATATTCCGGGCGGCAAAGGGGCCACGGCTTCCTATAAAACTCTGCCGATGCCGACGCGCGACGCGTCGAAGGAAACCCAGGAACTGTACATCGTCAGCAATTTTGTGGAAGTCTGGCTCGCGCGGGAAGGCCACAACAATCCGGTTGGTATCAACTATCTGGAAAAGCTGCAGTCGCCCCACCTGCCGTCGATTTATGGCGCTATGCTGGCAGGCGTCGGGTATGTCCTGATGGGGGCGGGGATTCCGTCGAAGATCCCCGGAGTTTTGGATCATTTCGTGAATCACGAGCCGGCGGAGTATCCGCTCTATGTGATCGGGGCCACAGAGGCCGACGACACGATGTTGACCTTCAACCCGCGCGATTTCATCAACATGGATTTGCCGCCGCTCAAGCGCCCCATGTTCCTCGCGATTATCGCGTCGAACACGCTGGCGATAAGTCTGTTGCGGCGATCGAACGGGAAAGTGGACGGGTTTGTTGTGGAAGGCCCGATCGCTGGTGGCCACAATGCACCGCCGCGCGGTCAGCTTCAGTTGTCCGAAGCCGGGGAACCGATCTACACCGAACGCGATGTGGTGGATCTGGCGAAGCTGGCGACCCTGGGCGTGCCGTTCTGGCTGGCCGGTGGGTATGGCTCTTCCAGCAAGTTGCAGGAGGCACTGGAAGCAGGTGCCGCCGGCATTCAGGTGGGTACGGCGTTTGCGTTCTGTGAAGAATCCGGGCTGCGTCCGGACTACCGGCAGCAGATTCTGGGGCAGGTGCGGAGTGGCGAAGCGAAGGTCTTCACAGATCCCCTGGCATCTCCCACGGGCTTCCCGTTCAAGGTGGCGAACCTTCCGGGAACAGCGTCGGAGGCGGCTACTTACGACGCACGCCCGAGGGTCTGCGATTTGGGTTATCTGCGCGAAGCGTACAAAACCGCTTCCGGTGAGATTGGTTATCGCTGCCCCGGGGAACCCGTGACGGTGTATGAATCCAAGGGTGGCCACGCGGAGAACGCGGCGGGGCGCAAGTGCCTTTGCAACGGCCTGATGGCAAATATCGGACTGCCGCAGGTTCGCGCCGGGAAGCACGTGGAACCGGGACTTGTGACGGCCGGTGACGATCTGGTGGCACTGGAGCATTTCCTGCCACGACAGGGTGTGGACTACTCGGCGGCGGATGTGATCAGCCAGTTGGTTTGCCACGCCTGATTTCGGTAACCGGAAGGGGAGTAGGATAGCTCTGATGCGACTCCTGCTCCCCTTTGTTCTTTCTGCCTCCGCGCTACTGGCCCAGATTGCCCGGATGCCACAACTCAAACTGGAGGACACCAGCGGCGAACAGAAGGCGCTCGCCGAGCAGATGATCAAACAGACACGGTCCGGGCTGACCGGTCCGTTTAATCCGATGCTGCGGAGTCCGGAGATGTCGAAGCCGCTGATGGATCTTTACCTGTATTTCCGGTACAAGACGCCGATTCCGCGGTCTTTGGTAGAGCTGGCGATTCTGGTTACGGGACGCGAATGGAATGCTGGCTTCGAATGGTTTATGCACTACCCCATTGCGAAGACCGAGGGCTTGTCGGATGAATTTCTGGCGCAGCTTCGGGATGGCAAACGTCCTGCGGCTTTAAAGGCGGATGAGGCGATTGTCTATGACTTCACGACCGAGTTGCTTCGGACCCATGGCGTGACGGATGCGACGTACCAGAAAGCTGTCACACAGTTCGGCGAGAAGAACGTAGTGGATCTGACGTCACTGATCGCGACTTATTCGACTTACGCGGCGTTGATTAACGTGAACAAGCTGCCTCTGCCGGCGGGTGAACCGGCGATGCGGTATCTTCCGGCAAAGTAAGTTACTCGGGCAACCCGAAGACGAAGAGACCGAGACCTGCCATTACAGCAACATACTGGCGTCCACCTGCTTCATAGACGATAGGGCTGTTCAGCATCTGGGCTCCCAGATTGCGTTTCAAGAGGAGTTCACCGGTACGGGCATTCAGCACCTGAAGGTAGCCCTCGCGGCCGCCGGTGAAGAGCAGGTCCGAGGCGGTTGTTACGGCACCCACATCAGTCACGTCTGTCATCCTGAATTTCCACTTCGCCTCGCCCGTCGCAGGGTCGATGGCCAGCATTGCGCCATGACCCGCCGCGTCGGTCCAGTCATTGATGGGACCCCGGCGCAGGTTAGGAACGCCGGAGGCATTCGGGATTCCCTTCTTCGGATCATCGGCGGAAGGCACGTAGGGCTGGAAGCCGCCACCGCCAAAACCACTGCCCTCCTTGTAGGTAACGGGGATACGCGAGAAGACAATCGCCTGTTCTTCCCAGATGGGGAAATACATCAGTCCAGTGCGGGGACTAAACGACGGGGAATACCAGTTTGTGCCGCCCTGCATACCCGGATACGTCGGCTGGCCCACGGGTTGGGGCGTCTGAATCGGGCGGCCGTTGGCATCAAAGCCGCTCATCCAGTTCACCTTCACGAAGGGTTTGCCCAGCAGGAACTTGCCGGTGGCACGGTCCAGGACGTAGTAGTTGCCGTTGCGATTTGCCCAGAGCATCGCCTTCACCGGCTTGCCCTGGAATGTGATGTCGGCCAGCACGGGGACCTGCACGGAATCGTAATCGTAACGGTCGCCCGGCGTGAACTGATAGTGCCAGCGGAGCTTGCCGGTATCGGTGTCGAGCGCTACAACGGAAGCGGTGTAAAGATTGTCGCCGGGCCGCTGCGCAGGGTTGTAGTCGGGTCCGGCATTGCCTGTACCCCAGTAGTTCAGGTTCGTTTCGGGGTCGTAAGAGCCGGTCACCCAGATGGACCCGCCGCCATGCTTCCAGGCTTCGGGGTCACAGTAATCTTTCGAGTTCGGTGGACAGGGCAGCCAGGTTTCATGGCCTGCTTCGCCAGGTCCGGGCACCGTGTAGAAGCGCCAGAGTTCTTTGCCGGTATCGACACTGTACGCCGCGATGAAGCCACGGACGCCGAACTCACCGCCGCCAACGCCAACGATCACCTTGTCCTTAACGACCAGCGGGGCAACCGTAATGGAATAGCCGGCCCTGGCTTCCGCGACTCGCGTCTTCCACAACTGGTGTCCGTTGTGCCGGTCTACGGCGACCAGGCTGGCGTCGAGCGTGCCCATGAACAGCTTGTCCCCAAGCACGCCGAGGCCGCGATTGTTCGCGCCGCAACAGACGCGCGGATCTTCGAGATTGTTGTAGCGATAGCTCCAGAACACACGGCCGGTAGCGGCATCCAGCGCCACAATGTCATTCGGCCTCTGCGTGATGTACATGACGCCATCCACCACCAGCGGCGTCGCTTCCCAACTGCCTGCTACGGGCGACTGATAGACCCAGGAGAGGCTGAGGCTTTTCACGTTCGCGGGCGTGATCTTCGCGAGGGCGCTGTAGCGATGGCTGGAATAATCACCGCCGTAAGTGAGCCAGTTGCGTGGCTCTTTGGCCGCTTCCAGCAGACTCTGGGACGTGACCTGTGCCGCCACGGATCCGGCCAGTAAGAGAGAGACAACAGCAACTCGCCCGAAGAACATTACTGGGCCCCCTTCAGAGAAAGCATGTAAGCCACCAGATCGGCTAACTCATCCGGCTTCAATTCACCCTTATAACTCGTCATCGCGGATTTCGTTGAGACCTTGAACTCCCGTAGGTCGGCCTTCACAAAGGACTGCAGGTGGCCGTCCGTGTCCATCATCTGCACCGTGTAAGTATCTTCGTTCAGGCGGCGGCCATCGTAGGCCTTGCCCGCACGTGTCACCAAATGGACAGGTCGATTGATCGGCAGCAACTGCCCATTTGGATCCACCAGAATTCTCTCCAGATAACCCGCACTGCGCAGGGTCCCGATGTCACTCAGGTCCGGTCCCTTACGGCTGCCGTGAGCATTCACCCGGTGGCAGCTCTCACAGGCACCTTTGCCTTCAAACAGAACGCGCCCCCGGGCAGGATCGCCGGGCTTCAGGGAACCCCTGTCGATGGCGTTCATATTTCGCAGCCACGCTACCAGCCCCGTCAGGTCGGCAATATCCAGACGGAAGGGCGGCATGCCCGCAGTCGGGAAGCCGTTGGTGATGACCATGCGCAACTGCCCGTCCGTGGTCGCGCTGCGGAACTTGCCGCTCGCCAGATTAATGCCGGCGACGCCGGCGCCATTCGCGCCGTGACAGCGATCGCAATGCTCCGAATACAGGCGCGCGCCGTACTCGATGTCGGCCCGGGGATACGCCTCAGGGTGTTCCTGCATGGTGGTCTGCGCGAACGCAGACAGGGCCAGCGCAAAGAGGCCCGCTGTGCTTTGAATTGGTTTTGTGATCCGCAAGGCTGCGGCAAATTCTATCAGAAATTCGCCGTAGCCTGCGCTGGCTACTTCGCGACGGTCAGTATAGAGAATGACCCATCAATGATCGGCCCGCGTCCAGCACGACCACCAGGCTGAGCCGGAGGAGCAGGAGGTCCGAACTCACCAGCGATGACCAGAACACGGCCAGTCTTACCATCCAGCGCCAGCGTCTTGCCACTCACCATCGTCTCCACAGTCTGCGACACTTCGAAGCTCGTCGGACTGTTCTCCCTGATCACGGTCAGCGTGCCGTCTCCCTGCGAACTGAAGGCTTCCATGGTCTTCGGATTGAAGACCGCGCCATCGGTACCGACACCGAGCGGCAGCGTGGTGATGACCTTGCCATCGGCGGCGTTGAGGATGACCATGTTCTGTGGCTTGCGGCAGGCAGCGAAGAGCAAATTGTTCTTCACATCCATCGCCAGTCCAGCGCAGGTACCACCTTTGCCCGCGATGTCGTAGTGCGCAGTCACCTTCATAGCCTTTGCGTCAACAACAGCGATGTTGTCCTTGTCCTCGATGTCGATGTAGATGTGACCCTTGCCATCGGTGACGGCCTGTTCCGGTGCGCCGTCGAGATCGAGTGTTCCGAGAACAGCCCCGTCCTTCGCGTCCAGCACTGTGACGTTCGGAGCGCGGTGGCTCAGGATATAGACGCGGTCGTTGAAGGGATCCCACAGGCTGCCGTCCGGACCACCTTCCACGTCGATCCGCTTAATCTCCGCCAGGGTCTTCGTGTCAAACATGACGACCGGCTTGCTGGTGGCAAAGGCGTGGCCGGACTTCGTGGAGATCGCCACACCGCGTGCGGCGACGTTCGCCACTTCACCTTCGGGAGCCAGTGTATCCAGATTGAAGACAGTGATGCGGGCACCCATCCCGGAGCGCGCAATGTAGAGCCGCCGACCGACTTCATCAGCATTCACATAGTCCCAGCCTCCCGCCCCGCCGACTTTCGTGCGGGACACAACCTTGTAGGACTGGGCGCTGGCAGCAGAGACTGCCAGGAGCGCGGAGAGGACGATTGCCGGGGTTCTGCGGTTCATGTTTTGCTTCCTTTAACTGATCAGGACTATGGAGAGTATACAGTTCAAAAAAGAAGAACTCATGAAGAAACTGACCTTTCTCACCGTTGCCACCGCCCTCGCTGTCTCCGCCCAGGTTCCACCCGTTCCCGCATTCACCGAAGCGCAAACCGCCGCTGTTGGGCGGATTAGTGCCGGACTAACCACGCAGAATGAGGCCTCGAATGCCGCACGGATCGCATTGATAAACGCCTCGCTCATGGCGCCGGCAACGGTTGCGGCAAAGGCCGAGGCGCTCCGGGCATCTGAACTGGCGCTGGCGCAGGCCCGCGCGGAGGCTTTTGGAAAGCTGCAGAGTTCTCCGGAAAAGCTCACCCCCGCACAGGCTGCCAATTTTGGACGTGGCGGCGGAAGAGCTGGGCAGGGTGGTGGGGGAAATCGAAGCTTTGGCACCGGCGGTACGATCCCGAACCTGACACAGGCGCAGATGGATGCGCTGACCAACCTGACCAATCAGGTACTGCCGTTGACCCGCGCTGTCACCGACGCACGGACCGCGCTAACGGCCGCGTCGCTAAGCGAACCGGGAACTCTCGCCGCAAAGGCCGATGCGTTGAAGGCTGCGGAACTGGCCGTCGCCAACACCCGCGCGAAAGCGTTCTCCGCGATTCAGAATTCCTCCAACAAGCTCGCACCGAATCAACTGCAGGCCTTCCTGACCCTCGGCGGCTCATTCGCCGGCTTCGCGTTCACGCTGCCGCAGCCCATCAATTTCCCTGACAGCGAAGGCTTCGTTTCCATCTTTGACGGCAAGACGCTGAAGGGCTGGGACGGAAATCCGAAATTCTGGCGCGTGGAAGACGGCGCGCTGGTCGGGGAATCCACCCCCCAGAACCCAAGTGGCAACAACTACATCGTGTATCGCGACATGGAGGCCCACGACTTCACGCTGAAGTTCGAAATCAAGGTGGAAGGCTCCGGCGGCAGCGGCTTCCAGTACCGCAGCCGGACCGGTATTCCGTGGCTTGCCAACATCGCGGATAACGTCACCGCGAATGTTGGCCCTGTGAATCTGAACTGGATGATGACCGGGCCGCAGGCCGATTTCTGGCCCAGCTCGGCGGACTGGACCGGACAATTCTACTCCGAGAACACACCCATGCGGATCCTCTCGTGGCGCGGTCAGGTAGTGGAAGGGTACGGTATGGCGCGCAAGCAGCAGATGGGCAACATCGGCGACCGGAAGCAACTCGCATCCCTCGTCAAAATGAACGACTGGAATGAGTACACGGTGATCGCGCGCGGCACCACCTGCATGCATATTCTGAACGGACAACTGATGGCCGTCATGGTGGATGATGACCCGCAGTCCTCAAACAACTGGTCCGGCTACTTTGGCGTCGAAATTGAGGCGACGACGAAGGTGTCGGTCCGCAACATGCGGGTGAAGAAGATTAACTAAGCGAGCGGGAGCCCAGAGTCCTTCAACGCACGCCAGCCACCATCAAGGGAGACGGCGTTGGTGTAACCCATGGCACGGAGGTTGTCTGCCGAGAGCGCGGACCGAAAACCGCCACCGCAATAGAGGACGAGTGTCGTCGTGGGGTCAGGAAACACCGCCTCCACATCGCGCTCAATGATGCCCTTGCTCAGGTGGACTGCACCCTTCACGTGGCCGGCGGCAAATTCGCTCTCTTCACGGACATCGATGAGCGCGTGCGCCTCACCGGCGGCAACCATCGCTTTGTACTGCTCGATATCGATTTCGCGAACGCGGGACTTCGCTGCATTGACGAGGGCAAGGAAGCCGGGGTGGTGGGCTTTTGGAGCGGACATGGCTCTTATTTTTGCAGGCGATACCAGATGATCAGGTCCGTTGCCGGGGGAGCGAACCCGGCCGCTCGCAGCGTCGCCGCCACCTGGCCCCTGTGAAAACTGCCATGGTTCGTCACATGCAGCACGATCTGCCAGGCGGGCATCGCAAACGGCTCGCCCTTCAGGTTGCGATGCGGGATCACGACGTCGAAATCCTCCAGCGCAGCCGCCCAGGTCAGCCACTTCGCGTGGATCTCCCTGAACGCGGCCTGCAATTCCGCGATCGTCCCCGGCGCGGTGTAGTGGACAATCTGGGCGTCAGAGTTCCCCGCCACCCGGGCGAACCACACCACCTCCGCCAGATACATATGCTGGAGCACCGCCAGATTTTCCGGCATGTGTTCCGCAATGGCCGCAGCCATTCGTTCATCCGCCCACTGTGTAAACGCCAGGTGCTGGCTGCAAATTTCAGAAGAGGAAGGACCCATATTCGCCCATCATAAACGCTGAAACCGCCACCAGATGCTAACTTGAGATTTATGTTGAAGAACTTCACTGATCTCACCGGCCGCGTTGCCGTCGTCATAGGAGGCACCTCCGGAATCGGCCGCGCCCTCTCCCTGGGCCTCGCCCAGGCCGGCGCCGATGTCGTCGCCACCGGACGCCGCGACAACCTTGTCCAGGATATGACCGGTCTGATCGAAGCCGAAGGACGCCAGTCGCTGGCTCACACGGTGGACGTCGCCAGCCGCGCCTCCATCGACACCCTGCGCGACGCCGTGATGGCGAAGTTCGGGCATGTGGACGTTCTGGTCAACGTAGCTGGCCAGACGAAACGCACGCCCTCCAAAGATGTCCCGGAACCCGAGTGGAACCAGATCATGGACATCAACCTGAACGGCACATTCCGCGCCTGCCAGTCGTTCTATGAGCCGCTGCGCGCCAGTGGCCGTGGCCGCATTATCAATATCGCCTCGCTTTCCTCCTTCGTCGGGCTGTACGAAGTGGCCGCGTACGCCGCCTCGAAGTCCGCAGTGCTGTCAATAACTCAAACCCTCGCGGTCGAATGGTCGCGCCACGGCATCAACGTGAACGCCATCGCCCCCGGCGTCTTCCGCACCGACCTGAATGCCGCCCTGCTGGACGGCACCGGCCGCGGCCAGGAATTCCTGATGCGGACCCCAATGGGCCGTTTCGGCAAGACCGAAGAACTCGTCGGCGCAGCGATCCTGCTCGCGTCCGACGCTGCCAGCTTCATCACCGGCCAGTGCATCGCGGTCGATGGCGGCTTCCTCGCTTCCGGCGTGAACCAGTAGGAACTATGCGAGCCGTACAAGTCGAATCTCCCGGACACGTTCGCGTTATCGACGTGGCCATGCCCACCGCCGGACCCGGCGAAGTCCTCCTGAAGACCCTGGTCGTCGGCATGTGCGGCACCGATCTCAGCACTTTCCGCGGCAAGAACCCGCTCGTCAGTTACCCCCGCATTCCTGGCCATGAAATCGCGGCCGAAATCGTGAGTGTGGGCGCGGATGTCCCATCTGAGTTCGCCCCCGGCACCAAAGTCACGCTGTCGCCCTACACGAGTTGTGGAAAGTGCGCATCCTGTCATCGTGGACGTGTGAACGCCTGTCAGTTCAACCAGACACTCGGCGTGCAGCGCGAAGGGGCGATGAAGGAGTTCTTCACCGCACCCTGGCAGAAGATTTACATCGCCGAGGGGCTTTCCGTGGCTGAACTCAGCCTGGTGGAGCCGCTGTCGGTGGGCTTCCATGCGGCGGCACGCGGCCGGGTCACCAAAGAGGACACGGTTGCCGTGATGGGCTGTGGTGTGGTTGGTTTGGGCGCGATCGCATCATCCGCGTTCCGGGGCGCCCGCGTGATTGCTATGGATATCGATGACCGGAAGCTGGCGGTGGCCCGTCAGGCCGGGGCGTCGGAAACGCTGAAGACCCGGAACATCGATGTTCACGAAGCGCTTTCGGCGCTGACGAACGGCCTCGGCCCCGATGTCATCATCGAGGCCGTCGGGACTCCCGCCACATTCCGCCTCGCTGTGGACGAAGTCGCGTTTACCGGACGCGTCGTCTACATCGGCTATGCCAAAGAGCCGGTGGAGTACGAAACCCGCCTGTTCGTGCTGAAGGAGCTCGACATCCTCGGCTCCCGCAATGCGCTCAACGAATTTGGTGAAGTGATCAGCGCTATGCGCAGCGGCACTTTCCCGGTGGAAGCGCTCATCTCCAAAGTAGTGCCACCCGAGGAAATCGGCGCGGTCCTGCAGCACTGGAGCGACGAGCCCGGAGCCTACGTCAAAGTTCAGGTTTCGTTCGAATAATTTTGGCGGACTCTCCGCCGCTGCCTCGCTTTCCTGTTTGAAGGAGCAAGCAGATGTTTATCCACTCAGGCAAAATCCTGCAAAAACTCGTGCTTTTTGCAGCCGTGGCGGTGCCCGCCCTCGCCGGTCCCCTTACCTGGAATCTGGAAAATGTGACGTCCTCCGATGGAGCCGTATTCACCGGTTCCTTCGTTTTCGACGCTGACCTGTTGCGGTACAGCGCTGTTCACATTACCTCGTCCGGCGGTACGTTCACACCATCTACCACCTTTACGCAGGCGATCTTTCCGCTCCCGGCCGGCGCTGGGTACATGATCGTAGTGGATACGGACGAGAGCATTTTTACAGGACACACCGCGCTGGCCGTGAACTTCGCCCATCTGCTTACAAATGGTGGCGGCAATATCCCGTTGTCGACGACCTTTGGAGGGACGTGTACGGGTGCGACGTGCCAGTCGATCATTCAGAACAACCAGGCCTTCAACCTCAGTGGCTCGGTGGTCGCCGAAACCGGGGCACCGGAACCGAGCACTTTCGCGCTGCTGCTTCCCCTCGGTCTGCTGCTACTCCGGCGGCAGATCGCCCAGATCTTCGGCGCGGTTCTCGAACCGCGTCTGCGCGTGTAAGAAGACCAGCGGCACGGTCCCGATGGGGCCGTTACGTTGCTTGGCGATAATCAATTCCGCCAGACCGCGCAGATCTTCACGATCGCGCTTATAGACTTCTTCGCGAAATACGAACGCGATCACGTCGGCGTCCTGCTCGATGGAGCCCGATTCGCGAAGATCGCTCATCTGGGGGCGGTGGTCGCCCACACGTGTCTCCGCTGCGCGGCTCAACTGTGACAACACCAAAAACGGGCAGTCCATTTCCTTCGCCATCAGCTTCAGGCCTCGCGAAAGCTGCGAGACTTCCTGATTTCGGTTCTCCGAACGTCCTTTGCCACTCATCAGCTGCAGGTAATCGACCACCACCAGACCCGGCTTATGCCCCGCCTGCGTCATCTTTCGCAGCTTGGCGTGCATATCCATCAGGTGGACGCCGGCCGCATCATCAATGTGGATGGGCGCTTCCACCATCTGCGTCGCGCCTTCACGCAGCTTCTGCCGCTCCTGGGCGTTCAGGTAACCGGTGCGGAAGCGGTGGGAGTCTACGCGGGTCGCGGCGCACAACATACGGGTAAGCAGCGATTCCCGACCCATTTCGAGCGAGAAGATGGCAACCGGAAGTGGGTCGTTCGGCTTCGTCGCCACATGCCAGGCGATATTCAGGGCGAATGCTGTCTTACCCATGGAGGGACGGGCGGCCAGAATAATCAGTTCGCCCCCGTGCATGCCGCCGGTCATTTCATCCAGTTTGGTGAAGCCCGTGCTGACGCCTTTCACGCGCCGGCTGGGGTCGAGGAAGGCGTTCAGGCCACCTTCCAGGGACTGGATCACCTCCAGCGGCGTCATCAGGCCTTTTTCGCCGTGGCTCGTATCCCCCATCTGGAGGAACGATTCTTCAGCACTGGCCAGGATCGTCGCCGGGTCTTCCTCGCCCATCAGCGCCCGGTTCATCATGTGCTGGGCGGACATAGCAATCCGCCGCAGCGCCGACTTATCCTGGATGATCCGGACGTACCCTTCCAGGTTCGGGATGTGCGGCATCCCTTCGTCCAGCGAAACCAGGTAACCGAGGCCGTCCACCGACTCCAGTTCGTTGAACCGCATCAGCTCATTGGCGACGGTAACGCGATCCACCCGCTCGCCCCGCTCATGCAGTTCCAGCATGCGCATGTAGATGCGGCGGTGCTTCTCGAGGGCGAAATCCTCCATGCTGAGCGTGCCGGCGATGTCGAGGAAACGCGCATCATCCAGCAAAATCGAACCCAGCAGGAAACGCTCAGCGTCGATATTGGCGGGCAGGCCCTTCTCCATCGCCAGATTGGGAGAGAGGTTTGGCGCGGGATTTTGTTTGTTACCGAAAGGTCCAGCCATGGGCGATGGGTATCAACTTAACAGGGAAGCCTGTGGAAGAGCTCTGTGGATAAAAGGAATCTTCCGGGTCATTCAAATCAATAACTTAAAAATGAATTCCACAGAAAACCACAGGGAAATCCACAGGGCAAATCTTTGCGGAGCCTGGCGGATGCAAGAATGAATCCCAATGGAGATCCGCCCCGTCCTCTCTACCGAGTTTACTGAACTCCGGGCGTTGTTCCGCGAGTATGCCGCATCGGTCGGCAATGACATTTGTTTTCAGACCTTTGAGGAAGAGCTGGCGGCGCTGCCTGGAGCTTACGCGTCGCCGGGGGGCGAGATTCTGGTCGCTGTAGCGGGCCCGGAACTCACCGCGTGTGTGGCGCTGCGCCCCCTCGGGCCTGGCATCTGTGAAATGAAGCGGCTTTACGTCCGTCCGGCGTTTCGTGGCCTCGGTCTGGGGCGAAAACTGACGGAAGATGTCCTGAAGCTGGCCACGGCGAAGGGCTATGCCGCGCTCCGCCTCGACACGCTGCCGCAGATGACCGGCGCGATCACCCTCTACCAGGCCCTCGGCTTCCAACCGATCCCCCGCTACGGAGATAACCCCAGTTCCGCACTTTGCTTCGAAAAATTGTTAAAATCCATATAGATGCGGCAACTTCTGCAACATGCGGGGGTTTGTACTCACGTAGACAGTGTTGCCGGAGGGTGAAGCATGAAACGTTCCCTGGGGATTCGGAAGCGGGGCATCCATATTGCCATCGCTGGAGTGGCAGCCTTTGGCATCTGGGGGCTGGTGCCCTCCCGTGCCCAGGACCCTCCGCCCGCAGAGCAAATCGCGGAGCCAACTCCCGAGGAAATCAACCTCACCCTCGAACACGCCGACTGTTCTTTTTTCGGTACAGAACGCGAACGTTTCCTCCCCCGCCTCCGCGGCGAATCCCTCCCCGGCCGCATCACACGCCAGTTCCTTTCCGCCCGGATGGCCCCTTCGATGCAACCCCGTGGTAACGCCTTCGCCCAGGCGCAGGCCAGCGACGGCAACCTGATCGACAAGTACATCCAGCAGGATCTGCAGGCCAACAACATCACCCCGGCCGGCAAAACCACCGATCTGGAGTTCATCCGCCGGGTCTCGCTGGACCTGACAGGCCGGATCCCCAAAGCCGCCCGGGTTAACACGTTCACCCAAAGCCTCGACTCCAACCGCCGAGCCGAGCTAATCGATGAACTGCTCGCCTCCCCCGAATGGACCGACAAATGGACCATGTACTTCGGCGATCTTTATAAGAACACCGCCAGCACCGTCCAGGTCACCATCCGCAACGAAGGCCGGAACGCACTCTACAAGTACCTCCACGATTCTCTGGCCGCGAACAAGCCTTACAACAAGATGGCGACCGAAATGATCGCCGCCCAGGGCACCAACAGCTTTGACCAGACGAACGGTCAGGTGAACTACCTGATCCTCGGCGTGGTCGGCGGGGGCCCGGCGCAGGATATCTACGACGCGCAGACGGCCAAGATCAGCCGCGAATTCCTTGGGATCTCCCACGTGGACTGCGTGCTTTGCCACAGTGGACGCGGACACCTGGACACGTTGAGCCTCTGGGGCAGCAAAGTCACGCGGACGCAGGCCTGGGGGATGTCGTCCTTCCTCTCCCGCACGAACGTCCGCACGGTCGCCACCCCGCAGGATCCTGTCAACGCCAACGCTCGTTACAACTACTTCGCACTGGCGACGAACACCGCCGATTATGCGCTGAATACCACCACCGGCAATCGCCCCGCCCGGCAGCCGCTCGGCACCATTCGGAACATCGCCCCTGCCTACCTTTTCAATGGAGCCGAACCCGCGAAGGGTGAAGACTACAGGGTTGCGCTGGCCCGCAACGTCACGAATGACCCCCAGTTTGCCCGCGCCGCCGTCAACTACATCTGGGCACAGTTTTTTGGCCGGGGCATTGTGGAC
>CANIHR010000069.1 GCA_947467185.1 Bryobacterales bacterium
GGAATTCGGAACCACGCACTTCCGGGGCATCACGAACGCAGCGGAACGCCTTCGCTCCGGCCCCGCCCCACTCCCGCCGGTCATCGGCCTCATCGCCTGCCTGCTGGTCTTCGCGGCACTTCTCAAGTCCGCCCAGTTCCCCTTCCACAGCTGGCTGCCCGACACCATGGAAACCCCAACGCCCGTCTCGGCCCTCATGCATGCCGGCATCATCAACGCCGGGGGCATCCTCGTGATTCGGATGCGCGCCCTCATCGAACTTTCACACCCCGCCATGCTGCTCCTCTGCGTCGTCGGTGCCTTCACCGCCCTCTTCGCCTCGGCCGTAATGTTGACCCAGGCCAGCGTCAAGCGCTCCCTGGCCTTCTCGACAATCGCCCAAATGGGTTTCATGATGCTCGAATGCGGCCTCGGAGCCTTTCACCTCGCACTGCTCCACCTCGTCGCGCACTCGCTCTACAAGGCCTGGACTTTCCTCTCCTCCGGCAACGCCGTGCTCGCCGCGCCACTCCTCCCGCGCCACGTCCCAGGTCTGCCCCGGGTCCTAGGAGGCCTCCTCCTCGCCGCTGCCCTGAGCCTCGTGGCTGCCACCGCACTCGGCGTGTCCGTCTTCGACCAGCCAGTCCTCACCGGCATCTTCACGCTGGCCCTCGCCCAACTCCTCTGGACAGCCACGCCCAATTTCCTCCCGGGCCTCGGCCTCGGCGCGGCGGCCAGCCTCCTGTACTTCGCCCTTGACCGGGCTGCCGGCCTCTTCATCCAGCCCTCCAGGCCAGTCCCGAATGAAGCCGCCCTTCCCATCCTCGGACTCTTCGCGCTCGCCGCCCTGCTCCAGACCCAACTGCGCAAGCCCGCCGCCGAAGCAATCTACATCCACGCCCGAAACGGCTTCTACATCAACACCCTCGCCAACCGCCTGACCACCGCCCTCTGGCCCGTCCCCCCCACAAAGGAGCAACTGTGATCGCCACCGACCTTCTCGCCCCCGATACCGCCCGGCAACACGACCTCGCCATCGCCGCCGCCTGCAGCCGCCTCCCGCCACTCTGGCCGCTGCAAAACTTCGTCGCAGTCAACCCCTTCCTGGGCCTTGCCGATCTGCCTTTCACCAGCGCCGCTCACCTGATGGGTAAGGTCGCCCACAGTGCCATGCTGATGGATTCCGATTACTACCTCCGGCAACTTCGGCAGGGAACCATCCAGGCAGAAGATATTCGCGCCGCCCTCTCCCGGCTGGACCACACTCCGGCACCAGTGCACCCCGTCGCCTGGCTCACCCAACAACTCACAACCGAGGGACGCCAGCAGCGACTCCTCACCGTGGCCGACTGGCTCGACCGGACCCGCGGCACTTCCTGGAACAGCTTCATCGTCGATGAAATCTCCAAATGGTGCGCGTCGTACTTTGATCGTGGCCAGTCCACCTGGCCCATGCCCGGCAGCGACCAGCCGCTCTTCCTCACCTGGAAGCGGGTGGCCCGCGTCGACCGCAACCCGGAAGTCTTCGGTCTGCCACGCTTCCGCCACCACGTCGAAAACCTGGCCGATTCCGCCGATGCCGCCATCGAAGACGCCCTCTGCGCCCTGAACATTCCTCCGGATCAGGTCACCGACTTCCTCCACCGCGAACTCGTGAGCGTCTTCGGCTGGAGCGCCCCCGCCGCCTTCCGCAACTGGCGGGACCCCGGCCACCCCCTGCTGCGCCAGTTGCTCGCCATCCGGCTCGCTTACGACACGGCCCTGCTGGCCCTGGCCCCCACCTGGCAATGCGGGAGCCTCGACACACCCGCCGAAAACGCCTTCACCGACCCGAAATACATTGCGCAACTCGCCGCCGAGTTCGCCTTTCGCTCGCGCCTCGCCCGGCGCCTGCAACCAGCCGCGCCTCCCCCGGCCGAGCCCTCCCGCAAGTCCCTGCAGGCCATATTCTGCATCGACGTCCGCTCCGAGGTCTACCGCCGCGCTCTCGAAGCACAATCGCCCGCCATTCAGACAGTCGGCTTCGCCGGCTTCTTCGGCCTCGCCGTCGAATTCGACGGCTCCGCCCGGTGCCCGGTCCTCCTCGAACCGCGATACCGGTCCCACTCCGGGGCGTCCGGCAACCACAAAGTCGGGGCATGGAAGGGCCTTCTCAGCACGGCCACAGGTTCCTTCTCCGCCATCGAGACTGGCGGTCTGGCATTCAGTCTGTACCTCTTCCGGCAGATGTTCGCCCGGCCGGCCTCGCCGCAGGAACCCGCCGCGAACGGCACCTGGGACATCCCGCTCGGCGAACGTCTCGATCTGGTCGCCGGAGCCCTGAAAAACATGAGCCTCCGCCCCGAGGAGCTGGCGCCCCTGGTCCTCATCTGTGGCCATGGCGGCGAGTCGGAAAACAACCCCTACGCCTCCGCCCTCGATTGCGGGGCCTGCGGCGGCCACAAAGGCGACATCAACGCTCGCCTCGCCGCGGCCCTCATGAACGACCCCGAGGTTCGCGTCGGTCTCCTGGGCCGCGGCATCGCCATCCCGCCGGACACGCTCTTCATCGCCGGCCTCCACAACACCACCACCGACGACATCGCGCTTCTGGACGCCGAGTCACTCTCCCCGCAACAGCGCGCTATGCTCGAAGGCTGGCTCAGCGCCGCCTCCGCCCAGGCCAGAGTCGAGCGCAGCCTGCCATCTCAGCCAGCCGCCCAGCGACTGCCCGCTGGCCGTCTGCACCGGCAGCTCCTGCGGCGCAGCGCCGACTGGTCCGAGGTCCGGCCCGAATGGGGACTCGCTGGCAACGCCGCCTTCATAGCCGCGCCCCGATCCCGAACGCGGCACCTCAATCTCCAGGGCCGTGTCTTCCTGCACGACTACGACGCGGCAGCCGATCCCGATGCCTCGGTGCTGCAACTCATCCTCACCGCGCCCGTCATCGTCGCCAGCTGGATCAACCTGCAATACTATGGCTCCACGGTCAACAACCACCTCTTTGGGAGTGGCAATAAGGTTCTTCACAACGTCGTCGGCGGCTTCGGAGTCTGGGAAGGCAACGGTGGCGATCTCAGAACCGGCCTGCCTCTCCAGTCCCTCCACGATGGTGCCCGCTGGGTCCACGAACCCCTCCGGCTACAGGTTTTCGTCGAAGCCCCAACCGCCCGCATCGACGACGTCCTCCGCCTCAACCCTTCAATCCGCACCCTCGTCGAAAACGACTGGCTGCACCTGCTGGCTATCGAAGCGAACACCATCCGCGAATGGAGCGCTCCGTCGTTCTGGCGCGCAGCCGCCTGAGGATCCAACCATGACCCAAAACACCACCGCACCCGCCGCCCTCCGCGTTAGCTACCAGCTATACCCTGAGGTCACCCTGGGGGGCCTGAACGAATCCGCCACCTGGTTCGAACTGGCCCTGCACGCCGAGGGCGACGAATACCGTCCCGCCAGCCTCCCGGCCAGTCTCGAAGCACGCTTTGTCCTCACCGGCCTGGCCGACTTCCTCATCGGCCAGTTGCAACCCTTCGGTCCTTTCAACCTGACTCGCGCGGAAACCAATACCCTGCATCCGGAAGCGCCCGCAGGCGTCCCTCGCGTGCGAATCGCAAGGACGCTTAGCCTCGTCTTTTCTGATGTCGGGGCCTACACCGCACGAACCGAGCCGAGGCTCCTGACGCAACTCCGCGCCGAGCTCAATCGACTTGGCCTCGACCGTTTACCGGACCCGAATTAATACCCTTTCGTGGTCACCCAAAAACTCTCTTCCCAGGTTCCGCCCACCGGGATCGTCTGCAAGTCTTTATAGACGCCCCGCTGCGCCAGATTCAAAGCATTCGTAATCGCCACCATCGGCTCAAACGCAATGAACCCCTTCGCCGTCGGAGCAGGCGCGCCCGCCACCGGAGCAATAGCAGGCGGAGCAATCTTCACACCCTGCGCCGGATCCGTCGGAAAGGGCCCGTTCGAGGCTACCGAAGCCGGTGGTCCCCCGCCACGACCCGCGCCACCCCGGCCACCACCACCGCCACCGGCCGGCAACGGAGTCGACCACAACAGCACCGTCTTGTACTTCGGCCCCAGCGTCTCATGCAGTTCCTTGCCGTTGTACATCAGCTTCATCGTCGCCCGGCCATTCGCATCCCGCACCAGATCCGTAAATACATCGTCAATCAGCGCATAGTTCTTCAGCTGAATCGCCGTTCTTTCCGCACCAAAGAACTTCTCAATCGGCTGCGTCTCCCCGGTCGGCAGCCGCTGCGGAATATCGATCCAGTGCGTCTTCGCATCCACGGACACCGTCCAGTCGTCCCGATTTCCGTCCGGCAGCTCATAAATCGGATGGAACCCAATCACCACGGGCATCGGCTCATGACTCAGATTCTCCAGCTTCGTCCTCACTTCCAGTGCCCCCTCCGACACCCGGTACGTCAGCGTAATCGTATGCGCGAACGGGAACTGCTTCATGAACTCCGGCACCTTCCAGTAGTCCAGCCGGCACGTCACCCACGCACCCTTGCCGTCCGCCTTGAACTCCACCAGTTGCCACGCCTTCGACCCGTTCACGAACCCCGTCGATGGAATCGGCCCCCGCACATTTCCCAGCCCCAGGTCGAAGTTGTACTTCTTCCCGTTCGCATAAAACGCCGTTTCATCCAGACGATTCGCAAACGGAGCGAGCAGCGGCATCCCGTTCAACCCGGAATTCGCCACAAACGCCTCCAGCGTCGCCGACGTCCGCACCAGATTCTGCCCCTTCACCTGAATCTTCCAGGCCTTGCCGAGGCTCACCACAACTTCCACATTCATTTTGGAGGTGTTATCCGTGATCGCAATCACGTCCCCCTCCTGCTTCGCCGTGTACCGCTGTGCAGCCGCAGGCATCGCCGTTATCCCCGCCAGCGCCAGGCCAAATACCAGTAACTTTTTATGGGTCATTATCTGAAAGGGATACTATCAAATACCGCCCACACCCATATCCGATCATGGAAGGATGGTGTCCACCGAGCCGGCCATAGCCCCGAAACCAATCCCAGCCCCCACTCGTCCGGCCCACCTCCCCGCCCTCACGGGACTCCGCTTCTTCCTCGCCCTCTGGGTCATCCTGAACCACCTCGTCGGCCAGGGCCATGTCTACGAGCCCTTCATCACGGCCTTCCCCTCCCCCATTGAGGCCATCCTGCGCGGAGGCTACCTCGCCGTCCCAACCTTCTTCATGCTCTCCGGCCTCGTCCTCGCCCGCACCTACGGCACCCTCACCTGGAACCGCCGCACCCTGAAAAATTACTTCGTCGGACGCTTCGCCCGCGTTTACCCCGTCTACCTCCTCAGCCTCCTCGTTGTCTCCCCCTTCATCGTCAAAGCAGCCGACCAGCCCAAAGGCTGGCTCGTCGCCATGCACCTCACCCTCCTCCAGGGATGGTTCAGCGGCCACTACACCGCAGGCTGGAACACCCCCGCCTGGTCACTCTCCTGCGAGATGTTTTTCTACGCCCTCTTCCCCATCCTCGCCCTCACCTGGCAAGCCTGGCGATGGAGCACCACCATCGCGGTCGCGGCCTTCTCCTGCATCCTGACACCCCTCCTCTGGAAGCTCGGGGTCTCCGACCAGCTCAAGCCCCTCGTCCACCTGGCCGATTTCTTCATGGGAATAGCCATCGCCCGAGCCCTCGTCCTCTGGCCCGAAACCACCCGCAGACACACCGCAGGTAAATGGCTCTACGCCGCCGGGATCCTCGGCTCAGGACTCCTCATCGGCTACGCAAAGTACCTGCCGCAGTCGGTCTCCGTAACCACTTTCCTAAGACCCATGAACGCCCTGCTCCTGCTGGGCTTCGCTATCGGCGGCGGCTGGCTCGCACGCCTGCTCTCCACGCGCCCCCTCGTCTACCTCGGCCAGGCCAGCTACGGCATGTACATCCTCCACATCCCGATCCTCTGGTGGGCCGTCTCCTGGCCGGGGAACCTGGTGAAGTTCTACTACGTGGCCTTCGTCATCGCCGTCTCCAGCCTGTCGTACACTGCTTTCGAGGAACCCATGAATCGCTACCTCCGCGGGCTCGTTTCCGGCAATCAGCGCTGAGCCCAGTACTTATCCCGAGCCTGCACTCGCAAACCCTTCCGCCCCGTCGTCAACTGCAGCGTCCGGAAACTCGAAACCCGCACCGGCACATCCGACACGTACCCAATGTTGTACTGCCCCCGCAACTCATCCTGAATCGCCGCAAACACCCCGTCGATCCCTGTCTTCCGATCCGGCTCAAAGAACCCGCCACCCGTCTCCCTCGACATCCGCACCAGATTCCCCCGCCCCATACTCCCCCCAAACAGAATCGAAAAAATCAGCGTATCCGCCCTCTGCGCCGCCTCCATCGCTTCCGTCAGCGACGCATCGCTCCCATTCTCCCCGCCATCGGAAATCACAATCAGAGCCTTCCGCCCCTGTTGCCGCGCCATCGTCTCCTTCGCCGCCATCAGCACCGAATCAAACAGCAGCGTCCCGCCACCCCGTTGCTGCCGCAACTCCGCCCTCGTCGGTGTGTCGATAAACGCCAGCGCCTCACGCAGCTTCTCCAGATCCCCCGTCAGCCCCACCGGCGTTGCAATCTCCATATCAAACCGCATCAGAAACGCCTGATCTTTTGGCCGCAGTACCCGGTCCAGAAACCGAAAACAGGCCGACCGCTCCGCCTCCATCACCCCCGCCTGACTCATGCTCGTGTCGATCAATATCCCCAGCGTCAGCGGCAAATCCACATCCCGCGAAAAATATTTAATCTCCTGCGGCTTCCCGTTCTCCAGAACCTGAAAATCTTCCTTTCCCAGATCCCGAATCAGCCGCCCCTGCTTATCCAGCACGTTGGCCAGAATGCTCACCACCTTCACGTCCGAACGAAAGGTGGCATCATCCTGCGCAAAACACGAAGCCGCCGTACCCGCAAGAAACACTCGCCTGTCCATGGCTTCAGTTGTAGCGCAAACCAGTCACCCTCTGGTCCGGTTGTAGTATGGGGGCGAAGGCAACAGCCCATGACCCTCCGTATCCCCCTCCTCGCTCTCCTCCTCACCACCACCCTCGCCGCCCAAATCTGGCACCCCGCCCCCGTCACCCTCAAAACCAAATGGGGCGAACAAGTCACCCCCGATAACGCCTGGCGCGAGTACCCCCGCCCCCAGTTCGTCCGCGCCCGCTGGCAGAACCTCAATGGCCTCTGGGACTACGCGATCACCGGTAAAACCGCGCCCCCGCCCACCACCTTCCAGGGCCAGGCCCTCGTCCCCTTCCCCATTGAATCCTCCCTCTCCGGCGTCGGCAAAGTCCTCCAGCCTGACCAGCGCCTCTGGCAGCACCGCACCTTCCGCCTCCCGGCCGACTGGCAGGGCGACCGCATTCTCCTCCACTTTGGAGCCGTGGACTATGAATCCACCCTGTGGATCAACGGCGGCCTCGTCGGCTCCCACTCCGGCGGCTCAGACCCCTTCGACTTCGACATCACCCCCTACCTCACCTCCGGCGCCAACGAAATCCTCCTCGGTGTCACCGACCCCTCCGACACCGGCGAACAGCCCCGCGGCAAGCAGCAACTGAAGCCCTCCGGCATCTGGTACACGCCCGTCTCCGGCATCTGGCAAACCGTCTGGCTCGAACCCGTCCCCAAAACCCTCCATCTCGCAGAACTCCGCTTAACCCCCGATGTCGATGCCGGTGGCCTCCGCGTCGCCGCTCTCACCAATGAGGCCACCACAGACGATACTTTCGCCGTCCGTATCACCGCTTCCACCGCCGGGAAGACGGTCGGAACCCACCTCATGCGCACCAACCGTGAGGCCTTCCTGCCTGTCCCCAACGCCCGCCTCTGGTCCCCCGCCGACCCGTTCCTATACGACCTGAAAGCCGAACTCGTCCGAGTCGCGAACCCCTTTCCTCCCGCCCCGGCTGCGGGCGCACCCCAACCCCGCCGCATCCCCCGCTTCGGCACCGAGGAACGTGACCTCTACGCCAAAGCCCAGGTCACCCCAGGCCCCGCCCTCGATACCGCCACCAGCTACTTCGGCATGCGCAAAGTCGCCCTCGGACCAGGCACCGTTCCCGGCCAGCCAGCCATCCTCCTCAACGGCAAACCCCTCTTCCAGCACGGTCCCCTCGACCAGGGCTGGTGGCCCGACGGTCTCCTGACCCCGCCCTCCGAAGCCGCGATGGAATGGGAAATCGGCTGGCTTCGCGAAGCCGGCTTCAACATGCTCCGCAAGCACATCAAGGTGGAACCCGCCCGCTACTACTACCTCTGCGACAAGCTCGGCATGCTCGTCTGGCAGGACATGCCCGCGGGCTTCAACCAGGCCCTCCGCAACAGCGCGCAGGACGCAGGTGAACCCATCCGCAGTTCCGTCTCCCGCGAGCAACACGAACTCGAACTCCGCCGCATGATCGGCCGCCTCTACAACGCGCCCAGCATCATTATGTGGGTCATCCACAACGAAGGCTGGGGCCAGTACGAATCGAAGGCGCTCGCGCAGTGGGTCCAGAACATCGACGGCAGCCGCATCGTCAACGCCGACACCGGCTGGCTCGATATGAACGTAGGTAACGTCTACGACGTCCACACCTACCAGCCCCTCCCCAACCAGCCCGAGCCGAAGGCCGACCGCGCCATCGTCCTGGGCGAATACGGCGGAGTCGGCTGGCCGATAGCCGACCACCTCTGGAACCCCGCAATGCGCAACTGGGGCTACCAGACCTATCAGGACCAGGCCACCTACCTCGATGCCCTGAAGAAGAAGATGGAAGCCCTCGTCCCCATGAAAGAAAAACTGGGAATGTCCGCCGCCGTCTACACCCAAACCTCCGACGTCGAAGGCGAAGTCAACGGCCTGATGACCTACGACCGAAAAGTTATCAAAATCGACGCCGCCACCCTAAGGAAGATCAACGCCCCATTAACAGGCGACGTAAAATAGCCCCCTCCAGCGCACTACCCACCCCGGTAGGGCAGGATGGAATGAAGGCCCCTGCGCCCAATCACCACAGCCGTACCGAACCGCGACCGTAAGGAAGCGGCCAGCCCGGTTGCCAGGAGGCGCCTTCAACGGAGTGGTACCGTCGTTTCCCAGCAATCATGGTCTGTAACGTTTCCCATCACCCCATCTGAACCGTAGCCGTAATCACCGACATCGGTGGAACCTCCAGTTCTACCTTTGTCCCATTCACCCGCACCGCGTGCCCCTGCGGCACAATCGCATTCGGATTCCCAAACGTATTCGCGGCATTGAAATCCTTGTGCGCCAGAATCTGCGCCGTCGCACTCCGCGCCGTTCTGCCATCCAGCGAACACTCCACCCGCAACGCGGCATCGCTCTTCGGATTCACAAAACTGACCAGCAGTTCCGATCCACTCTTCGAAGCCGACACCGACAGATCCAGCGGCCCCGTCGCCCCCGACTCCACCTTCACCGAAGTCCGCGACCGGTGCGCCTTAAACAACGAAAACGCATGATAAGTCGTCGTCTTCACACAGTTCTGCCCCTTCGGCCCATCCGTCAGCAACAGCGACTGCAGCACGTTCACAATCTGCGCAATATTGCACATGTACAGCTTGTCGGCATGACGGTTGAAGATATTCAGCCCCAGCCCCGCCGCCACCGCGCTGCGCATCGTACTCTGCTGCCACAACTGCCCGTACTTCTCGATCTCAGCCAGCACGGACCGGTCCCAAACACCCCATTCATCCAGAATCAGCCCGACACTCGGCGCCGGCCCGCCACGGCCAGGACCACCGCCACGACCCATCCCCGGCTGCGGCGCATAGCTGTCCAGCAAAGTCCGCTGGAAAGCAATCGCTCGCTCCAGTGCCTGGAACGCCCCGAACTGCTGATTCATGGCATCCAGCGTAAATTCCGTCGGTGGCAGACTCCCGTTCTGGTAGTAATGCATCGCGAAACCCGAAGGCCCGCGCCCGCCTCCCAGCCCGTTGAAGAACGTCCTCGTCCAGTTCGCGTCATTCTGGTTCGGACCACACGCAATCAGATACGGCGTCGTCCCACCAAACGCCCGCATGTAGTTCGAATACTGCCTGTAGACATCAGCGTAGTAAGCGGGAGTCATGCGCCCGCCACAGCCCCAGGCTTCATTCCCGATCCCCCAATACCGCACCTTGAAAGGCTCAACTGACCCATTCGCAATCCGCTCATCCGACAACGTCGTGCCGCTCGGGAAGTTGCAGTACTCCACCCAGTCCAGCGCTTCCTGCGGCGTCCCGCTCCCCACATTCACTGACAAATACGGCTCTGCCCCAATCAAACGGCACAAACGGACAAATTCGTGCAGCCCAAAGCTGCCGTCCTCAATCACGTTCGCCCAGTTCATATTGATGCGCCGCGGTCTCTTGCTCACCGGCCCAATCCCGTCGCGCCAGTGATAGTTATCGGCAAAACAACCACCCGGCCACCGCAGCACCGGAATCCCCAGTTCCTTCAGCGCATCAATTGCCGCTTTCCGATACCCCTCCACATTCGGGATGCTCGAACCCTTACCAACCCACAATCCCCCGTACACGCACGACCCCAAATGCTCCGCAAAATGGCTGTGCATCTCCGGCCGGATCACGCCGTTCTCCACGCCAGGCCGCACCACTACGCTCTGCGTAGCCGCCCCTTGCGAAAACAGCCCATGCGGCAACAACGTCGTCAATGACGCGGCGGCGGTATTGCGGACAAACTGCCGGCGGCTGGATTGTGTCTTCATGTTTATCTCTCGAACGTGGAAATTGTAAGCCCTTGCAGGAGGAAGTATATTATTGAAGGCCTCACCGTGTCCACCAAACGCTCAACCCTCGCCCTACTCATCCTCACCGCTACCCTGTCGTTCGCCCAGCGACCCGTCATCCCCCAGCAGCTCGCCTTCGCGCCATACCAGCAAAGCGGCATCTACGACGTCGGCGACACCGTCGGCTGGACCATCACCCCGCGCCCCACAACGCCCACGTATCTCTACAAGTGGACCGCGCGCCGCAACAACGCCGTCGTGCTCCGCGAAGGCAAGATCGACCTGTCCACAGGCAAAGACACCATCGAAGTAAAGTCCGACCAGCCAGGCATGATCTACGTCGCCATCGAACCCTACGCCCCCCTGACACCCGCCGCGGATGCCCCCACGACTTACACCGGAGGCAATACAGGTCGCAATAACGGCCTCTACGCAGTCGGAGCCGCCGTCGCCCCAGCCAAAATCGGCCTCTCCACCCCGAAACCGACCGACTTCGACACTTTCTGGGACGCCAAACTCGCCGCCCAGGCGAAGCTCCCCCTCAACCCCGTCCTCACGCCAGTAAAGACCGACGTCCCCGGCGTCGAGCTCAACACCTTTATCCTCGACGCCCTCGGCTCCCACACCCAGGGTTATCTCGCCAAACCCGCGCGCGAAGGCAAGTTCCCCGCCCTCATTCAACTCCAGTACGCCGGCGTCTACGCCCTAAATGCCAACATGAACGCCCAGCGCGCCGCCGAAGGCTGGCTCGTCATCAACGTGGATTCTCACGACAAACTGCCGTCCGACCCCGCCGGCAGCGTGCCCCGGCCCTACCAGACCGTCGGCGACAACGACCGCGAAAAATCCTACTTCCTCCAGATGTACCTGCGCGACTCCCGCGCCCTCGACTATCTCCTCACCCGCCCCGACTGGGATGGCAAGACGATCGTCCTCCAGGGTGGCTCCATGGGAGGCCAGCAGAGCATCGTTCTCGCAGGCCTCCGCCCCGAGAAAATCACCGCCGTCCTCGTCTGCGTCCCCGCCGGAGCCGACACCAATGGCGACCTCCACAACCGCAAAGCAGGCTACCCCAACTGGGCGTCTGACAAACCGGAAGTCATGAAAACCGCGCTTTACTTCGACACCGCCAACTTCGCTTCCCGCGTCAAAGCGCCCGTTCTCGCCGGCATGGGTTTCATCGACACCATCTCGCCGCCCGCCGGAGTCTGGACCCTGCTCAACCAGTTATCCGGGCCCAAAGAACCGCTGCCGATGATCGAGTCCGAGCACGATAACCTGACGCCCGACAAAGGCCGAGCCTGCCCCGCTCGCACCCGCGAAATCCGCGACACAATCCTGAAGGGCGAAGAGTTCCGCCCCACCGGCCTGCGCCCCCGCTGATTACTGAACCGGATCCGCCAGATTGACCGTCAGGCCCTTCACAGGCTTATCATCGGCATCCAGGAAGCGCGCGCAGAAATCCGTCGCGCCGCCGCCATTCACAACGGCCACCCGAATTACATTCGCGCCCTTCTGCAGCGTCAGCCGCCGCGAGACGCCATCGTCAATCACGGTCTGGCGATCGCCATAAATCCCGATCACCTCTTTGCCGTTGACCCACCAAACCGACGCCGCATTCGACCCGATCGCCAGCCGCGCATTCGGCACTTCCTTCGGGCTGTAAACCACCGTCACCGCCCAGAACAGAACATCCGACGTCGGCTTATCCAGTGCCCGCGCAAAGTGGAACAGATTCACGTTGTAGCTCTTTGTGTCCACCGCGCGCCACTTCAAATCCGCGCCCGCCACTTGCACCTTGTCGCCATCATGCGGAATCACGCTGAACTGGTTCGGGAAATACTCCTTCTTCACCGCAGCCTGCACCGCCGCATCCGTCAGCCCGTTCGCCGCAATCGGCTCCAGCAACACCCAACGCGGAATAAAGCCGTCCAGTCCGACCACCTTTTCCCGCGACACCACACTTGTCAGCGTTGGCCACGACACAGCCGCAACTCCCGACGCCGCCAGCACCAGAGCCAGCACAAAACCTCGCACTCTCTCAGTCCTCATATCACTCCCCTACGGCGTCTTCAGCAGCCAGCGTTGCTTGTCACTCGCTGCATCGAACTTCGACAATGTCGCAAAACTCGCACCCACCGCCGAAAGCGCCATTGAACCCGCCTTCGACTCAATCCGCCAGTTACTGTCCGGCAGTTGCTCAATGCGCCACAACTGCTCCGGAGCACCCGTGAAACCCGGCAACACCGCCAGTTCCCCGCCCTCCACAGCCGCCAGCGTCCGCTCCGTCCCGGCAAGACGAATCCGGTAATACGGGGCACCCGGGTACCCACCCGCATTTGGCGCAGGCGAGATCGTCCACTTCTGCTGCGACTGCAACAGATAGTTCGCCATCCGGACATCTACCGTCCCGGTAGGCCAGTTCACCGAAACCTGCGCCACATCCTGCGCGGGGATCGGCACACCAGTCCCCGCAAACATTCCACCGCCACGCCCGGCTCCCGGAGGCGGACCACCGCGTCCCGCACCAGGGGGAGGTCCACCTGGAGGGAGACCACCTGGTCCACGACCCGGACCACCCGGACCACGCCCTCTGCGCCCACCCACCGGCATCCCTTCCACGGCCATTTCCAGCGCTGTCCCGGTCCGTACCGACTCAATCTCGTACGTGCCTTCCTTCAGATTTTCGCCCGCCACCGGCCAGCCATCCCGCCACAGCAATGGCCGAATATCCAGCACGCTCGCGCCACCTTTTTCCAGGTCCGCTTCCCAATGCATCGAGAACTTCTGAACCCCATTTCCCTCGTCCAGTAAGCCAAAATGTCCCGCCCCGATGAACCGTCCACCCGACCCAATGAACAGCGAACCACCGCCCTGCAACATGTCCAGGCCCGTGCGGTCCAGATACGGCCCGGTCACCTTCCGCGACCGCCCCATGCGGATGTTGTACCCGGAATCCGCCCCGCGGCAGCAACTGCCATGCGTCAGCAGCAGGTAATACCAGCCATCATGCTGAATCAGGATCGAAGCTTCGCTGTTGATCGCAAGGTTCTTCGGCACATCATTCGCCCGCAGCCGCTTACCCGTCTTCGGGTCCAGTTCCACCAGCCGGATGTAGCCAAAATACGACCCGTAAACCAGCCACAGCCGCCCGTCAGTCGAGTCCAGCAGAACACCAGGATCGATGGCATTCGAATCTTCCACGCCATCGGAAGAAGCCACCACTCCGCCCTCTTCCCACTTGTAGTCCTTCGACTCCGGATCCAGCGTCTTGCTCCAGATCATGTTCACAGCCGCCTTCGGCTGCGCCCCGATATTCGCCGCTACGTCCATGTAGTAGCGATCACCGATATGAATCACATCGGGAGCCAGGCCCCGCCGCGAAGGCGCCACCCCGGTCCGCCAGGTCCACCCGTCATCGGACACGAGCGACCCGCCACCCGTCCCGTAAACGTAATACTTGCCGCCGGAAATCGCGATCGTCGAAGGATCGTGAATATTCACCACGCCATCAGCCGCGCACGCCATCGTCGCGGACGCCACCGCGCCCGCCAGCAGAACCAAACCTCTCATCTGACCCTCTTAATCCCGGAACAACAACGGAGCATACTTCGACAGATACACCTGCCAGTTCGGCCAGCTGTGGCCGCCGCCCGAAGGATTAAAGGTGTGCTTCACCTTCTTCTCGGTGAACAGATCGTCCATCCCCTTCACTCCCTTATAAGCCGCATCTTCTGTCCCGCAGCCCAGCCACAGAACCTTCAGCTTCTTATTCAGCGTTGCCGCGTCCGCTTTCTCCCACTCCGCACGGTTCCCGCCGCCACTGAACGCGGCAATATAGGCGAACTGGTCCAGATTATGCAGCCCGATCGACAGCGACTGCGCCGCGCCCATCGACAGCCCGCCGATCGCGCGATGCTCCCGGTCCAGCAGCACCCGATACTTCTTCTCCACTTCCGGCTTCACCGCCGTCATCAGTTCCTTTTCAATCGCCGTCGGATCGGCCGGGCCAGCTGGATCCGGCTTGATCTCGCGCGGAATATGACCATACGGCATCACCACCACCATCGGCTTGATCTTGCCCTCGGCCAGCAGGTTATCCAGAATCACATTCGCGCGCCCGGTCCAGGTCCACGACGCTTCAATCTGCCCGTTCCCGTGCAGCAAATACAGCACCGGATACTTCGCCGAACTCGTCTCATACCCCGGCGGCGTGTACACGTAGAACATCCGCGCCGTCCCCAGGTTCTTCGAGTCATAGAAATCCACATGCACCGACCCGTGCGGCACTGCGCGCGGCTCAAACACGGCCTTTTCGGTCCCTGGCACGGTGAACACGCTCGTCGGTCCCCAGCGCCGCAGTTCCAGTTGTGGATTCGACGGGTCCGGCATCCGCAGCCCGCCATCAATCGCATAGCCATACGTATAGAAGCCCGCCGGCACAGGGCCCACCGTCACACTCCAGACACCCTTGCTGTCTTTCTGCAAAGGCTTGGGTTCTTTGATGAACTCCAGAATTCCGGGCGACCCCATCAGCAGTACTTCCGATGCCTTCGGGGCGAACAACCGGAACGTCACACTCCGGTCCGCGTGAACCTCCGGCGAAACCGGCACATTATTGGTGTCTTCATAAGCCGGACCGGGCGGTCTCTGGCCGAAAGCGGGCAAAGTCAGGCAAAACAGCGTCAGGGTTACGGTCAGCGTGCGCATCGCCAGCAACTTTATCACAACCGCTGATAGCGCTTGCATTTCTAACTTGCGCTGCCCCCGCCCGTCCCATACCATCAGGAGTTGCCCATGCGCCCCGCCCTGCCCCTCCTCGCCTTTGCCCTCCTGTCCGCACTCCCTGCCGCCACCCAAACCTGGACTGCCGATAACGGCAACGGCACCTTCACCAATCCCCTCTTCTACGACGAATTCTCTGACCCCGACCTCATCCGCGTCGGCAAGGACTTCTACCTGACCGGCACCACCATGCACTCAATGCCCGGCCTGCCGATCCTGCGTTCCCGCGATCTCGTCAACTGGACTTTCCTCGGCTACGCCCTCGACAAACTCGACCTCGGCCCCGCCTACCACCTCGAAGACAACCAGAACATCTACGGCCAGGGCATCTGGGCCCCCTGCCTCCGCTTCCACAACGGAACCTTCTACATCTTCAGCAACGTCAACCGCCAGACCACCCAGCTCTTCACCGCCACCAATCCCGCCGGCCCGTGGACCCGCACCCCCATGAAGCAGTCCCTCCACGACCTGTCCGTCCTCTTCGACGATGACGGCAAGACCTGGGTTGTCTGGGGGTATCGCGACATCCGCATCGCCCAGCTCACCGCGGACCTCCTCGACATCGTGCCCGGCACCGAACGCATCCTCATCCCCCAGACCGCCGGCATGGGCGAAGGTCTCCACCTCTACAAGGTCAACGGCAAATACATCCTCACCAGCGCCTGGTATATGGACGAAGAGCGTATGCCCGTCGCCCGTGCGAACAGCCTCGAAGGCCCCTGGGAAGTAAACCAGAACATCAGTCGCGGCGAAGACTTCGGCGTCGTCCAGAGTTATCGAATCGGAGGCCGCACCCTGAACCCTGCCCCCGGCACCGAAGTCAGACTCGGACCGCCCAACCACGCCGCCCACGGCCGCCTCGCCATGCACCAGGGCGGCATCGTCGACACCCCCACCGGCGAATGGTGGGGCTTTTCGATGCTCGATTCCAACGCCATCGGCCGCCTCACCGCGCTCTCACCCGTTACCTGGGCCGACGGCTGGCCGTACTTCGGCCTTCCCGGTAATCTCGGCCGCACACCCCGCATCTGGACCAAACCCAACACCGGCACCACCGACAAGCCCCACGCCCCGTATCGCCGCGACGACACTTTCTCCACAACCACACTCCAGCCCGTCTGGCAGTGGAATCACATCCCCCTCGACAACAAGTGGTCTCTCAGCGAGCGCCCCGGCTTCCTCCGCCTCCACACCCTACCCGCCACCAGCCTTTGGAACGCCCACAATACCCTCACCCAGCGTGCCGTCGGCCCCCGTTCGCAGCCCACAGCCCTGCTCGATACCACCGGCATGAAACCGGGCGATATCGCAGGCCTCGCCCTCTTCAACCGCCCCTTTGCCTGGCTCGGAGTCGAGCGCACAACCACGGACCTCGCCATCCTCTCCTTCGATGAACAGACCGGCAAGACCGAACGCACCCCGCTCGCCGCCGCCAAAGTCTGGCTCCGCGCTACCTCAGACTTCAACGAAAACCTCTCCCAGTTCAGCTACAGCACTGATGGCAAGACCTTCCAAAACCTCGGCGGCAAAATCAAAATGCCCTACGGTCTCATCACCTTCCAGGGTGTCCGCGATTCCCTCTTCGCCTGGAACACCACCGGAACCGAAGGCGGTTATGCCGACTTCGACGCCTTCACCATGAACGAAGCCAATCCCAGCGGCCTCACCCGCCCCATCCCCTACGGCAAACAGATCCGCCTGACACCGGACAAGACCTTCACCGTCCTCGACCGTGGCCGGGGACGGGTAGCCCTCCGCGGGAAAGACGGCTTCCTCTCCACCAAAGAAAAACCCGCGAAGACCGAGACCTTTCAATGGGTCGAGACCTTCACGGGTGAACTAACTCTTCTTTCACTAACCAACCACCGGTATCTGCGCCTCGACGCCAAAACCGGTGAACTCATCCCCGACAGTCCCGGACCCCTTCCCGACGGAAAAGACGGGGTCCGCTTTACGTGGACTGTCGTGAAGTAATTCCTACTGCAGCCGGAACGCGTACATATTTTCGCCGCCCGCCACCAGCACATACTGATGCCCATCCAGCATGTAAGTGATCGGGGCATTGCTCGGATTCGAGATCAATCCGGCGTGCCAAAGCGGCTCACCATTCCGAGCATCGAACGCAATGAAATTGCCCGACCCGTCGCTGCCAAACACCAGGTTGCCCGCCGTCGTCAGCAAACTCTGCGGCCCGTTGTTCGTCGCGTGCTTCCAGGCAATCTTGCCCGTCTTCAGATCAATCGCCCGAAGCTCGGTTTTAATAACCGCCCCGCCCCGTTCCGTCCCTGAATATCCTTCCGGCTGCGGATCCGTGTCTGTCTTGTAGAAAATCGTGTAGCTCTGCGAAGTCCCCACATAGAACAGTCCGGTATCCGGGTTATACGCCGGATTCGGCCAGCCCGTTGACCCGTTCGAATTCGGCGACGTCAGCGCTCCCGCAACCTGCGGTTCTTTCATCGGATCCCGAATCGGCTGCCCGTTCGGAGCAATGCCCTTGTACCAGTTCAGATTCTCCACAAACGGAGCCGTCAGAATGCTCTTGCCATTCGTCCGGTCCAGCACGAAGAACAACCCCGACCGGTGCGCCTGAGCCAGCAGCTTTCTCGGCTTCCCGTCAATCGTCGCATTCAGCAGGACCGGCGTTTGTGCCGCATCCCAGTCATGCGTGTCATGCGGCGAATACTGAAAATACCAGACCATCTTGCCGGTATCCGGATTCAGTGCCACCACCGACGCCGTATAGAGGTTGTCCCCTTCACGGCTCTGCCCGGCCATCACCGGATTCGCATTGCCCGTCGGAATGTAGAGCAGATTCAGCTCGGGGTCATAAGTCGGCGGATACCACACGCCACCGCCACCGTGCTCCACAGCATTCTTGTTCGGCCACGTATTGAAGCCCGGATCACCTTCGTGCGCCGTCGTATTAAAACGCCACTGCCGTTCACCCGTCTCCGGATCATACGCCTCGGCATAGTTCGGCACATCCAGGAAGTCGCCGCCAACTCCCGTAATCACATGGTTCCCGATCACCAACGGCGAAACCGACGAGAAATAATCCCGCTTCACATCGGCCATTTGTTTATGCCAGCGTTCTTTGCCCGTCTTGATATCCAGCGACACCAGATGGTTGTCGTACGTCTCAAAGAAGACCCAGTTGCCCGAAATCGCCACACCACGGTTGCCGAGCGCGAACGCCGGAAGGCCACGCCACGTGTACTTCCAGATTTCCCGCCCGGTCCGCGCATCAATCGCCAGCACCGTGTTCGGTTCCGTAATGTACAGGACGCCGTCCACCATCAGCGGAGCACACCGCGTATTCGCAAAACCCTGGCTCGCCGGCACCGGTCCGGGACCACCAACATTCGCCCCCGGCGTCATGCTGATCTGGTTCACCCACGCGAGCGTCAGATTGTGGACGGTCGTCGCGTTGATCTCCTTCAGCGAACTATAGTGCCGCCCCGAATAATCCCCGTGAAATGTCGGCCACGAATCGGGCTTCGGATTCACAATCGCCGACGCTGGCAGGGCCTGTCCCCACGCCAGCGTGGTCGCGCCAGCCAGCGCAATCAAAAATAATGGAGTTCTCATCTTTGTTCGTGTCCCTTATTTCATCGTCGCCAGATACGCAGTCAAATTGTGCATATCGTTATCGGACAGCTTCATCATGATGTCGATATGAGCCTGCAGCGGATCGGTAATTTCCACCTTGGGAATCCCGCGATTCCGCGCCCAGGTCTTCGTCGAGCCATCCTCCAGCCGCAGCGTCACATCGAAGTCCGTCACCCGGATCGGCGCGCCCTTCAACTTCTCGCCCGAAGGCAGAGTGATCGTGGCATATGGATTGTTCGTAGCCGCCGCCCCACGTCCCCCGCGCCCGGCGCGAGGCATCACCAGCCGGTCCTGCAGCGTCGCCACGTCGTACTTCGACGCCACCCCCTTCAGATTGCCCTCGGGAGAATGGCACTTCGCGCACCCGCCCGCTCCGTTGAAATACGTTTCCCCGGCCTTCGCATTTCCCACCAGCACTTCGCTCATCCGAACATCGCCACGGCCCGAAGCGTAAATCACGCGCGAATGCAAATAGGCTGCAATGTCCACCAACTGAGCGTCGGTCGCATCCACTTTTCCGGCCTTCGCATGTTCTGCACCCCGGACGCGCGCCGTAATCTGGACGCCGTCCTCGTCATGCAGCGTCACCTCGGAGAAGACCAGATCCGGCCCCGCCTTCCCACCCTTCCCACGCTCCCCGTGGCAATAGCCACAAGTCGAGTTATAGGCCGCAAAGCCACGCGTGACAGCCGCGGGAGAGTAGACCTTGAACCGTCCAACCCGCCCCGGACCTCGTCCACCCGGACCTGCAGGAGGAGCACCGGCGGGAGGCTGAGCCTCCACGCCTGCAATCGTCACAAGGAGGGCCGCAGCCCCCGCAACAGCAAAAAGTATTTTCGAGCGCACTCGGATCAGTATAAACTCGTCCCCGTCGTTACTTGCAATTCTTCCCTGAACACAGATTCTTGCTGAAGAATGGCATTACAAAATTCTGGAATCGGACTGCCACCGCACTCGTGTGCGTCCCGCTGTAGATCTCGAACGCGTGCACGATCCCGTACTGGTCCAACGTTTCATGCAGCTTTGTCGCCCCCGCCTTCAGCCCGTCCTGATCGCCCACATCCATCGCAATCGCCCGATACTGCCGCAGATTTGCCGCATACTGATCCACAAACGCCAGCGGTGCATTCGCGGCCCACTTCGCCAGCACCTCCGCATCGGTAACCCCATTCCTGGTCGGCAAATCCAGATACAGTGGCGGGTTCTTCGGATTCGGAGACCACGCGGCCGCCGACGCGAGTTGCGCCCTTAACCCAAACGGCAGTTTCGCCGAATCCGCCGGAGTCTTCACCGCCGCGAGCGCCTTTTCCATCTCCGGATTCGCCGGTCCCGCGCCCCGCGCCGCGAGGCAACACGGACTCATAATGTACAGGCTCCCAAAAACATCCGAGTGCTTCATGCCGATCCGGCTCGCCCCGTACCCGCCCATCGAATGCCCCACCAGTCCGCGACTGCTCCGCACCGGAAACGTCCGGTAATGCGCATCCATATAAGCGACCACATCGTGCGCCACGTAGTTCTCAAAGTCGCCCGTCGTCACCGAACTCGAATACATCGACCCGTTGTGGACCGTCTTCGAATCCGGCAGCACCACAATCATTTCCTGCGCACCCTGCGCAAACGCACCCTCAACCGTCTGCGGGACGTGAATCTCCTTCGACCACTGGTCCGCGCCGATCGAATACCCGTGCAATGCGTATAAAACCGGATATCGTTTGTTCTTCTCTGTGGCATACCCCGGAGGCAGAATCACCAGCGCCTCCCGGTCTACTTCATTGCCTTCCAGATTTCCCACCAGCGACGCGCCGTGAATTTTCACACGTTCCACCGTCGCCGGCTTCGCCGTCGGAATCACCGGCGGCACCTCTGTTTTCACCTGCGCCCACGCCATCCCGGCGAGACACAGACCAATCCCTGTCCACTTGAGCATTGCCATAGTTTCCCTGCGATACTATCGAACCCCCTCCCTCGATTGCAACCGCTTGCATCCCCAACCACGCATTTATGTGCCTCCATTTCGAGGTCCGTGCGATACAATGAGGCCGCCATGAGTTTGCAGGCCGTTGCAGCAAGAGCGAGGGTTTCCACCGCCACCGTCTCGCGTGTGCTCAACGGCGTCGACGTCGTCAAGGCTTCCACCCGCCTGCGCGTCGAGAAGGCCATCGCCGACCTGAAGTACCACCCTAACCTCCA
>CANIHR010000070.1 GCA_947467185.1 Bryobacterales bacterium
TCGAACGACAGGCTCACTGCCAGCTTCTTCCCCGCAGGCCACCGAAAACTATCCTGCGCAACCAGAGGCAGGCTCACCAGTAAGAACGCCGCGTAGAGTCTCATCGCATCACCAATCGTTTGTCGGCGCCGTAGATGGTCAGCAAGGGGTGCTTTACATAGGCGCGGTATTCATAAACTCCAGCTGGATTCAGCCCGGGGATCTGTACCGAGAACTGCCCGGGCGCTGTCAGGGTTGACGTCGGGCCTTCCTGCCAGGGAATCGAGCGGTCACTGGCGTCGAGACCCGCAATGCTCCGATACTGGAAACCGACCACCAGCGATGCTGCTTTCCCCATATCAGTGAGCGCGCCGGTCAACGTGGCGGTGCGCGATGCCGGGTCGAGTCGCCCGGTCAATGTCTCCAGCTTCGGGGGCGTAAACGCCGGTTTCACTTTCGTGATCTTGAGGACGATGGGGTTGGGCCATTTGCTGTTGTCCTGCAGACGGTGGGTGAACATCGCCCGGACGTGCAGACCATCCGCATCCTGACGCAACGATGGCGCAGGGTTTACCTCCGGCCGATACTCCAGAACCCGGCCATTTTGCCCGAGGACGGTGACAACGGAATCGGGGGACGCCTGCACGCTCTTCAGCACGAAATCACGCCACTGTCCGCGTTCCCAGCGGGGCTGCTGCTTCACGATGGCATAAACCGTGTCTTCGTTTTTCGCTTTCGTGAACCAAATATTCTGCTCGTTCGTGATTGCCCAGGGGCGAACGCCATAGATGCATTCCTGATTGACCTGCATCCAGAGCGCGACTTCCCGGAGCCGCTCTTCCTGCTCGATGGGGAGTTCGCCGTTCGGTTTCGGTCCGATATTCAGCAGCAGATTTCCACCCTTGGCGCGGGTCTCCACCAGAATGTCGATGACCTGGCCTCCGGTCTTATACTGCTCGTTCTGCGGCTGATACTGCCAGGCGGTCCCCATGGTGAAATTCGCTTCCCAGGTACCTTCGAGTGGCACGCCCGGGACGTACAACTCGGGCGTCTGAATGGCACCGCGGGTCACAATCGTGTTCGGCTGCATCTTCCAGGCAAGGTCACGGAGTTGCTCAGGTTCTCCGTCGAGGAATACGACGTCAATCGGGCCATAGTTACCCATTAGCTCCCGCATCTGGTCCAGATCGAGCTTCATCAGACCCGGATTATTGCGCGGTTGGACGGACGGAATGCCGCGCTGGATGTCCATCTTGTTCTTCCAGAGCCACAGAAAGTCATCGGGCGAGAAGTAGATGCCGGGTGCGATACCCTGAGCGCGGAAAGCGTCCAGAATGCCCCGGGTTATGTCCCGCTTAAACGGCGTGTGCATGATCCCGAAGTCCGTGGTCTTCGTGTCCCACATGCTGAACCCGGAGTGATGCTTGGTGGTGAAGACGACATATTTGATGCCGGCAAGCTTCGCGAGTGCGGCCCAATCGTTCGGTTCGAATTTTGAGGGGTTAAACGTCTTCGGCAGATCCTCGAAGAACCGCTTCGTGTAGGCCTCGTCAGCCCCGGCGAGGGAGTGCGAAATCACCACTCCGGTCTGGCTGTCCACCGACCAGTGGATGAACATGCCGAAGCCCTGGTCGCTGAGCCATTCGAGGCGCTCCGGTTTGTTGAGAGAACCGGGCGGCATGTCCCGCTGAGCAGAGAGCAAAGTTACCGATAAAACCGTAAGAATACCGGCGCGGAGCAGTTTTGGACCGAGCATGTTCAGGGTCGATTATAGATGCTTTGCCCGGTTCGTGCTGAAGCCCTGCGCTTTCTGTGCTTCCAGCAAGGCGGTCAGGCGTTTTACTACCTCGGGACGCTGCTGCCAGAGGTTATTCTGCTCCCGCGGATCCTGTGCCAGGTTGTACAACTGGCCCAGCGGCCCGCCTGGTTCTGGTTCAATTTTCGCGGGCTTCGTGAAACCGCCGGACCCCAGCCCAAGCTCCAGCTTCCAGTCGCCCTGACGGATGGAGAATACGCCGTCGATGGAGTGGTGCACGATGCTGTCACGAACCGGCTTCTTCGTCTTACCCTGCAGAACGGGCAACAGATTAAAGCTGTCCTCGCCGGCCGAGGCCGGGAGGTTGTAGCCGGTGATCGCCGCTACTGTCGCCATCAGGTCGGTCAGGCAACCTAGTTGCCCCGAGACACTGCCGGGATGAACCTGACCCGGCCAGCGAGCCAGAAAAGGGATACGGTGGCCACCATCCCATATGTCGGCCTTCTCTCCCCGCCAGTTTGCATTCGCCCTGTGTGGATATTGGGCCTTGTCTTCCACCTTCCAGTCGGCCCCGTTGTCGCTGGTGAAGATGACGAGGGTATTTTCGGCGAGGCCGTTGTCATCCAGTGCCTTCATCACGCGACCCAGCGTGTCGTCGACTGCAGCGACAAAGTCCCCGTAGAGACCGGCTGTCGATTTGCCCCGGAACTTGTCTTCCGGAACCCAGGGCGTGTGCGGGGCAGTGAGTGCAAGGTAGAGGAAGAAAGGATCGTTCGGCTTCTTTGCCCGGTCCTGCAAGACTCCAATTGCCCGCTCCGTCAGGGTTGGCAGGACGCCCGGAATCGAGAAGGACGGCGCGATCCCGCCCGGACGCCAGTAGACTCCGCGTGGTTCCTTCATTCCCGGCGTGTTGCCCGTCGGCTGCTCTACGGTGCGGTCGTTCTCGAAGTAGACATATGGATCCATATCGAGCGACGCCGGAATGCCGTAGTAATAGTCGAACCCATGCGTCACCGGTCCCGGTCGCAGGGGCTGCGCGAAATCCGTCTTCTCCTGAGTCCCCAGGCCGAGGTGCCATTTCCCGAGGCCGGCAGTGTAATAGCCTCGTGACTTTAGCAGTTCGGGCACCGTCAGGCGGCCTTCCTCAATGAGATTTGGAGAGTATCCGTTGAGCACTCCGTTCTTCAGACGACTCCGCCAGCAATAACGCCCCGTCATGATGCCGTACCGCGTCGGCGTGCAGACCGAGGAAGGGGAATGCATGTCTGTGAAGCGCATGGCCTGGGACGCGAGTCGATCCGCATTCGGCGTCGGGACTCCGGAGTTCGCGTTGTAACAGCGCAGGTCGCCCCAGCCGAGGTCATCGGCCAAGATGTAGACGATGTTCGGTCTGGTGGCGCTGCCGGCGCCCCAGGCAGCCGTTGCCATCGCTGTACCGGCCATCCCTAACACTTCTCGGCGAGAGTAAGTCATCTCCGTCAGTGTATACACTGGAACATTCATGAACCGACGAGACTTCCTCGGCACTTGTGCCATCGCCGCCAGCGCGCAGGCTCAGACGAAATTCGATGTTGCCGCCTTTGATCGTCCGCGCGTCTTGCGCAACGCGGGTAGGTACCTGACCGAAAAACCGGAGACGGTCACGGCAGCACAATCGAAGCGTTCCGCTGGGGGCGTCCATGATTTCTTTTCTGAGGGCGATTACTGGTGGCCCGACCCAGCGAAACCAGAAGGGCCGTATGTCCAGCGCGACGGGATGACGAACCCCGATAACTTCGTTCGTCACCGGCAGTTCCTGATGAAGCTGAGCGTTCAGGTTCCGGCACTTGCGGCAGCCTGGAAGCTGACGAAGGACAGGAAGTATGCAACCCACGCCGCCGCTCATCTTCGCGCCTGGTTTGTGGATGACGTCACGCGCATGAACCCGAATCTGCAGTACGCGCAGGCGATTCAGGGGCGCACCACAGGGCGGGGAACCGGAGTGATTGACACGATCCATCTGGTGGAGGTGGCCCGCGCCGTTCCCTTCATTGCCGAATCCGGGGCACTGACTCCGCCCCAGACGGCCGCCGTGAAACAGTGGTTTGCGGACTACGCCAACTGGATGGCGACCAGCAAGAACGGGATCGAAGAGCGGGATACGAAAAACAACCACACGACCTGCTGGTTCCTGCAGGTGGCCGCGTTCGCAAAACTGACGGGGAATAAAGAGCTACTGGCCTTCTGCTCGGAGCGGGTGAAGAAAGTGATCCTTCCCGGGCAGATTGAACCGGATGGCAGTCAACCTCAGGAACTGCGGCGGACAAAGCCGTACGGCTATTGTCTCTTCAATCTGGAGGCGCTGGCGACGCTCGCGCACATCATCTCCGAAACCGGCGATAATCTCTGGACGTTTGAAACCCCGGACGGCCGGAGTGTGCGCAAGGCACTGGAGTTCATGTATCCGTTCATCGCAGATAAATCAACGTGGAAGAATCCACCCGACGTGATGTATTTCGACAAGTGGCCCATGCGTCAGGAGGCCCTGCTTTTCGGCGGTCTGGCTTACGGGCGAAAGGACTATCTGGATACGTGGAAGAAACTACCCGCCGACTCCGACGTTGATGAAGTCATCCGAAACTACTTCATTCGTCAGCCTGTTCTTTGGGTATAAAGAAAAAAGGAGGACCCACCCGTGACCGCCGGGCAGCGTCCTCCTCTTTAGTTTTTTTCAGCTAAAGTTAACCGACGACACGAAGAAGTTCGTCGACCTTGCGCTTCACCGGGTGCGGCATCTGCAGTTCCGGCATCGGCGGGGCAGAGAAGAGCTTACGGGTGGGCTTGAGCAGCATGCGTGCCCAGGCGTTTGCGCGAGCCTTACGTGCGCTGTCCGTCGCGATACCGGTGCTGGCATACATAGCCCGATACAGTTTGGAAATCAGTACAAACGCGATTCGCGACTTCAGACTCTTCACACAGCCAGACCGCTTCCAGATATTGCTGAAGTTGTAGAAACGATCCCACACGGCTTGTGTGCGGACTCGCATCTCATCCGATTCCATGGTCGGATGCTTCATAAACATCTTGGGGCGATCCTCCTGCGGAATCAGCCAGTAGCGGGTGAGTGGAACCCCGTTGACAGTTGGGGGCGCGCCATTGAAGGCTTTCTCCCAATGCTCGAAATCGACGGTGCCGGCAAACGGCGTTAACATCACAAACTGAGCAAACGTGACATCGGCCTTCTCCGCCAGTTCACAGGTTGCTGCGAAGGTGGTTTCACGGTCACTGGGCAGGCCGAAGATAAACGAACCCAATACGTGAACACCGTGCTTCTTGAACGTCTGCAGGCGCTTGATCAGTTCGTCACCCGAACAGTTGAAGTCTTTGTAAACGTCCTTCAGACCCTGCGGGGTAACGGCTTCCACGCCGACCAGCGCGCCCTTGATGTTGGCGTTGCGCATGGCGTCGAGGAATTCCGGATCTTCCGCCGCTTCCATGGTGATCTGTGTGAAAAACACCATGTCCTTCGGCAGTTTCGCCATCTGCCCCATCAGCTCGAAGCGTTCGGCGCGAGTTGCCTTCAGCAATTCCACGCGAGCTTCGTTCTTCTGGCGCTCGGCGAGCTTGATATCGGTCAGAGAAACGGGATAGAAATTGTCATCGGCGAGGGCGATGAAGCGGAAGCCCTTACGACGCAACTGCACCACTTCCTCAATGACAGCGTCAGTGGAGCGTTGCCGAGGCTTCTGGCCATCGGTCCGCCACACGGAGCAGAACGAGCAGTGCTTCGGGCAGCCGCGAACGGTCTGAACGGACGCCCACATGTAGGCGTTCTCCGGCATCAGATCCCAGCGTGCCTGTTTGAAATCTTCGGCGCCGACCCGGCCCCCGTCGTAAATACGCTCAAGGGATCCGGCTACAGCGTCCTTCAGGACCTGCGCCCAGATGACGTCGCCGTCGCCTTTGACCACAGCGTGCGCGCCGCCAATTTCCAGCGCTTCTTCGGGGTAAAGGGTGGGGTGAATGCCGCCAAAAACGACAGTGCAGCCCTTTTCGTTGAGTTCTCGCCCGAGGGCATAGCCACGAAGAGCGTTTCCGGTGTGCATCCCGATGCCGACAATATCGCCCGCCGCAATCTGCGTCAGGTCGATCAGTTCGAGCGTTTCGTCCCAGATAACCGGGTCGCCGAAGCTCTGTGGTGTGGCAGCCGCCAATACGTATAACCAGCGCGGCGTGATGACTGCTGTCCCGAAGGACATGTCACTTGGGTTTACCAGATGGACTCGAATACTCGTAGCCTCCGTTTCTTTCGACCAGGGCGACGTGTCTGCCACCTTACGGCGGTCACCCAGGACACCCCAGTCTAACACTCAGATGTTTATGCAATTCTTATTGAGTCAAAACCGTGCGGCACAGAAATGAATTCGAACCAGGGTTCGGATGCTGGACCGAAGCCCCGGCTCTTCAACCGCCTGATTACCAGTAAAGTTTGAGTCCCAACTGCATCTGCCTCGGGTCGTTCGCGGTGTTGGTCACGATTCCGAAATTGCCCGCATTCAGGCTCGTGGAGCCGGTGCCGAAGATTACCCGGTTGAAGACATTGAAGGCTTCTGCCCGAAGATCGACGCGGATCTTCTCCGTGATGCTGAAAGTGCGGGCGATGCTGATATTTTCCTGCTGACCCCAGAAGGAGCGCACTTTGGGGTTGTAACGCGTCGCATTGCCGAAGCCTGCCGGCTGGACCGGGAACTGGCTGGCGGGCTTCAGGAAACGATCCACAGCCGGATCGAAGCTGTCGCCAACGAGCGGCGCACGCCAGTTATCGTAGCTGTCAACCTGCGGCCGGGTGCTGGTATTGAAGATGGGAAGGGCGTTGTTCCGGGTCAACGCGATCGGCAGACCGCTCGAATAAACCTGGATTCCGGCCACCCTCCAGCCGCCGACAACCTTACTCACAAAGCCGTTCGTCAGCCACCGTCCACCCTTGCCGAACGGCAGGTCATAAACGCTGGAGAACTTGATCGCATGGGTCTGGTCATTCTGCCCAATCGACTTTTCGAGACCACGGTTGTACTGATCCTGGGTAGTGGCACCAGTCGCAAAATAGGTGTCGGAATCAGTCAGCACCTTGGAGAACACGTAGCTCGACTGGAAGGTCAGCCCGCGCGAGAGGCGGCGATCCAGCTTGATGACGGCTGCGTGATAGGTGGAGTGTCCGCTCTTGTCGCCATTCTGGACGCCAGTGTTGATGGAGGAATACTGCGGGAAGGGGCGCAGCGACTGCGCAACTGTGGCCGAACCGCCCCACAGAGCTTTGAACCCGGTGAAAGGTTCCTTGTAGCCAGCCGCTGTGGCGGTGGCTGAGGTGATGTCTGAACGCAGAATTGCCAGAGCCTGGGTAGTGCCGAACTTCGAGATCATGTCGTTCATGACCTTTGTGGGCACCTGGTTCAGATTCAGCAGACCGGTCTGGAGATGGACCCCGGCGCTGGCGTTGTAGCCGATTTCCATCGTCATGTTGGAAGACACCTGGCGCTGAATGGTGAGAGTCCAGGACAGGTTTTCCGGGGCGCGCGTGGCGTCCTGGCCGTTCCAGTAATCAACGGTATTGCCGTTGGAGAACCCGGGATCGATGGCAGGCGGAAGTTTGTAGGCAGGCAGCCCCTGATCCAGAAGGAAGGTGGGCGTGACACCCTGTGAGCCGTTGTTGAACTGATACTGGCCGATGAAGCCCGCAAAGTGGCCACTACCCTGAACGGCGGTGATGCGGGAGAATGACCGGCCGAAACCAGCGCGGATGGTCGTTTTATCGTTCAGCGTGTAAGCGAGACCGATACGGGGCCCCCAGCCGCCATACCAGCCGGGAACAAGACTGCGTTTGTTCTCGCGCCCTGAGCCGCTTCCGGCAAACCAAAGGGCACCGGGCAGATTTCCCGCCGCCGGATTTAGCTTCGTCGGGTTGAAGTCCGAGTACTCATCGTTGGCGTTGGTCGGAGGCATGGTGACGTCATAGCGCAGACCAAAATTCAGCATCAGCTTGCGGGTGATGCGGAAATCGTCCTGGGCATAGAGGCCGTAGTAGGGGTAGCGCTGCGTCACGTTGCGGATGGTTTCCGTACGACCGAGGAACGCCTGACCCGTCAGGAAGGAGGCGAAGGAACTGCCGCCGCTGTTCGGAAATGAGGTATTGCCGGGAATGCTGGTGCTCTGGAAGCTAAAGTCGGCGCGTCCGGCGATGTCCTGCTGCCCAAAGCCATCGGCGTGCTGATCCTGGAACTGGATGCCGAACTTCAGGGTGTGCTTGCCGCGAATGTAGCTGAGATCGTCCTTCAAGCCCCAGCCGGGCTGATTGGTTCCGTTGTAGGAAGCACCACCCCAGCCCGTGAATTCGGTGAAGTTGATGGTCGGGAAGTTCTGGTTACAATCGACCACGTTCTTGATGCAAACCTTGCCGCTCCAATTCTTGTCCACGTTGGCGGAGAAGCTGTTCTTGGTGAATGTGTTCTTCGCGAATGACAGGTGATTCACCATATTGGGCGAGACGGTAAAATCGTGGGCCAGGCGGAACGCTTCTGTATCCCACGCCTGGATCTGGCCATTCCAGAGAGGTTCGGGCAAGCCGGGCGCACCGGCGGGACCGGGCTTGTTGCGGAAGGTGGTCGTGTTCCAAAGAATGCTCGCGCGTTGACGGCTGCCGATGATCTGGTCGCCCTTAACCGAAATTTTGTCGGTTGGGGTGATCTGCGTACCGCCGGAAACCAGGTAATTATTGCGGACATAGCCACTAGTTCCGGGTGCGAAACCACGGTTCGGGGTCACTGCTTTGCCAAAAGAGGCAATCGCCACCGCTGTTGCGGAGAACTGGCTGGCGGGAATGATGTTGCCCGGGTAGGGATCGCGGATTGATGTGCTGCCCGACGCACGTGTGGTGTTGGGGTTATAGACGGTGATTAGCTTATTGCTCTGGTCTACCCATTTGCTGAAATCGCCCGTATACATTTCCGGGGTTGGGACCGAAAGTATGGTGTCGTTGGCACCGACGCGGTTCCGGAAGCCTTCGTAGCTGACGAAGAAGAACGTCTTGTCGCGGCCATTGTACAGACGGGGAAGCACCACCGGACCTGACGCGGTAAAGCCGTAGTCGTTCTGCCGGTAGATGGACCGCTTTGCCGCGAAGAAGTTGCGGGCGTCCATCGCGTCGTTGCGCAGAAAATCATACGCGGAGCCGTGGAACTGATTCGTTCCGGACTTGGAGGCGAAGGTCATCACGCCGCCACCGGCCTGGCCGTACTCTGCTTTGAAACCGTTGGTATCAACCGCAAATTCGGTGAGTGATTCCACCGATGGGGTGTTTAACGCAGCCTCGGCCGTGTCGCCTGACCGATTGGTCCCGACGGAGTGGCCGTCGAGGGTCGCATCCCATGCCGCTGCCTGACCGCCACCAACGGAGAGCCGCTGGCCGTCGCCGCGCGCTTCCGCCGCAACCGCCACCAGGTTGAAGGGGCTCCGCATCGCGCCACCGACGACCAGAGGTAACTGATCGACCATCTTGTTTTGCACGGTGGAGGACACCTTGGCGTTATCGGTCTGAATCTGGGCCGCGGTAGTCGTCACCTCTACGGACTCGGACACCTGTCCAAGTTGCAGCGCGACGTTAATACGTACTGTGCCACCGGCGGACACGGTCACATTTTGTTGCACAAAGTGTTTAAAGCCGGGAGCGGAAACTTCGATCCGGTAGGCCCCGGGGAGTAGATTCGGGGCACTGTACTCACCGGCGGCGGTGGTTACTGTGTTCAGCGCCGCGTTGGTCGCCATCTGAACGATGGACATCGGGGCCCCTGCAACCGACGCTCCCGTCGGGTCAGTGACCAGACCCGCAATGCTCCCACGCTCACTCTGAGCGAAAACGTTTAAGGTGGCCAACGCAAGGCCGGCAATCAGATATTTGAAGTTCATGGAGGTAAAGACCCTTTCGGATACGCTATCACAAAAGCGCGCCCCCAGCGAGAAGGCCGGAGCTATGCCACGCGGATATTTCCACTACTTGGTACATTGGTGAATTGCCAGCCTTTAAGAGAGTTATCTGGATTGTCCTGGACAGCGTCGGCGTGGGCGCGATGCCTGACGCGGATGCTTATGGCGATGTCGGCAGTGACACGCTGGGTAATATTGCCCGGAAGCGCGGTCTCAAGTTGCCTAACCTGTGCCGCCTGGGACTGGGCAATCTGAAGCCGATCCCGCAGCTGGAAAAGGCCGACAATCCAGGCGGCGCATTCGGTCGCTGCACCCTGGCTTCACCCGGTAAAGACACTACCACCGGGCATTGGGAAATGGTCGGCATCCACCTGGAAAAGCCGTTTCCTCTGTTTCCGAATGGCTTTCCACCGGAGATCATGAAGCCCTTTGAGGACCGGATTGGCCGGTCAACGCTGGGTAACAAGGCGGCTTCGGGCACGGAAATTATTGCTGAACTCGGGGAACTTCACATGGAGACCGGTTCACCAATCATCTATACGTCCGCCGACAGCGTCTTTCAAATTGCCGCGCATGAAGAGACGATCCCTCTTTGGGAACTCTACCGGATGTGCGAGATCGCCCGCGAACTGCTCACGGGGCCCTATGAAGTAGGGCGCGTGATTGCCCGCCCGTTCGAAGGGGACCCCGGCAGCTTCAAGCGCACTTCCAATCGCCACGACTACGCCGTGCCTCCACCCGCCGGGATGCTGCTCGACAAGCTGGCCGACAGCGGCGTGCCTGTATATAGCGTTGGCAAGATTTTCGACGTCTTCCTCGGTCACGGCATCGGCGATCACGTCAAAACGAAGAACAACACGGAAGGTATGGCGAAGACACTGAACGCCATGCACGAAGCGCCGGAGGGGCTGATTTACGTCAATCTGGTGGACTTTGACCAACAGTACGGCCATCGCAACGATGTGGAAGGTTACGGCGCGGCACTGGAGGAATTCGACGCCTGGCTGCCGACGCTGGAAGCCGCCCTCGGGCCGGACGACCTGGTGGTTCTGACGGCCGACCATGGCTGCGACCCCACCACCCCCTCCACCGACCACAGCCGCGAATACACACCGCTGATCGCCTTCGGGCCAAAATCACGCCAGGGCGTTGATCTCGGCACCCGCGCGACACTCAGCGACATGGGACAAACGATCGCCGAGAACTTCGGGACCTCGATCGTGAAAGGAACCAGCTTTTTACAACAACTTTTATGAGAAAACCATTACTGGCAGGGAACTGGAAGATGTACAAGAACCCGGCCGAAACACGCGCCTTCTTCCAGGCTTTTAAGCCCCTCGTGGCCTCGTCCACGAACGACATCGTCTTCTGCCCGCCGTTCGTGAATATCGCGGCTGCGGTGGAAGAAACCGCTGGTTCCAACATTGCCATCGGTGCCCAGAACCTGTACTGGGGTACGGAAGGTGCATTCACCGGCGAAGTCTCCGGTCCCATGCTGAAGGCCGCAGGCTGCTCGTATGTGATCGTGGGCCACTCGGAACGCCGCCAGTTCTTTGGCGAAACGGACGCCACGGTTCTGCAGCGCACCCAGGCTGCTCTCGAAAATGGCCTCACCCCGATCATTTGCGTGGGTGAGACCCTGGCGGAACGCGAAGCCAACCGGACCGATGCGGTGCTCACCGAGCAGTTCGATGGCGGCATCGCCGGCCTGACTCCGGAGCAATTCGCGAAGTCGGTGATCGCGTATGAGCCAGTCTGGGCCATCGGCACCGGCAAGGTTGCCACTCCGGAAATGGCCGCTGCCGCTCACCGGACCATTCGCGAACGCGCGGCTGCGACGTTTGGTGCGGATGCCGCTGCTTCTGTGCGCATCCTCTACGGTGGCAGCGTCAACCCCGGCAACGTGAAGGTGCTAATGGCAGAAGAAGAAATCGACGGCGCGCTTGTTGGTGGTGCCAGCCTGAAACCCGACTCCTTCGCCGCCGTCGTCAACTTCGACGCGTAGACTTTACGATGATCCGCAGGCCCCGGTTGCCGGTGGTGTCTCTGTTGATGGCTCTTGCGCCGTCAGCCTGGGCCTGCGAGTGTTTGATTGTTCACCCCATCTGTAAGGAAGTCCACGCAACCAACGCGGTATTTATTGGTGTCGCGGAAGCTGTCCAGCCCCGGTTCCTGGATTATTGGCGTTCGGCGAGTGGGGCTCCGAAGTTGCCCACAGAAGAATTGGCGCGATTGCGGGCTGAAGGCGCACTGCAGAAACTGCGTGCCCTTTATTTGGACCTTGCGGGAGAACTTCCACCGCAGGAACGAACCCAACTGGAGAAGGCTCCGTCTATTCGGGAACTGGAAGACTCCTTTAACTCCATCTCTTCCGGCGGCGTTCGGACCCGATTTAAGGTACTGAAGCGCTACAAGTCGCCTAAAGACGATGGCGACGATGATGACAAGGTGGCTGATGCCGCCGAGATCACAATCTGGAGTGACGCTGGTGAATGCGGTATCCACTTCCAAACGGGCGAAACCTATCTCGTCTATGCCGACAACGACGAGGAAACCGGGCGTCTTCGCACCAGCATCTGTTACCGAACTCGTCGCCTGGCCGATGCCGGTGCCGACCTGGCCTTCCTTTATGAATACGAAAAGGGCGGGGAAGCACAGTCCCGGCTCGAGGGTTTTGTCACCAACAAGCGCGATCAGGACCGTCCAACGTATACAAACCGAATTGAAGCTCCCGTGGCAGGCGTCACGGTTGCGATGGAGCTGCCCGGTGGCCAGCGCCGGTTCACGACGTCTGACGCGGAAGGCCGTTTCTGGTTTGACGGTCTGACCCAGGGCACTTATCAGCTATTTGCTTTCGCCGAAGGGTATCCCCGGCGAGTCCGGGACCTTGCTGGCCCTCAACGTGTCCCGGTTCCGGCGAAAGGTTGCGCTATGGACGTTTTGACCGTCCCGGAAAGATTACCATTGCAGTAGTATGCGTTTCGCCCTGGTTCTCCTATTACTTCCCGGCCTCCTGGCCGCTCAGCTCATCACCAATACGCAGGCAATTCCCAAAGGCCCGAATCCTCCGGTCGTCTTCATCAACGGTTATCAGTCCTCGTGTGCCGGTACCGATTTTGCCGGAACTTTCAATTCCGCCGATAAGGTACTCCAGGCTTCGGGTATCGTCAGCCTCTTCTTTAACAACTGCTCGGTAGGTGGTGTGGCCGCACTGCGTCCTTCTATCGAGGCGGAAGGCGTGGCCTTCGGCCAGTTTCTCGCCGGCCTCAAATATGAGGATGGTTCGGCAGTGACTCAGGTGGATGTCATTGTCCACAGTATGGGCGGTCTGATTCTGCGTTGCTACCTCTCCGGCAAGAAGGATGTCTCGCCCGCGAGCTTCGCCCCGCCGGCCACAGTGCTGGTCCGCAAAGCGATTTTCCTTGGGACGCCGCACTTCGGAACGCCCGTAATCGCCCAGTTAGCGGCTTTCACCGGCACGGACCGGCAGACCAACGAGATGGCGCTGGGCAGTCAGTTCCTGCTGGATCTGAATACCTGGAACCAGGGTGCCGACGACTTGCGTGGCATTGACGCAATTGCGATCGCGGGAAATGGCGGCACGTTCAATAAGACGATTCCGGGCTTCGATGACGGCGTTGTCTCGCTCACCAGTTCTTCGCTTGGCTTTTATCGGCCGGGCGTTACGCGGATCGTGCCCTACTGCCATACGACAGCGGCGATCCTTTCTCAGGTCGGTTATTGTCCCTCCGGCACCGGCGTCATCACCGACATCAACACGGACATCACGAATCCGGTGTCGCAGATCGTCACCTCCTTCCTTACAGGCACCAACGCGTGGAAAACGACCGGAATCGCGGCGGAATCGCAGACGACCCTGAGCACCACCGGCGGCATGCTGCTGCAGTTGCGGGATGCCACTGACGCGGTCGTCCCGATCACAGGTGCCACCATCACGTCTGTGACCCCGAATGTGAGTCTGCCGGCCAGCACCGCCAACATCAGCTACAGCGAAGCACTGAGCACAGCGAAGGCTCTGCAGGTTTCCATTACACCGCTCAGCGGCACGGCCCAGACAGCTTCGCTGAATTTGGCGTCGGCAACCTCATCCGTTCAGATCGTGAAGCCTGGTCCGGTGATCCTGCCTCGTGGCGTCATTCCGGCTGCGGGTCCCGCGCCGTTCCCCTATGACGTCGCGCCTGGCGCGTATGTGTCCATCTATGGCACTAACCTGGCCAGTTCCACGCAGGTCGCGGGCATTCCGTATCCGACTCAGATCGGCGATGTTCAGGTTACGGTCGGAAATACCCTCGCGCAGATTGTGTTCGTGAGCGCCGGGCAGATCAACTTTGTCTATCCCAACGTTGCTCCGGGTATGACGCAGTTGACGGTGAAAAATATCAATGGTCAACACACCGTCAATGTGCGTGTCGCTCCCTCCACGCCGAGCATCTTCCTGCTGGACGCCGCGGGCACTGCCGCAGCGCGCAACGCCCTGACGAGCACCGTGGTGGGAACTTCCGCGCCGCTTCGTGCGGGTGATTTCCTGTCGCTTTACCTGACGGGTCTGGGGGCTACTACCGTGAAAGACACCCTCGAATACGCCAGTGTCATACCGGTGATTACGATTGGTGGACAGAGCGTGCCGATTGCCTATGCGGGCCGGTCGCCCGGTTTTGCCGGTCTGGATCAGATCAACTGCCAGATTCCGGCGGGTATCGCCGGGAATGCAGTTCCTGTCGTAGTGACTTCGAACGGCCGCACGTCAAACACTGCCTTCATCGCGATTCAATGATCGTTCGGATCCTAACAGATAAAGAGACGCTCGCCGGGGAGGCTGCGGCGCAGGCAGCAGCCGTCATCCGGGACGCGGTTCGGGAGCAGGGAAGTGCCCGCATTGTTGTGGCCACAGGCAATTCTCAGGTGGCGATGATGGCGAAGCTGGTGACCATGCCTGATGTCCCCTGGAATAAGGTGGAAGCGTTTCATTTGGATGAGTACGTCGGCCTGCCCGCGACGCACCCGGCCAGCTTTCGCCTGTGGATTCGGACGCGGTTCGAAGAGAAGGTTCGGCCGCGGGTGGTCCACTACCTGGAGGGGGATTCACCTCGACTGGAGGCGGAACTGGAGAGATATTCCTCGCTGCTGGCCGAAGCTCCGCTCGACCTCGCCTTTATCGGTATTGGCGAGAACGGCCACATTGCCTTCAACGACCCTCCGGTCGCCGACTTTCAAGACCCGAAGCGCGTAAAGGTGGTGCCGCTGGATGAGATGTGCCGACGGCAACAGGTCGGAGAAGGACATTTCCCCGATCTGGCGTCGGTACCTCGCGAGGCGCTGAGCTTCACCTGTCCGCAGTTGATGGCGGCAAGGACGCTGATCTCTTCAGTGCCGGACCTTCGCAAGGCCACTGCGGTGCGAGACGCGCTGGAGGGACCGTTGAGTACCGCCTGTCCTGCGTCGTTGCTTCGAGTACACCGAGACGCGACTCTGTACCTCGATCCGGAATCGGCGTCGAAGTTGTCGCCCGTCTGGCGCTCCTAGATCCGGGGGATTTCGACTTCCTGGCCTTTGCGGGCGGCAGACAGGTAGCCAGCGTAGATCGCCAAGGTAGTGTCGATGGCCAGTTCCAGATCGCACTCCGGCTGCCGACCTTCCTGCATGCAGGTGATAAAGTCGCGCATCTCGTAGTACTGGCCGTTGCTCCAGCCAAATTCGGGAAACGCCGGGATCCAGCCTTCGTTGGAGCTGATCTTTTCCATCAGGTCCATGCCCGGAAATTCCTTCTTGTCGGGGCTGTAGAGGTCGACCACCTTTACCGGCTGGATGTGGCAGCGTGTCCGGTGGTTGTTGGCGAAGACTTCGATGAAGTCATAGACTCCGCCCAGCACCAGTTCGCTGGTCATCACGTCGGCGACCATCCCGTCTTCGAAGATGACGTGGAGGAAGGCGTAGTCTTCGCCGTCCTGATAGTGGGCGCGCAGGTAGCCTCGGTCTTCGAAAGCCGCCAGTTTTGTGATGGAATGGGTCCGGCAGCTGACGGCGACGGGACGGATGGGTTTGCCGTTACGAGCCAGCCCCTCCTTGCGCTTCAGGTAGAGGACGCCACCCAGGGGATGGCAGCCTTTGCCGATGAGCGAACCGCCGCCCGATTCCGTCCAGATGCCGTAGACGGGGGAGTGCGAGCCGGAGTGCGACTCTTCCGCTGTCATCCGCAGGATCTGGGCCTTTGAATGTTCGATGATCTCGCGCTCCCGTTGGACCGAAGGGGCGTAAATGATGTTCTCGGCATAGCCCAGGAGAATTCCGGAATCGGTCACAACCCGCCGGAGATCCCGAAGCTCTTCGGTGACGGCCGCGAGCATTTCTTCCTTGGGATGCTGGTCCGGCGAGCCGAAGAAGCCGTGGAAGGGCTTCTCGACGATCACATGCTTTCCCGCGGCAGCCGCCTTGCGGATGTAGGTAGCGTGGGAGGACGGCGGCGTGCAGATATCGAGGACATCGATATCGGGCAGCATCTCGTCGACTGATTCATAGGCTCGAACGCCGAATTCTTTGGCGAAGGCTTCGCGGGACGAGGCACGTGAGCTCGTAACACCGACGGTTGCGGCGGGGAGTCCGCGAAGGTTGCGATGGTGGAACTTGCCTGCGAAGCCGGAGCCTGCAATGCCAATTCGGAGGGGAGTGGTCTGCATGAGGGTCAGGACCATTTTACGGGGATGGCCTGTCCCGAGACCCCCGCGCACTTAATTTGACATAATATGTGTTATCGGAATTTAAAGACCCTGGTGAGGACCGGGGCAAGCAGAACGAAGTCGGCCAGGAGCCGCCTGGTATCCCCGGCCACCCAACGGCTGGCTAGGGCGAGTCCGCCCAGACCCAAACCGGCGATCCCAACGACGGTGTACCAACCCGAACCGCCGAAGCTCAGCACCGCCAGCGCCACACCGATAACGACCCAACCGTGTGCCTCGGTTCCAAGTCCCCGGTGCCATCGCGTCAGGAGCGTCAGATTCGCAAAGCACAACAACCCGAACACCAGGGCTGGCACCACCTCAGCCAACCCAAACGGGGCCACAACAAAGACACCCACCGCAAATAGCGATGCCGTGCCCAGGTTCTTCAAGTGGGTACCGTAGCGGTGTCCGGGCGTCAGCGCCAGCCAGCCGCCCACGACGACGGCCACAAGGATACCTCTCAGGACGATCTGGTGCGGTGCCCACAGGACTCCGACAACAGCATCCAACAGCCCGACGGCTGCCAGCAGCCAGATTGTTGCCAGGCGATGGTCCCGGCAAAATGCATGAGCAACCGTCTCCCGCCCGACCTGTACACTGCGGACGTCCATCAGGCGATCTCCGAGATAAACGGCCCAGACCGTCAGGCCCAGAGTTACTCGGGCCGCCCACGGCAAATCGAAACCATGCGACCGACACAGACAGCGCTGCCAAACCAGAGCAACTGCCGGCGCGTCAAGGCCCAGGGCGCTCGGCCAGAGCCAACCCGGTATCCGCTTCTGCGCGACCTTCAACACCGCTATTTCAATGATGTCTCAAACAGCTTCAGGATTCGTTTGTATTCGTCGGCCCAACTGGCAGGCTGAATAAACGAATGGTCCTCTACCGGATACACGGCGAGTTCCCAGTTCTCCTTCTTCAGCTCAATGAGCTTCTGGACCAGGCGAACCGTATCCACGAACTGGACGTTCGTGTCCACCATGCCATGAGCGATCAGCAGATGCCCTTTCAACCCGTTAGCAAAATAGATCGGAGACGACTGATGGTAAGCCTCCGAATCCTTCTGAGGTTGGTTTAAGATGTTACCGCTATATTGCTGATTGTAATAGGCCCAGTCGCTCACGGGCCGTAGTGCCGCGCCGGCCGCAAACACGTCTGGTTGGGTAAACAGCGCCATGAGTGTGATGAAGCCACCGTAACTGCCCCCGTACAGTCCGATCTTCTTCGGATCCACACCGTACTGCGACACCATCCACTTCGCGGCATCCACATGGTCATCCAGATCCTTGCCACCCATATGCCGGTAGACTCCCGTTCGCCAGTCGCGACCGTAGCCTTTCGACGCCCGGTAGTCAATGTCCATCACCAGGTAGCCGCGCTCCATCAGCATCTGGTTAAACATGTATTCTCTGTAGTAGTTAACCGACCAACCTTTATGTACATTCTGAAGGTATCCGGACCCGTGAACAAAGATTACTGCGGGGCCACCGCGCTTGAAGTTGGCCGGTTTGTAGACATGTGCGGGGACCTTGGCTCCATCCCGGGCCGAGACCTCGACGATCGGCGTATCCAGCCAGGGATATGAGCCAAACTCCGCCGATGGTGAGGTCGTCACCTTTGCCGGCGCAGCCTGAATGTCCGCACCCTGGAGGAACAACTCCGGAGGTCGGTTCCAATAGGAGTAGACATCTGCGAGGAATTTATCGTCGGGTGACAGCACGGCAGCATGCACTCCGACGGCTTTGGTCAGTCGGACATGGGGCCCGCCACTAACCGGAACCTTCCATAACTGGCGCTCGTAGGGACTGCCTTCGGTGGAACTCACGTAAAAGCTTTGCTTATCCCGGGAGAGCGAAATCCGGTCGATCTCCCACTTCCCCGAAGTGAGCTGCTTCACTTCCCCGCCCTCAAACGGCACCGTATACAGGTGGTTGAAGCCGTCCTTCTCTGAGGTGAAGTAGAAGGTGCGGTTGTCGCCCAGCCAGCCATTGCCGCCCCCGGGACCGCCAATCCAGGCGTCATTATGCTCGTGGAACAGGACCCGTCCCGTCGCGCCCCCCACATCCAGAGCGAGCAGCCAGCAGTTCTTGTTGTCCTCCGACCGGGCACCAATCACAGCCTTTGAGCCATCGGGTGACCAGTAGACGGTTTGAACCCCGCCTCCGCCTCCACCGCCACCAAAGCCCTGCGAACACGAGGCCCCGTCCTCCACCTGACCATCGATTCCGGTGTGTTCCACGTTCTTCGCCTCACCGGTCGCGACGTTCAATATCACCATGCGGCGGTGCGCAATCGCGTCGCCCACCCGCGGCCGCCCCGGGATATCTTCCGGGTAACTGGAGTCGGTAATCCAGTTGGGTACCAACGAGTTCTTCGTCCCGTTTGCGGTTTCATTGACCAGCGCCGTTACATACTTACCGTCCGGTGAAAGCTGCAGACTGCTGATCGACTGCCGGGCCTGCAACGTATAGGGCTTCCGAGCTGCCGGGCGAGCTTTCTGCTTCGCATCGGTCTCTTCCTTCAGGCGAACGCGATTCCGAACGACTTCGAACATCTCTCGCTGTTCTTTCTTCAGCAACTCCTGGGCATCGGTCCCTTTCGGTTCTGCAGGGGCGCCAGCCGCCGGTGCTCCGCCGCGACCACCACTGCGTCCGCCACCACCGCGACCACCAGCCGCAGCTGCCGCCGGAGCCGTATCCGTGCCAGTCCGAATGTCAGTCAGTTGCTCCAGATCGCCATTTTCCAGCGACAGCAGGAACAGATTCCCGCCCTTTGTGAACGTGATGCGTTTGCCGTCAGGTTGAAACCGCGGCCCGGTTTCGGCATCAGCGGTTTTCGTGATCTGCCGCTTTGCGCCGGACGCATTCTCCAGCAGGAACAAGTCTCCATCCTGCGAATACACTGTCCTCGACCGGTCCTCGCTGACATCCCCGGCTGCCGGCAATGCCCGGACCTCGTCGTCTGACAGCTTCTTCAGTCCCGTGCCATCCCGGTTGACCTCATAGGTATCCAGGGGCTGAATGACAGGATCCGATGCGTGCTTCCACTGAAAGTAAACCTTCGACCCGTCGGCTTTCCACCGTACCTGCGCAGGTTCCGTCCCCACCAGATTTGGTCCCCGCATGATGTTGTCGATGGTCAGCGTGAACTTCTCACCTGCCCCGGATGCGAGCGGCCCAAGTGCAAGTAACAGGAAGAAAAAGCTATGGAAAGAGGCTCGACGCATATTTTTGAATGATAATCGATTCATGCGATATCTCGCCCTGTTCGCGCTCGCCGCTGCTAACGTTTTCCCCCAAGCCACCATCCCCGGGAACAGTCCGTTTCCGGCCCATAAGATCGCCGCCAACCTTTACTATGTCGGGGCCGACGATATCACTTCGTATCTGATCACCACGCCTGCCGGTCACATCGTGATCAACGCCGGATATGCCGAAACGGTGCCGATCATCGATGCGGGCATCCGGAAGCTCGGTTTTAATCCCCGGGACGTGAAGATTCTGCTAAACGGTCAGGCCCACTTCGACCATGTTGCCGGTATGGCTGCGCTGCAGAAACTAACAGGAGGCCAAGTGTACTCCAGCGAGCGCGACGCCCCGGTACTGGAGAGCGGCGGGATCAAAGATCCGCGCTGGGGTAAGGAACAGACGTATCCCCCGGTGAAGGTCGATCATATCCTTCGCGATGGGGAGAAGATTACGCTCGGCGGGATTACCCTTTATACGCACCTGACGCCCGGCCACAGCATGGGTTGCACCACCTTCACGATGACAGTCGACGAAGGCGGCAGGAAGCTCGAAGTTGTGTTCGTTGGCGGAACTTCCATCAATCCCGGAGTACATTTCGTCGGACAGCCAACGTGGCCGGGCATCGCTGAGGATTTCCAGACCGGTTTCGACGTGCTGAAGCGCCTGAAATGCGACATCTTTCTCGGCGCGCACGGGAATTACTACGGCATGAATGCAAAGTATGAAAAGCTCCCCGGCGGCGGGAACCCTTTCATCGACCCCGAAGGCTACCGCGCATTCGCCGCGAAGTCCGAGAAGACATTTCAGGATCAACTGACTCGCGAGAAGGCGGCGGTGAAATGAGACTGGTGATTCTGCTACTCATCGTCCCGTTGATCGGATTCGCCGCAGAGTTGGTGATTGTTGAGAAAGGAACCGGCCATGTCGGTTTCTACACCAGAGAAGGCAAGCTGGAGACCGAGGTTCCTATCGGTGGTCACCCACACGAGATGGCAGTTTCAAAGGACGGCCGCTACGGTTTCACCACCGATAACGGCGTTATGCTGATGACAGAAAAAACGGCGGGCGGAAATTCGGTCACGATGGTCGACCTGAAGGCACGGACCAAAGTGGCCACCATCGATTTGGGTGAACACCGTCGTCCGCACGGCATCGACTTCGATGCGGCTACCGGGCATGTACTGGTCACCACCGAACTGCCCAGCGCACTGCTGATTCTGGACCCGGCCAAACGGGAGGTCATCGATACATATGACATCCGCGGTAAGGCGCCGCATATGGTTGTGCTCGGGCGGGATCACCGAACCGCGTGGATTACCTGCACGGACACCGGCAACGTGGCGGTCGTCGACCTGGTTACGCGCAATGTCGATCTGATTCCGGTTGGCGCGCGGCCGCAGGGGATCGTGTTCAGTCCGGATCATACCCGTTTATATGTCGCTAACTCTGATGGCTACTCGATCACCATCATCGATGCAGCGGCGAAGAAGGTGGTTGGCGAGATTCCGATGGGTACCGCCCACAGCGGTCCCGTGCGGGTAGCGATCTCGAATGACGGGAAGACGGCACTCGGGGCACTTCAACTCGACCATGCCATTGCATTCGGCAA